>CAKXKM010000011.1:27189-37994 GCA_934876235.1 Collinsella sp. AF02-46-1 | reverse complement strand
GGCGTCGAAGATGCGCAGCCACGCAGAAGTACCACGATGAGCACGATCAGCAGCAACGCCACGGCACCGATGCCGGCGTAGACGATACGCGGATCGAGCCCGTTGTTTTGAGGAGCACGGGAACCGCCGCGTCCACGACTGGAACTGCTGCGGCCGCCTCCCTGAGGCATACGACCACGATTGCTATCGGAACGGCCGCGATAGCCACCCTGGCCCTGAAGGCTGCGCTGACCCGAGCGGGGCGCAAGTTCACCGCGGCCTTGATAGCCACGCTGGCCCGCACGCGGAGCCGAAGAGCGCTGGCCATACGGCTGTGGTTGAGAGCGAAGACGCGGCGTCACCTGCGTGGTATCGGCGTCCGCATAGCCACTGCGAGAGCGTCCGGTGGAGATACCACGGTGACCGCGATCGGAATAGCCGCCGTCGCCGTAGCCGGCACGAGGGTCACGCGCCACGCCGCGGGCAGCGGGAAGTGCACGGTCCTCGGGCATCGGCGTACTGCGGAACCGGTCACGCTGCGAGCGAATCTCCTCGCCCGAACCCGTCTCGGTAATATAACCGGCCTGCTGAGGACGCTGTCCATAGCGGGTCGAACGACCGCCCTGAACCATCAGGAAGCGCCCGTTATCGACTGAGGAACGCGAATTGACGTAGCCGGCGGCGTCCTGAAAACGACCGCCCTGCTGCGACGTCTCGCGCTCGTATGCCATCAGCTCGTCAAAGTAGGCATTGACGACCTCGCGCGGATTGAGGCCCAAAAAGCGAGCATAGCTCGAAATCATGCCCTGCGCATAGCCGCGCGGCGGCATCGAAGCAAAGTTACCGGTCTCGAAAAACTCGATGATCTGCGGCCTGATTTTGATGGTGTTGGCGACCTGCTGAATGGAAAGGCCCATTCGGCGACGCTGCTCGAGCAGCATGTCACCAAAGCGTGCAGCCATCAGAATCCTCCAAACTCACGATCTTCACGTGCCATCTCGGCGTCGACAGATTCCAGCGCGGCAAGCCCCTCCTCGTCCAACAGGACCTCGCGCGGCTTAGAACCGTCGGGCGGGCCGACGACACCCTTTTCTTCCAGCATGTCCATAATACGCCCGGCACGCGCATAGCCAACCTTCAGACGACGTTGCAGGCCAGATGTGGAGCCAAGCTGCGATTCCACCACAATATGGGCGGCTTCCCAAATGAGCGGATCATCGTCTTGCGGCTCGGCGACTCCGGTGCGGACAATGCCGCCGCCACCAGCCATGGACATGGAAGCGGGCGCCACGGCGGACAGAATCTCCTCGTGGTAGTCGGGCTCGCTCTGCGACTTGACGAACTCGACAATCTCGTTGATTTCGTCGTCCGAGACAAAGCAGCCCTGGATACGGCGGGGCTTGCCCCAGTCGACCTTGGAGAACAGCATGTCGCCCAAACCGGTGAGCTTCTCGGCACCCATCTGGTCGATGATGACGCGCGAGTCGATGCCCGTGGCGACGTTAAAGGCGATGCGGTTGGTGATGTTGGCCTTGATAAGGCCCGTCACCACGTTGGAGCTGGGGCGCTGCGTGGCAACGATAAGGTGAATACCGGCGGCGCGGCCCAGCTGTGCAATACGCACGATCGAGGCCTCTACATCCTTACCGGCGACCATCATCAGGTCAGAGAGCTCGTCAATGATAATGACCAGGTAGGGCATCTTTTGCGGCGGGTTGTCGTAATGCTCAAACTCGCCGGCGGCCTGCTTTTCGTTATAGGTCGAAATCTTACGGACGTTGAGGCGTTCGAATACCTTCAGGCGGCGCTCCATTTCGGACACGGCCCACTGCAGGGCGCTCGCGGCCTGCTTGGGCTCGGTCACCACGGGCACATAGAGATGCGGCAGACCGTTATAGCCCGCAAGCTCGACGCGCTTGGGGTCGACCATGATCAGGCGAACGTCCTCGGGAAGGGCGCGCATGAGCAAGGTCGTGATGATGGAATTGATCATCACCGACTTACCAGAACCGGTCGTACCGGCAATCAACAGGTGAGGCATCTTGGCGAGGTCGGCGACAACCGGCGTGCCCTCGGCGTCGCGGCCGATGGCGAGCTCGAGCGGACCGCCCTTCACATAGGGCAGCACGTCGCCCAGATTGACGTTCTGGCGCTTGCGGTTGGGAATCTCGATGCCCACGAGCGAGGTGCCGGGGATCGGGGCAAAGATACGCACCGACTGGGCAGCGAGCGAAAGCGCGATATCGTCCTCGAGGCTCGAGATTTTGCTCACACGCTCGCCCTCACCGGGCTGCAGTTTAAAGGTCGTCACCGTGGGGCCGGCGATCCAGCCGACCACGCGGGCACTGCGGCCAAACTCAAGCAAGGTGGATTGCAGTGACTCAGCGGTCTGCTCCAGCTCCTTATCCGAAGACGCGGCAGAAGCCGACTGCGGGTTGGCATGTAGGATTTCGAGCGGCGGAAGCTTGAGGCCGTCCTCTTCTTCGCCCTCGTTATCTGCGGCGCCGCCGTCCGCTCCCCCATCACGAGCCGCAGCCGATTCGACAGCACTCGTGGCAGGCGCATCGGCAACCTTGGGATGCTTTAAGAAGTCGGGAATCTGAGGTGCGGCCGAAACAGGGTTCACGGCAAACGGCGGCTCGGACTCGTCGATCTTATCGGGGTCGTCTTCCATCGAAAGCTGGCCGGTTACCTGGCCGCGCTTTGCATGGCGACGCGGCAGCAAAGTTGTCTTTGCGGTCTCAATCGGAGCCTCGTCGTCCTCGTCATCGCCCTCGGTGAGCTCAATCTCGCTATCGGACCAAGACGGGTCGGGCTCACTCGTATTGAGCTTAGGCGCAGACTTGCCCTTCTTGGCATGGCGGCGCGGCAACAGCGTGGTCTTGGCCCGCTCGGCTTCAACCGACTCGGATACGTCGACAAACGGGTCATCGTCCTCGTCGTCATCCAAAACCGGGTCCACATCGCCACCCATGACCGTGGTCACCGCGGCGTCAGATCCCTTCTGGCGCAGAATGCTCAGGTGCGGACGAGCGACGCCGGGAACAGACAGGGCCTCTTCATCGCCCCACGGACTCGCATTGACATCGGCACGTCGACGCTCGGCAAAATCGGCAGCGCGATCGCGTGCGGAGCGCAAAACGCCACCCACCGAAAAGCCGATAATGACCAAACCAACGACGACAAGCCCCAGCAAGACAACCATGGCGATAGGTTTACCCAGGGCGTTTTGCAAGGCACTTGCGATAAAGGCGCCAATGTAGCCGCCCGACACGGAAAGGTTCTGCGGCGTAAACATAAGGTCGCACGAATCGCTCGTGCCCGGCACCATCAGCGAAAGAATGGAGACGACGGCGATAAAGACCAAGGCGCCGCCCGCAACAGAGCGCACGTTGAGCGGCGAGTCCTCACCCAAAAAGAGCGTGGCGGCAAACAGCAAGATGACGATCGGCAGCACGTAGGCGCCCAGACCAAAGCCCAGGTGGTAGAAACCGGCAACCGCAGCCGTCACGGGCGCTGTTGCCGGAGAGATCACGGCAATGAAGGACGCGATCGCCAAAACGGCGATGACCACACCGGCGATATCGCGATTGGCCGAAGGCTCGACCAAGGGCTCAAACTCATCGAACTCGGACTCGTGGCCCTTATTGGCACGCAGATGGGAACCGGCACCCTTAGCAGATGCCGGTTGGTTATTGGCCTTATTGCCTTTGGCGTTTTGTGCAGATCCGCGCGCCAAACTAAACCTCCATGACGACCGGGATGATCATCGGACGGGTGCGCGTACGGCTCCAGATAAAGTTAGAGAGCGAATCGCGCACGGCCTTGCGAATGGCATCGGAACCGCTGCTGGTAAAGCTAAACTTACCCTTCTCGATCGTCTTCATAATGGACGCGGAGGCATCCTCGGAGAACTGGTCGTCGATGGCAAACGAGACGCCGCGGCCCGAGAACTCGATAGCCTCGATCTTCTTGTGTTTGAGGGAGACGATGGCAACGGCCGTGACCATACCGTCGTTGGCGAGCTTCTGGCGATCGCGCAGGACGATGGGGTCGGTATCGCCGATACGCAGGCCGTCGACGTAAACGACACCGGACTCGACGGGCGTACCGCGCTTGACGATACCACCGCGCATCTCGAGCGTGTCGCCGTTATCGAGGATAAAGATATGATCGTCCTTGATGCCCATCTTGCGCGCCAGCTGGGCATGAGCGCGCAGATGCACGGCCTCACCGTGAACCGGCATAAAATACGTGGGCTTGGCCATGGCCATCAGGAGCTTGAGCTCCTCCTGGCTACCGTGACCCGAGACGTGGACGAGAGCGCGGTTCTTATCCCACACGTCGCAGCCGAGCTTGGCCAGGCTGTTGACGACCTGCTGGACGGCCTTCTCGTTGCCAGGAACGGGAGTTGCCGAGAGGATAACGGTATCGCCCTCGTGGATGGAGAGCGTCTTGTGCTCGCCATTGGCCATGCGGGACAGGGCCGACAGCGGCTCGCCCTGCGAACCAGTGCACATGACGACGATCTTGTCGTCAGGCAGGTTATCAATATCGAAGGCATCGATGATATCGGCATCATCGATGTTGAGATAACCGAGCTCGCGCGCCACGCGGGTGTTCGTGAGCATGGAGCGACCGGTCACAACGACCTTACGGCCGCACTTGCGGGCGGCATCGCAGATCTGCTGCAAACGATGGATGTGGCTCGAGAACGATGCGACGAACACGCGACCCGGGGCGTTCTTGATGGCGTGCAACAGGTTGGGACCAACCTCGGCCTCGGACTTGGTAAAGCCGGGAACCGTGGCATTGGTGGAGTCGGAAAGCAGCAGGTCGATGCCCTGCTTGGCAAAGCGGCTGATAGCGGCATAGTCGGGCGTGACGCCATCGATGGGCGTCTGGTCGAGCTTAAAGTCGCCGGTGTGCATAACGGTGCCCTGATTGGTGCGGATGAACACGCCCAGAGCGCCGGGGATGGAGTGCGTCATCGAGAAGAAGTCGAGCGAGATGCCGCCGAGGTTGACATGGCTGCCGCCCTTGACCTCGCGGAACTTAGGCGCGCGGATGCGGAACTCAGAAAGCTTGCCCTCGATAAAACCGAGCGTCAGCTTGCTCGAGAAGATGGGCACCTTGTTGTTGAGGTCCTGCAGCAGGTACGGAAGCGAACCGGTGTGGTCCTCGTGGCCGTGGGTAACGATGATACCGCGGAGCTTCTCCTCGTTCTCCAGAACGTAGGTGTAGTCGGGAAGCACCAGATCGATACCGGGCTGGGAGTCATCCGGGAACATGAGACCGGCGTCGACGAGCACCATGTCGTCGCCGCACTCGAAAACCGTCATGTTCTTGCCGATGCCATCAAGGCCGCCGAGCGGGATGATCTTCAAGGGAGATGATTTTTTAGCTGCCATAGGTTAGTGTGGTTTCCTTTCTTCGAAACGGGTCTGGAACAACCGACGGGGCGCTTCTGGCAAACCGACCGCCGGGAACGTACAAACATGCATCACCGAGTCGATGCAGTAACCACAGTATGATACCCATTTGAACCAATACAGACCACCCATGCATTAAAGCCCCATCTGAACCGGTCTATCCCGCCGGTTTCCCGTAGAGCAGGAAACTTCATATGCGGCCCTCCCGGGCGCAAGCAAAAGGGCGACCCCTGTCCGGAGTCGCCCTTGCGGTGCTGGTTATGTACGGCTGTTACTCGGCGTCGTGGTGGCGGCGGGGCTTGCGGCCTCCGTTGTCGCCGGGACGGCGCGGACGGTCGCTGCGCTCGGAGCGCTCGCGACGCGGACGCTCACGACGCTGGAAGTGCTCGCCGTCGCCCTCGGAGGCACCCTCGGCGCGAGCCGGGGCCTCAGGCTTGTCAAGACGATCGAGCGAGATCTTGCCACGGTCGTCGACCTCGATGACGACGACCTTGACCTCGTCGCCCACGTTGAGGACGTCCTCGACCTTCTCCACGCGGCCCTTGGCGACGCGGGAGATGTGGAGCAGGCCGTCCTTACCGGGCAGAAGGTTCACGAAGGCACCGAAGGGCTGGATGGAGACAACGCGACCGGTGTACTCCTCGCCCGGCTCGGGAACCTTGATGATGAGCTTGATGCGCTCGACAGCCTGGTCGACGGACTCGCCGGTGCCGCCGACAAAGACGGTGCCGTCCTCCTGGATGTCGACCGAGGCACCGGTCTCGTCCTGGATGCCGCGGATGACCTTACCACCAGAACCGATAACGTCGCGGATCTTGTCGGTCGGAACCTGGATGGAGACGATGCGCGGAGCGGTGCTGCGCGTGGTGTGGCGCGGCTCGGGGATCACATCGAGCATCTTCTGCAGGATGAAGGCGCGACCCTCCTTGGCCTGCTGCAGGGCGCGGGCCAAGATGTCGAAGGTAAGACCGGTGGCCTTGTTGTCCATCTGCAGGGCGGTGATGCCCTCGGTGGTGCCGGTGACCTTAAAGTCCATGTCGCCCAGGAAGTCCTCGAGACCCTGGATATCGGACAGGACCACGGTCTTGCCCTCCTCCTGGATCAGGCCCATGGCGATACCGGAGACCGGGCGCTTAATAGGCACGCCGCCGTCCATAAGGGCGAGCGTGGAGCCGCAGGTCGAAGCCATCGAAGAGGAGCCGTTGGACTCCATGACCTCGGAGACCACGCGAATAGCGTAGGGGAACTCGTTCTCGTCGGGGAGCACCGGGAGCAGGGCGCGCTCGGCCAGGTTGCCGTGGCCGATCTCGCGGCGCTTGGGGCTGCCCATGCGGCCAGTCTCGCCGGTGCAGAACGGCGGGAAGTTGTAGTGGTGCATATAGCGCTTGCCCTCGGTGGGCTCGATGGTATCCAGACGCTGACCCTCGTTGAGCATACCGAGCGACAGGACGGAAAGCACCTGGGTCTGGCCACGCTGGAACAGACCGGAGCCGTGAACGAGCGGCAGGTAGTTATCCTTCACCATGATGGGGCGAATCTCATCGGCGGCACGGCCGTCGACGCGCTCGCCGGTCTCGACGACCATGGTGCGCATAGCCTTCTTCTCGAGCTTCTTGAGCGCCACGGGGATCTCGCGCTCCCAAGCGGTCTGCTCCTCCTCGGTGAACTCGGCACGGATGGACTCCTTCAGAGCCTCGACCTTGCCGATACGGGAGAGCTTGTCGGCATCGCGAAGGGCGGCGGCCATCTCGTCGTAGTGGGCGAAGATGCGCTCCTGGACCTCCTCGACGGGCTGGTCGAGCGGGTACTCCTTCTTGACGATGGCGCCATTGACCTGCTCCCACTCGGCAACGAACTCGTCCTGGGCCTGGCAGAAGGCGGCAAGGGCTTCCTGGCCAAACTTCATGGCGGCGAGCATGTCGTCCTCGGAGATCTCCTCGGCGCCGGCCTCGACCATCGAGATGAAGTCGGCAGAGCCGCCCAGCTCCAGGTCCAGGTCGGAGTTCTCGCGCTCCTCGTAGGTGGGGTTGACGATAAACTCGCCGGTCTCCACGTTACGGCCGATGCGCACGCAGGCAAGCGGGCCCTCGAAGGGCACGCCGCCGAGCGTCATGGCCAGGGAGGCACCCATGACGTTGATGACGTCAAAGGGGTTGACCTGGTCGGCGACGAGCGAGGTAGCGACGATGTGTACCTCGTTGCGGAAGCCGTCCGGGAAGCTCGGGCGAATCGGACGGTCGATCATGCGCGCGGTGAGCGTGGCCTTCTCGCTGGGACGGCCCTCACGCTTGAGGTAGCCACCCGGGATGCGGCCGGCGGCGTACATCTTCTCGTTGAAGTCGACGGTCAGCGGGAAGAAGTCGTAGTTCTTGCGCTCCTTGGAGACGACCACGGTGTCGAGCATCGTGGTGTCGCCCTGCTTGACCAGGCAGGCGCCGGTGGCCTGCTTGGCAAGCTCGCCCGACTCAAAGGTGTAGGTCTTGCCGTACAGCTCAAAGGTCTTGGATACGAGTGTCATTGTTCTCCTTTACCCCGCAGGCCCCTTGCCTGCAGGCTCCTCATGTGACGCGGGCCCCCTGCCCCCGCCACGCTTCAGAGCGTGATTGTTCACGCCCTTACACAAAAGGAGCGCCCCGCTGCGCAGGACGCTCCTTGCATGTACAAATCCTACTGGATGTTGTCGCGGATGCCCAGAGCCTTGATGAGCTCACGATACTCGACGATGTCGTTCTTCTTGATGTAGGAGAGAAGACGACGACGACGGCCGACGAGCATGAGCAGACCACGACGGGTGTGGAAGTCCTTCTGGTGGGACTTCATGTGCTCGGTCAGCTCCTTGATGCGCTCGGTCAGGATGGCGACCTGAACCTTGGGGTTGCCGGTGTCGACCGGGGTGTTACCGAACTGGGCAGTCAGCTCCGCCTTGCGCTCTTTGGAAACAGTCATTGTTTCACCTTTCGCTTCTTGTCGCCCGCGGGCGACGCTATTCGCCTCGGACTGGGAAGCCGCCGGTGGAGCGAGCATCCAAGGTCGAGGTACCAACAGGTCGGTATGTTACCACAAGCAGCCCGCGCCTGCGCATCATCACCGACCCAACCTGAAGTCCATCGCACGGAGGCGCTGATCGGTGTGCGTCGCCGCCCACACATGCGAAAGCCCGAGCAAGAACGCCGCCGTATGCGGGTCGATTCGCTCGACCATGAGCGCATCGAAGGTCATGGACATGAGGGCGCGCAGCCATGCGACCTCACCGGTCGACACCAGCTCGGCACCCGGAACGCTCGACGCGCACGACCCGCACATGAGACCGCCCGCCTGGGGTGAAAAATACGACAACATGGGGTCTCCGCACAGCACGCAGGCCGAAAAATCGGGTCGATAGCCAACGTGGGACAGCAGCTTAAAGACATATGCCGCCACAAGCAGATCCATATGCGCCGCGTCGAGCCCGCTGCCCACCAAGGCAAGCGCTCGCTGTGTGATGGCAAAGGTAAACGGGTCCTCAGCGTCCTCAAACGAGCACACGCGCGCGACCTCGGCGATCGCGCTTGCGGCGCATGTCATCTCGTAATCGGGAGCAGCGCCGAGCGGCGCCTCCATAAGCTCGGCCTGGGAAACCACGTCGAGCGACCGTCCATGCGCAAGCAGCAGATCAACGGTACAGAACATCTCGCAGCGCGCAGCCAGGCGTCCGCCGGGTTTGCGGGCGCCTTTTGCCACGGCACGAACCTGCCGACCCCGCTCGTCAAGCATCGTCAGGATCAGGTCCGTCTCTTTGAGCTTGGTCTTATCGAGGACGAGCACCTTCGTGCGATATGTACGAGAACCTGCCATTCGCGCCGCGTGTCCCTAATCCTCGGCGTTATAGCCAAAGCGGCGAATCTGGGCCTCGTCGTCACGCCAGCCGGCCTTGACCTTCACGTCCAGCTCCAAAAAGACCTGGGTGCCAAAGATGCGCTCAAGGTCGCGACGGGCGTCGATGCCGATATGTTTGATCATCTCGCCGCCCTTGCCGATGATGATGCCCTTTTGGCCCTCGCGCTCGACGTAAATGGTGGCGTGCACGCGCAGCACCTTCTTGGTCTGCTCAAGCGCATCGCAAATCACGCCCACGGAGTGCGGGATCTCATCGCGGGTGCGGCGCAAAACCTTCTCGCGCACAAACTCGGCAACGAGCGTCTCATCGGAAGCGTCGGTACCCATGTCCTCGGGGAACCAACGCGGACCCTCGGGCAAAAAGTGCGCAACGGTCTCGATGAAGGCATCGACGTTAAAGTTCTTGACCGACGACGTCACGATCTCGTCGTCATATTCCATAAGCTCGTGGGCGGCCTTAAGCTGCTCCATGACCTGTGCGGGGTCGGCTTCATCGGCCTTGGTGAGCACCAGGACCTTCTTGGAACGGGCATTCTTGACACGCTCGGCAACCCAGGCGTCTCCCCTGCCAATCGGTTTAGTGGCATCAATCAAAAACGCGACAACATCGACATCGTTCAGCTCGAACAGCGCGCTCTTGTTGAGCTCAGACCCTAGACCGTCCTTGGGCTTGTGGATACCCGGAGTATCGACAAAGACCAGCTGGTAGCCGGGGCGGTTGACGACGGCGCGCATGCGGCGGCGGGTCGTCTGGGCCACCGGCGAGGTGATGGCGACCTTTTTGCCATAGCAGGCGTTGAGCAGCGTTGATTTACCGGCGTTGGGGCGGCCGACCAAGGCCACGAAGCCACTGCGGAAACCGGGCTCAACGTCGCCAAAGCCCGCGAGGCTGTCGTCCTCGTCGCACAGGGCATCGAGCTCCTCGTCGCTCATGCCCTCAAACGGGTCGAACTCCTCGACTTCCTCATAGGCCTCGGTCGCCTTAGCATCCGGGGACTCGTCGTCCAAAATTTCATCGATAGGCTGCATATTGTCGGACATGGGAATCCCTTTCTAAATAAAGCCGACCGCGTGGGCAAATACCAGCAAGCCCACAATCGCGGCGGTGATTGAAAGTACGTATACCGAGGCGGCGGCGATGTCCTTGGCGCGTTTTGCCAGCGGATGGAGCTCCTGGGTCGCCAGATCGACAATGGCCTCCATGGCGGTATTGCACAGCTCGCCGTGAATCACCAGGCCGCAGCAGATGATGATCGTGGCCCACTCGGCAATGTCGAGCCCCACGATGCAGCCGGCAATGACGGTGCACACGCCCGCTACGAGCATGACCTTAATGTTGCGCTCGGTCTTGACGGCGGTGACGAAGCCCTCCATGGCGTAGGAGAACGACTTTAAAAAGGACGGATGGTCCTTGTTCGATCCGGGAATCATAAACGGCTCCTAGTCGTGGGCATGATTGGTGATGGGGCCGACGTGAACGAGTTTGGGGTCCTCGCCGCGCTCGAGCGCCAGATAGCG
>CAKXKM010000011.1:0-27179 GCA_934876235.1 Collinsella sp. AF02-46-1 | reverse complement strand
GGTCATACCCCAGCAGGTGCAGCATGCCGTGTACGAGCATCAGGCGGCACTCGTCGGCAGGGCTATTGCCAAAGCCGGGGGCCTGACGGGCAATGACCTGCGGGGCCAAGATGATATCGCCGAGCTCGAGCGTCTCGTCGGCGGGAATATCCTCGTCAAAGGCCGAGTCGCATTCAAACGAGAGCACATCGGTGGTGCGGTCGATGCCACGCCACTCGTGGTTGAGCTCGTGCATCTCGTCCTCGTCGACATACGAAAGGGAAATCTCGACTTCACGTTCAACGTCCTCGGCGGCAAGCACAACCTCGCAAATGTGCTCCACCTCCTGCGCGTCGAGCAGCGTATCGAGCTCGGCATCGTTGCTGATCAATACACTCAACGGGACTCCTTTCGGTCGCGCGAGCGCTGCTCACGCACGTCATCATAAGCATCGTATGCCTCGACGATACGACCCACCAGGGCATGGCGCACCACATCGGCGCGCTCCAGGTGAGAAAACGCCACATCGTCGACGCGACCCAGAATCCTTTCGGCATCGGCAAGACCGCCGCGACGACCCACCAGGTCACGCTGGCTCAGGTCGCCGGTAATCACAAACTTGGAATTAAAACCTAGACGCGTCAGGAACATCTTCATCTGCTCGGGCGTGGTATTTTGCGCCTCGTCGAGCACCACGAAAGCATCGCTCAGCGTACGACCGCGCATGTAGGCAAGCGGGGCGATCTCGATCACGCCGCGCTCCATAAGCTCATCGGTGCGCTCGCGATCCATCATGTCAAAAAGGGCGTCGTAGAGCGGACGCATGTACGGATCGATCTTTTCCTCGAGGGTGCCAGGCAAAAAGCCCAGGTTCTCCCCTGCTTCGACAACCGGACGCGTCAAGATCAAACGGCCCACCTCATGGCGCTTGAGCGCGGCAACAGCGAGCGCCATGGCCAGATAGGTCTTACCGGTACCGGCAGGACCCAAGCCAAAGGTGATGGTATGCGAGCGAATGGCATCCACATAGCGCTTTTGCCCAAGCGTCTTGGGACGAATGACGCGACCGCGGTATGAAAGCAGCACGTCATCGCGAAGCGATGTGGCCTCATGCTCGCCGTCGCGCAAGACGGCCAGGCAACGCGAGACATCGTCGGCAGACAGGGTACGACCGGCCGCCGCCTCGCGAAAAGCGTGTTCAAAATAACGCGCCACGAGTTCGACCTCATCCGGGTCACCGCTCACGGCGATGCTATCGCCACGGGCGACCACGTGAGCGCGAACCAAGCTCTCGAGCGCACGAAGGACGCCGTCGCCGACGCCCAAAACGCGCGAGGGATCAATTCCCTCGGGAACGGTAAGTCTAATCTTCGAGGCTTCCATGGACCTCCCTGCGCGCATGGACCAAGCCGGAATCATCGACTCCGATGATAGCAACATCGAGCAGGCACGGGGCTGTAAGTCCACAGGTATCGTCAAGACGGGCATGATGGAACGAGCCGAGCGTCAGGTTGTCACCATACTCGAGCACGGCACGCTCGACGGTGCCCACGCGACGACGAGCATCGGCAATAGCGAGCTCCTGCGCCGCGGCTCGCATACGGCGGCTGCGCTCGGCCATAACCTCGGGCGGCACCTGGTCGGGCATGTCGGCAGCAAGGGTACCGGGACGCTTGCTGTAGCGGAACACGTGCATACGTGAGAAACCCACACGGCGGCACAGCGCCAGCGACTCCTCGAACTCCTCGTCCGTCTCACCAGGAAAACCGACGATGACGTCGCACGAAAGAGACGCCTGGGGCAAGTTGGCGCGAATCATACGCACCGTGTCCTCAAAGGACTCCGCACTATAGGGACGACCCATGCGATGCAAGGTTGCCGTACAGCCGGACTGCACGGGCAGGTGCAAAAACGGGGCAATACGCTGCGGATAGCGCGCCATAACCTTAAGCAGGCGCTCAGAGATATCCATGGGTTCGACCGAGGAAATGCGCACATGCGCAATAGTCGTGCGCTCCATGATGGCCTCGAGCAGCTCATCGATCTCGACATGCTCGTCGGTCGCGCTCTTGCCGTCATAGGCTCCCAGGTTCACGCCAGTCAGCACCACCTCGGGCACACCGGCCTCCTGGGCCTCGCGTACTTGCTCGAGCACGGACTCGACGGGCACGGAGCGCTCGGGGCCGCGCGCCTTCCACACGATGCAATACGTGCAGCGGTGATTGCAGCCGTCTTGGATCTTCACACCCAGACGCGAGCGACCCAGAGCGTCGACCACATCGCTGTCGCTGCAGGCGGCCACACTATCGGATTCGACACCCAGCACCTCGCAGACACGCTCGGCGACGTCGATTTTCGACGGCTCGGCAATCACGCGGTCCGAAAGCTCTAGGAGCTCTTCGGGATGCAAGTTGACGACGCAGCCGGTCACGACCACGTAGGGCTCACCTGGATATGACAGCGCATGACGGACGGCCTTGCGGGTCTTAGCCTCGGCCTCGCCCGTCACAGCGCAGGTATTGATGACGATCAGGTCGGCATCCTGGGGCTCCACCATCGCAAAGCCCTGGCGCATAAGATCGGCAGTGATACGGTCGGACTCAACACGGTTGACGCGGCAGCCAAGGTTGATGACGGAAATATGGGGTGCGAGCAAGCGGGCTCCTTAATCGAGGATATCGTCGAGGGCGCTCTTGATGCGATCGGTCACCGACTTCTTACCGGAAGCGACGTCATCGCCCATCTCGTCGGCAAAAGCGCGGAGCAGCTCGCGCTGCTTGTTGGAAAGGTTCGTGGGAACGACCACGCGCAGCTGCACGACCAGACGACCGCGCGAGCCGCCACCGCCGATGCGCGGCATGCCGAAGTTGTTGACGCTGACGGTGTCGCCATACTGCGTGCCGGCGGGGACGCACACCTTGACGACCTCGTCGGGCATAATGCCCTCGACCTCGATCTCGCAGCCGAGCGCGGCCTGCGCGATGGAGATATCGCTCACCAGGTACAGGTCGTCGCCATTGCGCTTAAAGCGCTCGTGATCGGCGACACGCACGTTGACGATCAGGTCGCCCGAAGGCTCGCCGCGAAGGCCGGCCTCGCCAAAGCCGCTCACACGCAGCTGGCGACCGGTCGAAACGCCGGCGGGAATATCGATGTCGATCTTTTCGTGCGAAGGCGTGCGGCCCTGACCGTCGCAGGTCTCGCAGGGATGGTCGATAACCGTGCCCTCGCCATGGCAGTCGGGGCAAGGCGAGGAAGACTGAACCTGGCCCAAAAACGATCGCTGAACCGTCGTGACGTAGCCCGTACCGTGGCAGCGACTGCATTGCTTTTCCTGTGCACCCTCGGCCCTACCGGTACCGTTGCAGTCCTCGCAGGGAGCAAGGCGATCATAGCTGATCGTCTTTTTGCAGCCGAGCGCCGCCTCCTCGAGCGTCACCGAAAGCGAGATGGCCATGTCACGTCCGCGACGACGCTCACGACGGCTGCGGGCGCCACCGCCGGCACCGCCGCCAAAAAACGACGAGAACAGGTCGTCCATGCCCATGCCACCAAAGATATCGTTGATGTCGACATAGCCCGAACCACCGGGGCCGTCCGCGGTGCCGTAACGGTCGTAGTTAGCACGCTTCTGCTCATCGGAAAGAACGGAATAGGCCTCGTTGAGCTCCTTGAACTTGGCCTCGGCCTCGGGGTCGTCCGAAACATCCGGATGTACGGTACGGGCCTTCTTTAGAAACGCACGCTTAATCGTCCGCGCGTCGGCATCCTTGTCGACGCCAAGTACCTCGTAGTAATCCCTATTTTCCGACACGACCGAATCCTTCCGACTTTCATTATTGTCACAGTGCGTCCTATACCCAAGCTGGGCCGGCCGCAAACAGAGGGTTTGATGTTATTGCATTGCGTAGGGCGAAAGCATGGCACGCTGCGAGCAGCTCGCAAACCAAACCGACACGAGCGCAAACATAAATCCGTTGGCAAAACCATTGGCAAACTGCATCGCGCCGCGCTTCCACCACAGCAGGCTACGATGCAGTACGCCGTCCGAGAGCACCATGAACAGGCCCATGGCAAACGGAATAAAGCACATCACGGCAAAGGCCGAGAACACGCCCGAGATGGCCGACAGCACCAAAAACGGCGCCACGATGCCCATCAGGTAAAAACCGGTACGGGCCTTGCCTTCCAGACGCTCGGCCTCAACATGGGCGCGACCGACCAAATCGCCACCCGAGGCACCGTTGGTGCCGGCGTGACCCATGCCGCTAATACGGACCTCGTCGCCATCGTGCGTACCGGCAGGAAACTCAATCGTCTGCTCGGAGGTCACACGGGTTCGCCCGCTGCCGCCGCAATCGGGGCAGGGGTCGGCGACGACCTTACCGGAACCGCCGCACTCTGGGCAGACCGACTGAAACGTGCCGGCACCAAACAGGAAGGACAGGTCGACGTCGATGTGGCCGCGACCGCCGCAGCTCGGACAGGTATGTGCATGCTCGGACGAAACAGAACCCGAGCCGCCACAGTGGCCACAGGTATCGAAGCGCGTATAGCGGACGGTCTTGCGGGCACCGCCCTTGGCCTCCTTGGCGTCGAGCTTAATATCGACGACCACGTTGGCGCCGTTCTCGGGATTATAGGCAGCCTGCCCGCGACGCGGCTGACCCCAGGCGCCACCAAAGGGAAAGCCGCCCTCAAAGGGATTACCATAGCCCGCGCTGCCGGCGTAGCCGCCGCCATAGGGCGAAGCCGTGGGAGCGCCGGCGAAGGGATTACCCGAACGCATGGCGTCATAGCGCGCACGCTTCTGCTCATCCGAAAGCACAGCGTAGGCCTCGGAAACCTCTTTGAACTTTTCCTCGGCATCCGGCTCTTTGTTGACGTCAGGATGGAGCTTGCGTGCCTTTTGCTGGAAGGCTTTTTGTATATCACGCGAGGTGGCGTCCTTGGAGACACCCAAAATCTCGTAGTAATCTTTTTCATTCATCGTCGCCATGCGCGGCAACCTCCTGCTCACAGCAGCGTATATATTGCGGTAATTCTACCCGAGCGGCCTAAGCTAGACCCCAAAACAGCTCGAACAGCACATTTCCATCGAGCCAGCCCAGATGGGTCGGCGCCAGACGGGCACAGGTGCGGCCAGCGATGACATCGACAGAGGCGATAGGCCCCGCATGGGTATCACCGTGCTCGGGCACCCAAGTGGCAAGCCCAAGCTCAAGAGCGCGATCACAAGCCGCTGCCAGTTCATCGGCAGGGATGACACGAGACGCGCGAACCAACAGGTCGGGCCCAATGCCACGCGTCATACGACAGGCGAGCATCAAATCCTCGGCTGCAGCCTCACGTTGCGACAGATACTCGGCATCAAACGTCGTCGCATCATCGTCACGTTGCACCAAGCGCACGCGGTACGCATCGCCGCGAGCGGGCACGTCGGGAAACAACCCGGCCAAGCGATCGAAATCCTCGGCGTCGAGCATACCGGCGGCAGAGCGACCCAAGCCCAGATAGCCCTGTCCGGTCCAATAGGCAATGTTGTGGGCGCACTCATGGCCGTCGAGCGCGTAGCTTGCCACCTCATACGGGTGATAGCCGGCCGCACCCAGGCGTTCACGCGCCGCGTCCATGCATGCAGCCTGAAAATCCTCGTCGGGCTCGAGCGACTCGTCGCGACACGCCATGCGGTAGAGCGGCGTGCCCTCCTCGAGCGTGAGGGGGTACACCGATACATGATGCGGCGCCGCCGCCAACACGCCATCGAGCGTGCGCTGCCAGCTTACGGCAGTCTGCCCGGGAAGTCCGCACATCAGGTCGCAGGACACATCGAGCCCAGCGTCCCTCACCGCGGCGATGGCTGCAAGGGCGCGGTGCGAATCGTGGATACGGCCAATCGCGGCAAGCTCGGCGTTGTCGAGGGTTTGGACTCCCAGAGAAATGCGCGTAACGCCCACCCCGGCAAGCGCCGCGGCAAGCTGCGAAGTCAACGACTCAGGATTGGCCTCGCAGGTAAACTCAACGGGCTTGCACCACATGCAAATACGCCGGACAAGCTCCACCAGACGCTCTCCCGCCAGCGACGGAGTGCCGCCGCCAACATAGACGGTGCGGATCTGTGCAAGCACGCCTGCGTCGCCAAAGGCATCGAGGCGCGCATGCAACGGCTCAAAATAGGCATCGAGTGCAGCGCTCAGGTCGCACGGAGCAAAACTGCGAGAGTCAAAGTCGCAGTACCGGCACTTTTGGGCGCAAAACGGCACATGCACGTACAGCGCGGTAACGGCCACCGTTAGGCCTCCAGCGGATGAGCGGGCACCGACTCGCCGGCGGCAAGTGCGGCCTCGCAGGCCACCACATCACGCTCGATATCATCGACCAATGCCATGAACTCCTCGTACGTGGAGCAACGCACCACTTGGGCGCGCCAGGCCGCAGCATGAGGCATCCCCTTTAGATACCAGCTTGCGTACGTACGGGCACGCGACATGAGCGGCAACAGCTCGTGCGTGAGCGTCAGGTGCTCGCGCAGGGCATCCAGGCGCTCGACCGAGCTACGTACCGGTACCGGCGCGCCATCGAGCGCAAGGGCGCAGGCATCGCCGAACACCCAGGGATTGCCATAGATACCGCGCGCGATGAACACGGCGCTGGCGCCGGAGTTGCGCAGATGCTCCGCGGCATCCTCGGCGCAGAACACGTCGCCCGAACCGATAACGGGAATCTCGACGGCGTCGGCCACCTCATCGACGACCGACCAATCGGCCTGGCCCGTATAGAGCTGCGTGGCACAGCGACCATGTACGGCGACTGCGGCAGCCCCTGCACCCTCAAGCATCTGGGCAAACGTCGCGGCATTACGGTCTTCGGCGTAAAAGCCCTTGCGAATCTTTACGGTCACGGGCACGTGCGCCGCGCCCACCGCCGCCTCAACGATCTTCTCGGCCAGGTCAGGCGTGCGCATAAGCGCCGAGCCCTCGCCCTTGGTAACGACCTTGCGAGCCGGACAGGCCATGTTGATATCAATCAATGACAGGCGATCGCCCACGCGCTCCTCGACGGCAGCGACGGCACTCGCAAACTGATCGGGCTTGGAGCCAAAGAGCTGCACGCAAATCTGCTGCTCCTCGTCGGCCGGTAGCACCAGGCGCCAGGTCTTGTTGCTGGCATAGGCAAGACCCGCCACGCTCACCATTTCGCTGTAGGCAAGATGGGCACCGCGGCGGCGGCACATGATGCGGTAGGCAGGATCGGTCACACCGGCCATGGGAGCCATAAGGAACGGCTGCTCGGCATAGGCGCCCAGCAGCCGCTTACTGTATTCAGAAAGCGCCATGGACCTACTCGTCCACCTTAAGGATCGCCATAAAGGCCTCCTGCGGAACCTCGACCGAACCGATGGCCTTCATGCGCTTCTTGCCCTCTTTCTGCTTCTCGAGCAGCTTGCGCTTACGCGAGATATCGCCGCCATAGCACTTGGCCAAAACGTCCTTGCGCCGCGCCTTGACGGTGGAGCGGGCGATGATCTTGTTGCCGATGGCACCCTGGATGGGCACCTCGAACAGCTGGCGCGGGATGATTTCCTTGAGCTTGTCGCACAGGCCGCGGGCCAGGCCATAGGCCTTGTCCTTGTGCACGATAAACGAAAGCGCGTCCACCTCGTCACCAGAAAGCAGAATATCGAGCTTGACGAGCTCGGAGGGACGATACTCGTTGAACTCATAGTCGAGCGAGGCATAGCCCTTGGTGCGGCTCTTGAGCTGGTCAAAGAAGTCCAGGATGAGCTCGGCAAGCGGCATGTCAAAGCGCATCTCGACCGATTTGCTCGTGAGATGGATCATGTCGGTCGTAATGCCGCGGTGCTCGATAGCGAGCTGCATGACGGCACCCGTATACTCGGGCGGGCAGATAATCTTGGCCTTGAGGTAGGGCTCCTCGATGCGCTCGATGCGCGTAGCCTCGGGCAGATCCTGCGGGCTGCGGACATCAATCATCTCACCGTCGGTCTTGTAGACGTGATAGTCCACCGAAGGGCTCGTGGCAATCAGGTCCAGATTGAACTCGCGTTCCAGGCGCTCCTTGACGACCTCCATATGCAGCAGGCCCAGAAAGCCCACGCGGAAACCAAAGCCGAGCGCCACCGAGGTCTCGGGCTCCCACACCAACGAAGGGTCGTTGACGTGCAGCTTATCGAGAGCGTCGCGCAGATTCTCGTAATCCTTGTTGTCGATCGGGAACAGGCCCGTGTAGACCATGGGCTTGGCCTCGCGGTAACCCGGAAGCGGCTCAGGGCAGGGATTCGACGCCCACGTGAGGGTATCGCCCACGTGCACGGCCTCGGGGTCCTTCAGGCCCGTGACCACGTAGCCGACCTCGCCGACTGTCAGTGCGTCGACCGGGGTCTCGGCAGGACGCTTGACGCCCACGCCGTCGACCAAAAAGTCACCTTCCGCCTGCATCATAAGCAGGGTATCGCCCTTCTTGATGGAGCCGTCAAAGACACGGACCGTGGCAACGACGCCGCGGTACTCATCGAAATACGAATCCAAGATGAGCGCCTTGAGCGGCGCGTTCGCATCGCCCTTGGGCGGTGAGATCAAAAAGACGATGGCCTCCAGCAGATCATGGATACCCTCGGCGGTCTTGCCCGATACGCATACGGCATCGTCGGCAGGAATCGCCAGGTCATCCTCGATCTCGGTCTTAACCTCGTCGGGGTGTGCCGATGGCAGGTCGATCTTGTTGATAGCGGGCACGATATCCAGGTTGGCGTTCATGGCGAGCGTCGCGTTGGAGACGGTCTGCGCCTCGACGCCCTGCGTGGCGTCGACGACGAGCACCGCGCCCTCGCAGGCGGCCAGCGAGCGCGAGACCTCGTAGGTAAAGTCCACGTGGCCCGGCGTATCGATCAGGTTGAACTGATACGTCTCGCCATCGTCGGCGTCATAGGAGACGCGAACGGCATTGGACTTGATCGTGATGCCGCGCTCGCGCTCGATATCCATGGTGTCGAGCAGCTGCGACTCCATGTCGCGCTCGTCGACGGTATGGGTGAGCTCGAGGATGCGGTCACTGATCGTGGACTTGCCATGGTCGATGTGCGCAACGATCGAGAAGTTGCGGATGTGGGAAATGTCAATTGAAGTATTCATGCGGACTATCTTACCCGAGCGGTACAAAAAATGGAGCCTGTTCCATAAAACAGGCTCCATTTATGCGCGTAATCTGTGTGGTGTGAAATTTACAACTTAGGCGTTGATGCTGTTCACGAGCTTGGCAAGACCGGACTTGCGGTTGGAAGCCTGGTTCTTGTGGATAACATGCTTGGCGGCAGCCATGTCGAGACGCTTGGTGACGGTCTTGAGGGCAGCCTGGGCCTTCTCGGCGTCACCCTCGGCGACGGCGGACTGAACATGCTTGGTCAGCGTCTTGAGCTCGGACTTGACAGCCTTGTTACGCATGCGAGCTGCCTCATTGGTGCGGATACGCTTCTTCTGAGACTTGATGTTTGCCACTTCTGGAGTTCCTTTCGAGTTCCTTGCAAAAAATGTATGACACCTCTGAGACACGGTGAGGTCATGCAAGCGCCTACTATAGCACGCTCCCCCTCAAAGAGATAGAACGAATTTGTCAAATAGGCAGGTATCATCACGATTTTCTCAAGATGTTCGTAATCCAGAGCAAAAGCGCGGTCTCAGAATCGGCCGAACCCTTCAGTGCAAGCTCCACATCGACCGCGCCCTCGAGCGCAGCGACGAGCTCCGCCATCGAAAAACGACGCGCCCAGGTCAGGTGATTTTTGACCTGCCAGGCCTGAAGCTTGAGCGTCGCGGCCAGTTCACGACCCTGTCCGCGAGCATCGAGCGCCTTGGCGACGATAAGCTCGCGGATGCGCCCGCACAGCAGCGTGTAGGTCCACACATAGCTCTTGGCGGGCAGCAGCCCAAAGAGCTCAAGCGAACGGCGCGTATCACGAGCCGAGACCGCGTTGAGAAAGTCCCAGGGCTGGACCTCGGCCGTGCGCACGATCCATCGCTCCACATCGGCAAGCTCAATCTGAGGCGCCTCGACCATCTGGGCGAGCTTGGCCAAGTCGTTATCGAGCATGCGGGTGTTCTCGCCCGAGCGCGAAACGAGTTCCTCGGCGGCCGCCGTCGAGATGGACTTTCCGTGCTGCGTCGCCATCTGCTGTACGCGGCGCGGGAGCTCCCAGCGCTTGGTGCCCGAACAGTCGATCACGGCCTTCTTGTCAATCTTGGCAATCGCCTTGTAAAGGCGCGTGTTCTTGGCAAGCGAATCGGCGATTATGAGGCAAACCGTCGTGGGGCTGGGACTCGCCAGATACTCGACAAGCGGCTCGGAGATCGCTTTGGCAAGTTTTGAGCAGCCGTCAAGGATAACCAGGCGAAACTCGCTGCCCATGGGAAAGGTGTTGAGCGATCCGATAATCGACTCTATATCGGGGTCTTTGGTCATATCGCGCTCGTCGAGGTTGAACTCGACCATGCCCGTCTTTTCCAGACGCGCCTTCATACGCGAGACGGCGTGGTCGCGTTTGACTCCGTCGGTACCGACGATCAGATATGCCGGCAGCAGACCGGTTTCGGACATCGCGCTCCCCTCCCGCAGGCTCTCGTGTTTGTACCGTGCCATTCTAGCCCACGGAACATCCGCGTGCCAACAATGCCGTCACGGCCGCTGGCATCGCATGGCAAAACCCGTTGCCGTCGGCAAGACGGTGATATCCCCTCGCTCTATGGTGCACGCAAAGGAGCCGCCGGCCTCGCGCACGACTTGAACGCAGGCATCGGATGGATGCCCGTAGCGGTTGCCCTCGCCCGCGCTCGCGATGGAGAGCTCGGGTTTAAGCGCGTCCAGCAGGTCCCCGTCGACCGAGACTTTTGAGCCGTGATGCCCCAGCTTGAGCACGTCGATATCCCCCACCTCCTGCACAAACTCGCGCTCCTGGTCGAGCTCGGCATCGCCAGTAAGGAGCACGCGCAGGCTCTTGCCTTCTTGGAGATAGGAAAGCAGCAAGACAAGCGAGTCCTCATTGCCCTCGCCATCCACCGTGTCAAACGGCCACATCACACGAGCCCGAAATGCGCCGATATCGACCGTGTCACCGCGAGCCACCTGCCGATACGTTACACCCGGGCGATTCAGGACCTCAGCAGGCGCGCCGTCAAGCGCATCCGCCGCGACCGCAATGGTTCCAACCGAAAACCGATCGAGTACATCGGGGAGACCACCCCAATGGTCTTCGTCCCAATGCGTCACGAAGACGGCGTCGATATGGTGGACGTTATTGCGAACCAACGCCGACACCACGTGTTCATCGAGCCCACAGTCGACGAGCGCCACGGCGCTACCCTGACGAACCAGAATCGCATCGGCCTGGCCAACATCGAGGACCGTTACCGAAGGCGGTGCGCATCGATCCCAATAGACATACGGAACACCCGCTGCAAGTATCAGGCAAAGCAGCCCCGCCGCCATGGACCGCACGCGGGGGCGTGGCCACCAGACCAAGACGACCACCAGTGCAAACGGCACCACGTATACCAAGGGCGTATCGGGCGGCACGCTCACGGATGCGCCCGGAACGGCAGCGAAGAGCTGCTCAAAGAACAGGGCGCAGCGAGCGACAATCATGGGCACCACGAGCGCCCCGTGACGCAACAGCGGCACAAGCGAGCAGGGCACCAGCACAACCGATGCAGTGAGCAGCACGCTTATCACCGGACCGATCACAGCATTTGCAAGCGGGGCAATGAGCGAAAACGTCCCGAATGCGGGAATGGTTACGGGAAGTGTCGCGAGCTGCGAGCAAAGCGTGACAGACAAAACGCTGGCGACACCCGATGGCATGCCTAGCTCGCCCAAGGCGTAGGTGGCGTAGGGGCAAAAACAAAGGATGGCAAAGACACTGGCGCACGATAGCTGAAAACCCATCTCGAACAGTACTGTCGGCCGGAGCAACACAAAAATTGCCATGGTCAAAAATAGAGCCGAGAGGCTATGCCGACGACGCCCGGCGCCGTTGGCGACAAGCGACGCCGCCACCATGCAGCACGCGCGCACGGCCGAGGGCGAAGCGCCCGTAAAAACGGCATAGGCAGTGAGGGCCAGCACCAACAGCCCCCGCTGCAGCCCATGAGAGAGGCGCGTCTTTTGCAGGGCGCTCTCAATCACAAACCCGACGATGGCAAGATGGCTGCCCGAGACGGCAACGAGATGCGCGGTGCCCGTTACCGAAAACCAATCGCCCGCCGGCTGGGAGCGAGCGCGCCGGATCGGTCGCGGGCGCGATAACGGCAAGGAGCTCGTTTCGAAGCCAAAGCAACGGCCTCAGAGAGCCCCTATCGACCGATACCACCCGGACGACCTTAACCTTTCGAAGCTCACCCCGAAGCACGCGTGAGCGCCCATATGCATCGTTCTCAAAGCGCGATATTCGACCGATACCACGTACATGCGAACCGGCGCCGAACTCACGATCACATGACAGCCGCACCTGACCCAAACGCTTTTCGCCCGCATACGCATCGCAGGTATAGGAGTACGCACCGTCATTGATGGACGGGTCGCCGTACACAACAAACTCAAGACTGCTCGCAGCCCGATTATCCAGCGCCCTCGAAGCACGCAGCGCCCCTATTGCCCAAGCCGCGGAAACGACCGCTCCCGCCACGAGGCCGAAAGCCGCGGCATACAGCCATCGTCTCCACCGCACAAGCCGCATACAGGACCGAGCTAATACGATGCACGCCGCAGCCGCAATGGGAATGGCCATAAGCAATGTGACGGGCGCCGCCCGCTCTCCCAGCAGCACATCGGCCGCCACGTTAAGCGCCAACCCACAGCTCGCACACAAACCGGCACAAAGGACCATCGTCCACGGCATCAATGGGCGCGGTGGCATCACATGCTCGCGCTCGGTAGCGCTCATACGCAGATGCAATCTTTGATTTTGGCGAGTTTTTTCTCACCGATCCCCGATACGCGCATGAGGTCATCAACCGAGGCAAAGGCCCCGTTTTGCGTCCGTTCGTCGATAATCGATTGGGCCATAGAAGGCCCGATACCCGAAAGCGTCTGCAGCTCCGCCGCACTTGCCGTATTGATATTCACGAGCCCCGACGAAGACCCCGCACCAGGAGTCGTGGCAGCACCGCTTTCGGCCCCGCCGACCGCCGCAGCCGCTTGTTGCTCCCCCACCGTCGGAACATAGATCTTTTGACCATCTGTGATCTTGGAAGCACGATTAAGCCCTGTCACATCCGCCTCGGCCGTGAGCCCTCCGGCGGCATCGATCGCCTGGGATACCCGTGCCCCATCTGTGAGCCGGTACACACCGGGTCTTGCAACGGCGCCATCAACATCGACGTACACCTCGGCAGCAGAAGAGCTCTTGGCAGACGACTCATTGGCATCGTCAGGTGACGCATCCCCGGTCCCGCGCACATCCGAGGTGCCTGCCTCATCACTACGCTCAAACGACACGCCGCTGGAGTGGCCACCAAAACTTGCCATCGCCAAGCCGCTTGCGGCGGCAATGACAACCAGGATCGCCACGACCATCGCCTTGTGGCCGAGCAGCTTTTCTGCCCAGCGGTCCATCCGTTTAACCCGTTCGTGTTGCTCGCGCTGCGCCATAGCAAACACCTCCCAACACCATCGTGTCAGGAAACGAACGCCGCAGCCTCCGCACGCCCACACCAGTTTTCGCGGTCAAACCAAAAGCTGACCAAAACCTTGCGAAAAAATGTCCATTTATTCAGACACACGTCGACAGATGAACCGTTTATCGCCAAAAGCCCAGATACAAAAAGACCGACGATGCAAATGCACCGCCGGTCTATACACAACATTATTCGTGATCTTGGTAAATCTCACGCGGAGCAAGCTCCGAATGCTTGCGTTTTAAGGTCTTAGGGGCCTTATACGTGTTGCTCTCGAAGTCGATGTACTCGGTCTGTTTGAGCAAACGCTCAATCATCTCCTCGTGATCGAACAGCTCCCACGCCTCATGCACGGCATCGAGCTTGGCGTGCGTCTCGGGGCGGCGCGGCATAAAGAGCGTGCAGCAATCGGGAGCAGCCTCGGTCGAGATATCGAAGGTACCGATTTCCTCGGCACGTGCGATGATCTCCTGCTTGTCCGAACCAATCAGCGGGCGGAACACGGGAATCTTCACGGCCTCATTGACGGCCATGATGTTCTCGAGCGTCTGGGAAGCAACCTGACCGAGCGATTCACCGGTCACGATAGCCTTGGCGCCCTCGATATGAGCAATACGCTCGGCGACCGAATACATGATGCGACGGTACATGATCACGCGCAGGTTGCTGGGACAGGTGACCGAAATCTCACGCTGGCAGTCGCCAAACGGCACGACATACAGACGGCCGATCTGGACACCCGGCTCAAGGGCGCGAATGATGTCCTGCACCAAATACTCGCTCGTATCGGGCGTCTGCGGACGACCGGAGAAATGTACCGGCACGCACACCGCGCCGCGACGCGCGAGCATCCAGGTCGCCACCGGAGAATCGATGCCCGAGGAAAGCAACGTCACGACCTTGCCGGCAGATCCCACCGGCAAGCCACCCACGCCGCGCTCGGAGCGCGCATACACATAGACGCTACCCTGGACCACCAGTACGTGCACCATCGCGTCGGGGTCGTGCATCTGGACTTTTTTATCGGGAAACGCCTCGCACAGTACCTCGCCCACCTGACGATTGATATCAATCGAGGTGAGCTCGTAGTCGGTGTTAGAGCGCTTGGCATGCACCTTAAACGACTCGAAGGGACCAAATTCGCGCAGCGCCTTAACGGCGGCGGCGCAGTACTCCTGTGGTTCGCGGTTGGTGTGATATGCCAGGGACACGCGGGCAACGCCGGGGACGGTGCGAATGACGCGCGCCGCCTCGTCGGCCTGATGCTCGTTAAAGGTCACGAGGATATAACCGGAAATTCGAGACACGGCATTCACGGAAAAGGCGGCCAAAGCCGCCTTGATGTTATCCATGAGGATATGCTCAAAATGTGCGCGGTTCTTGCCCTTCAGTCCAACCTCGTGATAGTGGACCAGGCAGACGCGAGCCGCCATTTAGGCTTCAGCAACCTTGTGGCCGAGCGCCTTCTCGTAACGGGCCTCGTCATAAGAGATGTCACCGTCGACAATCTCGTCCATAGCCATCGAGATGGTATCGGCACCGGAAAGCCCGATGGTGATGTCATCGACATCCTGGACGGCAAGCACGCGGTTGTGCTGGCCACGCAACATGCTATTGATGTCGCAGGCGCGCTTGGAGGCAAGCGAGGCGAGCAGGAAGCGGTTGTGATCGGTCTTCTCCAGAAGATCGTCAATGCAAGGCTTTACAACGGACACGGACCTCAGATCCTTTCATGCATATCGAGAACGCGAACGAGCTCATCGGTCGCGCGGTCGAGATCGTCATTCACCACGACGTCGTCGTAGCGGTCGGCAAGGGCAAGCTCATCGGCGGCGTTTGCCATACGCAGCTCAATCGTCTCGGGCGTCTCGGTACCGCGACCGACTAGACGCTCGCGGAGCACCTCAAGCGAAGGCGGCTTGATAAAGATCAGCACGGCCTCGGGGAAACGCTCCTTCACCTGCAGGGCGCCCTGGACATCGATCTCCAAGATCAGAGACGAGCCAGAGGCGAGCTTGGATGTGACCTCGCTCACCAACGTGCCGTAGCAGTTGCCGTGGACCTCGGCCCACTCAACAAACTCACCGTTTGCCACGCGGCGGTCGAACTCCTCGCGCGTCAGGAAAAAGTAGTTGACGCCGTCGACCTCACCTTTGCGTGGTGCTCGCGTGGTAGCCGAAACCGTCAGGCCCAGGTTCGAGCGACGCTCGCGCACACGAGTGACGAGCGTACCCTTGCCTGCACCTGACGGTCCAGAAATCACAAAGAGCTTTGAATCCTGAGCGCTCACTTATTTGGTCAGCTGCTCGAGGAGCTGCTCGCGCTGACGGACGCCGAGGCCCTGGACGCGACGGGTAGCGGAGATGCCGAGCTCCTCCATGATCTTGGCGGCCTTGGCCTTGCCATAACCGGGCAGAGACTCAATGAGGGTGGAAACCTTCATGCGGGAAGCGATGGGGTCATCGGAGTTGAGCACGGACTCGAGGGACTTCTCGCCCTTCTTGATCTGCTCGCGAAGCTCAGCGCGAGCGTGACGTGCGGCGGCAGCCTTCTCAAGAGCCTGCTTGCGCTGCTCGTCGGTAAGCTGAGGGAGTGCCATTCGAACCTCCAAATAGTTGGGTTATATCTGATGCAATAATTGGCATTTTAGCACGTCAAACGCACTAAATGCCCAATCGACGGCACCATAGGTTAGACGATACCTGCGAAAAGTGCAATATACGGAGGACAAAGTTGAGCCCCTGACCTGCGATTCCACACAAAGGATGGGAAAGTTTTCGCAGGCACAGGGGCTAATTTGTGCTAAAGAGACCCAAAAGTGGTGACTTAGGGGAATCTTTTACGCGACGCTTTCGACCAGCTCGGCGACGATGGCGTCAAAGGCGGCAACCGGGTCGTCGGCACCGGTGATGGGACGGCCCACCACAATGTGGCTTGCGCCACGCTCGATAGCCTGGGAAGGCGTCGCCACGCGGGACTGGTCTCCAAGGGCGGCACCCACCGGACGCACACCCGGAGTCACGATCAGGGCATCAGGACCCAACAGCTCACGCATGTCGTGAGCCTCCATCGGCGAGCACACGATGCCATCGATGCCGTTAGCCTGGGCAAGCTTTGCCAGACGGGCGGCTTCCTCGGCGACGGGTGACTCGACGCCGATCTCGCTCAAGGCATCCTGATTCATACTCGTGAGCACGGTGATGGCGACGAGCTTGGCGCGGTCCTCGCGTGCCTCTTCGGCACCCTCACGGCAGGCAGCGAGCATAGCGCCCGAGCCCAGGCCGTGGACCGAAAGCAGGTCGGCACCGGCAAGCGAGGCCGAGCGGGCAGCACCGCGCACCTGATGCGGAATGTCGTGGAACTTAAGGTCGAGGAAGACCTTAAAGCCAAGGTCCTTAAAGGTCTTGACGATCTCGGGGCCCTCAGCGTAATAGAGCGTCATGCCGACCTTGAGCCAAGCGGCATGACCGGAAAGCTCGTGTGCGAGCTCGAGCGCACGCTCACGGTCGCAGTCGAGGGCGACGATAACGCGGTCGCGGGCATCGGTCTCTAGCATTCGAAAGCACCTACCAGCTCGTTGATGTCCTTCACGCCCTGGGACTCTGCCCAGGCCTCGAGCTCGTGAGCGATCTTGAGCGAAGCGCACGGATCGACGAAGTTGGCCATGCCGACAGACACGCAGGTGGCGCCGGCCAGGATAAACTCAGCCGCATCCTCGCCGGTCATGACGCCGCCGACACCGTTGATGGGGATATCGACGGCCTGAGCAACCTCCCAGACCATACGAACGGCGATGTGGTGGCACAGCGGGCCCGAAAGGCCGCCCTTGGGCTTGGCCACACGGGACTTGCGGGTATGAACGTCGATGGCCATGCCCTGGATGGAGTTGATAACCGAAAGGCCGTCGGCGCCGGCGGCCTCGAGAGCCTTGGCAATCTCGGCGACGTTAACCGGAGCCATCTTTACGAACAGCGGCTTATCGGTCACCTTACGGCAGGCGGCCATAACGGCAGAGGCGCCCTCGGGCGAGGAGCCCATGGCGGCACCGCCGGCGGCGATATTGGGGCAGCTGACGTTGATCTCGTAGCCGGCAGCCCAGGGGCACAGCTCGACATACATCTCGAGCGCGCGGACAAACTCCTCGACGGAATGACCGGCGACCTGGCAGATGACCTGGCAACCGTCCTTGGAGAGCTGCTCGAGCCACGGGCCGGACTCACGGGCAAAGGCGGCCACGCCGGGGTTCTGAAGGCCCACGGAGTTGATCATGCCGCCCGGGATCTCGGCCATGCGAGGCGCGGGGTTGCCGGGCCAGGGCTCGGCAGCACAACCCTTGGTGGTGATGGCGCCCAGCTGGGAGACATCAAAGAAGTTCTGGAACTGCCAGCCGTAGCCAAAGGTACCGGCTGCAGTGTTGATGGGGTTTTGCATCTTGACGCCGCCGAAATCGACGGCCATGTTCACAGTACCCACTAGAAGACCACCACCTTGGAAGCATCGAACACGGGGCCGCACATGCAGGCGCCCTTCATACCGTCGACCGTCTCGACATTGCAGGTGTTGCAGGCGCCAAAGCCACAGCTCATCATGCGCTCAAGCGACACCTCGCAGTACGCACCGGCCTCGGCGGCAGCGGCGGCGACCTTCTTCATCATAACGGCGGGACCGCAGCTGGCCACGTAGTCGTAGCCGCCCTCGCCAAGCAGCTCGGCGGCAGGATCGGTGCAAAAACCGTGCGTGCCGAGCGAGCCGTCGTCGGTGCACACATTGACCGTGTCGCACAGAGCACGGAACTCATCGACGCCCACGGCCTTGGACGCGGTGCCAAAGCCCAGGCACACGTCAACGGCCACACCCTGCTCGGCAAGCTTGCCGGCAAGGCACAGCACGGGCGGAACACCGATGCCGCCCGCAACGAGCAGCGCCTTCCTGGTGCCCTCGGGCACAAGCCAGCCGCGGCCGCCAGGGCCCAGCAGATTAGAGGTGGAGCCGGGAGCCATCTGCGACAGACGACGGGTGTCGTCGCCCACGACGGCGTACCACAGCTCGACGGTACCGGCCTGGGCGTCGGCGCGATAGAAGCTCAGGGGCACGCGAAGCAGCGAGGACGCATCGCCGGGCACGGCAATGTTCACAAACTGACCGGGCTTGAGCGCACTTGCAAGCTTAGGGGCCGAGATGACGAGCGAGAAGACGCCGTCGGCGATCTCCTGGTTCGAGACGACCTCGAAGTCGTGCATGCGTGCAGTGGAAGGTGTGGGCATAGACGCTCCAATCCCCCATGCGGTTGCATGGTCAAAACGAACAGAAAGCGCGGCACCGCAAGGGCACCGCGCACAAAAGCGATAAGGCTATGCTAGCAGATGCAGCCGTCGGCGAGCGTCTGCTTGCCGCCGACAAACACATCGGTGGCACGACCGGTAAGCGTGCGACCGGCGAAGCCGGAGTTCTCGGCACGCGACTCGTAACCGTCCTCGCCGACCGTCCAGGTTGCGGTGGGATCGAACACGGTCAGGTCGGCAATGGAACCCGCCTTGACCTGAACCTGGTCGAGGCCCAGGATCTCACGCGGCTTGATGGCCATGAGCTCGACCATGCGGCCCATGCTCATCTTGCCCGTGTTGACCAGCTCGGTGAGCACAAGCGACAGCGAGGTCTCGAGGCCGATCATGCCAAAGGGCGCAAGCTCGAACTCGCGGGCCTTCTCCCACGGAGTGTGGGGAGCGTGATCGGTGACGATAACGTCGACGGTGCCGTCGATGACACCCTGACGGATAGCCTCGGCGTCCTCCTCGGTACGCAGCGGCGGATTGACCTTGAGCGAGGTGTTGTAGGTCTCGTCCAGGTCGTTCTCGGTCAGGAACATGTGGTGCGGGGTGGCCTCGCAGGTAACCTGAACGCCAGCGGCCTTACCGGCACGCACGAGCTCCAGGCCATGGGCGGTGGAAATGTGCTGGATGTGCAGCTTGGCACCGGTCAGTTTGGCGATCTCGATGTCGCGGGCGATCTGGAGCTCCTCGCCGGCAGCCGGCCAGCCCTCGAGGGCCAGACGGGTCGAGACCTTGCCCTCGTTGATCTGACCGTGACCGACCAGGTCCTCGTCCTGGCAGTGGCTCATAAAGACCTTGCCGAACATCTTGCCGTAGTCCATGCAGCGACGGAGCATGCCCGCGCCCTGCACGCCGCGACCGTCGTCGGTAAAGGCGACGGCGCCGTGGGCGACCATATCGCCCATCTCGGACATGGCCTCGCCCTTAAGACCGCGGGTCATGGCGCCCGACGGATAGACGCGGCAGTGACCGACCTCGGCAGCGCGGGACTTGACAAACTCCACGACGGTGCCGTTATCGGTGACGGGATCGGTGTTGGGCATGGAGCACACGCCGGTAAAGCCGCCCTTGGCAGCTGCGCGGGTGCCGCTCTCGATGTCCTCTTTGACCTCGTACCCGGGCTCGCGAAGGTGAACGTGCATATCCACCAGGCCGGGGACGAGGTACTTGCCGGAAAGGTCGACGACCTCGGCGCCCTCGTGGCTGAGGTTCTCGCCGACCTCGGCGATCTTGTCGCCGTCAATCAGGACGTCAACGACACCGTCAAGCTCGACGGACGGGTCGACGACGTGGGCATTCTTAAGAAGCAAGGCCATTATCGGCACCTCCAAGCAGCAGATACAGGATAGCCATACGCACGCAGATACCGGCGTAGACCTGCTCCAGGATGACGGAGCGTTGCGGGTGGTCGGCCATATAGGAGTCGAACTCGACGCCGCGGTTAATGGGGCCCGGGTGGCAGATGATCGCGTCGGGCTTCATGAGCTTCTCGCGGTCCTTGGTCAAACCGAAAAGCTTGTGGTACTCGCGAATAGTCGGGAACGGGGCACCCTCGAGGCGCTCCTGCTGCACGCGCAGCATGTAGACGACGTCCAGCTCGGGCAGAACGGAATCGAGGTCGCTCGTCACGTGGTCGCAGCCCAGGACCTCAGGTGCCGGCGGCAGCAGCGTGCCGGGGGCGACGGCATAGGTCTCGCAGCCCATGATCTTCAACGCGGGAATCAGCGAGCCGCAGACGCGGGAGTGCGCGATATCACCGACGACAGCGACCTTCAGACCGTGGAAGTCGCCCTTGTGCTCCCAGATGGTGTACAGGTCGAGTAGGGCCTGCGTGGGATGGTTGTGCTTGCCGTCACCGGCGCAGATGACGCTCGCGGGCGAGTTCTGCGTGACGATGTAGGGAGCACCGGCGTGCTTATCGCGAACGACGATGCAGTCGATCTTATAGGCGTTGAGGGTCTCGACGGTGTCGACGAGGCTCTCGCCCTTGACCGTGGAGGTCGAGGAGCCGCCAAAGTTGAGGCTGTCGGCCGAAAGACGCTTCTCGGCGAGCTCGAAGGAGCTGCGGGTGCGCGTCGAGGGCTCGTTGAACATGTTGACGATGGTCTTGCCCTTGAGCGTGGGGACCTTCTTGATGGCACGCTCGTTGACCTCGGAGAACGCCTTGGCGGTCTCGAGGATGAGCTTGATGTCCTCTTCGGAGTACTCGGTAATGTCGATCAGATGCTTATGGTTGAACGCCACGGTACTACTCACCTCCCAGCGGCGCGGAGCCCACGTGGGAACCCGGCGCGACGTCGTTGATCTCGACAGCGGTACGGCCGTCGACTTCCTTCATATATAGGTGCACGTTCTCCTCGTGCGACGAGGGGACGTTCTTGCCGACAAAGTCCGGCGAGATAGGAAGCTCGCGATGACCGCGGTCAACGAGAACTGCCAACTCGATGCGGCTCGGACGGCCCAGATCCATGACGGCGTCGAGAGCGGCGCGAATGGTACGACCCGTATACAGGATGTCGTCCACCAGCACGACGCGTTTGCCGTCGACGCTAAAGGGAATGTTGGTGGCGTGGATCGCGGGAGCGAAATTGGTAGCGTAGTCATCGCGGTAGAAGCTGATGTCGAGGCTGCCGAGCGGAACGTCGACGCCTTCGATCTCCTTAATCTCCTCGGCGAGCTTCTTTGCCAGAAGGTCGCCGCGCGTGACGATGCCGACCAGAGCGAGGTCTTCACAGCCCTCGTTGCGCTCGAGAATCTCGTGCGCGATGCGGGTCATCGCTCGATTGACGGCGGTCTCGTCCATGATGACCGCCTTGGGGGAAGTCGTGCCCATCGATCTCCTTCCTCACATGTCTTGACTGCTGACACAGTCAAAAAAATAGATGCCCGACCGCTCAAAGCGGACCAGACACCCACAGGAAGGGCTGCTCTTTGGCAGCTATGTAATTCCATGTGGGTATCTCGTACCCCTTTAATGGTCAAGGGATAGTGTAGCCAACCTCGAGCTTAATTGCGAGCATAAATACAGAGCAATCCGTAAACGGAGCCTAATGCTCAATAAACCTATATATATTTGTGGGACGAGCTTGAAAACGCACGCACGAGCTGGCATAATCCCCTCTGCTGCACGCAAATCGGATCTACGTCCAGGGCCGTGGCGTGGGCACTATCGCCAAAAGAGGAATATCTCTGTGTAGATTACGCACAGGGAGCTGCTTCTGTGCTATAGTTCAGGCTTGTTTGTTAACGCGACATGTTCGTTTGTCGCCCAAGGAGGGTCAGTTATGTCCAAAGTTTGCGAAGTTTGCGGTAAGCACCCCGTTGCCGGTCGCTCCATCAGCCACTCTCACCGCGTCACCAACCGTAAGTTCCGCCCCAACATCCAGCGCGTCTACGTCGTCGTCGATGGCCACCGTCGCAAGATGAACGTTTGCTCCACCTGCCTCAAGTCCGGCAAGGTTGCGCGCTCCTAAATAAGGTCTTACCAACAAGTACCTCGGACTCTCCGGGTCAAAGACCTCGCGTTCACATAGAACTTACCAAAGGCGCCCTCCCCTACGGAGGGCGCCTTTTTGCACTCGCACTCATTGGGGACAGACTTACATGAGTGTTTTCACGCATTGGGGACAGACTTAGATGAATGCTTTCCTAAGTTCATAGTGCATCGATCGGCCCCAATCCATACCTCAGGCCGCCTCGTTCCAGCCTGTGGTGGCCTTGGTTACGCTTGTAGCGCCGATACCGGTGATACGGGCAATTTGCTTGACCGTGAGATGGGCCCGCCTGAGCCTTAGCAGACAGGCATCGCGTTCGGGGCGTGGCAGGGCCTTGAGCAGCGCAGGATCAATGCTCGGCAGGGCCTCGCGTGCGACGGTAAGGGCATCCTCGTCGGGAATCCGTCGACGCGGAAGAATCTCAACTGACCAGATCCGCTCGGCAACTTCCTTAAGATGCTCGCAATAGCGACGGGAGCCCCCGACAATATCGAGCATGGGGGCCGCATCGCAGATATCAAAGGAATCGTATCCCAGCTGGTATGCCTTGTAGCTTGACCAGCGGTAGGCATCAAGCGAGCCGAGCGCACCTTTCACGGGATTGAGATGGATATAATCGAGCAACTGCACCGCCTGCGTGTCCGACTCGACCGCGACCCGCGAATAGCGATTATCAAACAGGTGGCCCGTTCTTCCGGTTTTCCCATTGAAATACTTGGCATAGGCCGTCAGCGCGCACTGCATTGCCTTTGAAAGGTTGTCAAATGGGTCATCAACCATCAAATGGAAGTGGTTGTCCATAAGGCATCAGGCCAACACCGCCACGTCATGGCAAGCAAACCTGTCCGAGATGTCCGATAAGAAACGATATCGGTCAGAGTCATCTTCAAAAATGATCTGTTTGGAGTTGCCACGGTCAAAGACGTGGTAATAGCCGGTGAGCGAAATTTCGCGGGCGCATCGGGGCATGGTCTCTCCTTTCAAAGCCGTACAGGCAACACCTAAAAGGAGAGAAGGGACGCGAAATGCTGAGCCTGTGACCTATTTATATCCAATCAGCGCCAAATAAAGGCCAAGAACGGCAAAATGACAAATCCATGTCTGTCCCAAATGAGTGAAAGCACCCATGTAAGCCTGTCCCCAATGAGTGGGGCGATGCAGTGGGCAGATAGTTTTAGTTAAAACGTTTCATTTGGTTGAAGCGTTTTAGTGTGCCTTTTACGGGAATCTGACCGTTCGCCGAATAATTTCTTGCTATCATGCAAGGCGTAGGGTAAATCTCCGATCGCAAGGAGACACAAATGGTGAAAAAGTCACCGGAAAACACTACTCCCGCAATTGTGGACAACGTAGAGGCGCTTGAGGCTAAGCTCGCTCAGATGCGAGAGGCCCAGGCGCTTTTTGCTACGTACACGCAGGAGCAGGTCGACAAGATCTTCTACGAGGCCGCCATGGCCGCCAACAAGGCTCGTATCCCGTTGGCGAAGATGGCCATCGAGGAGACCGGCCGCGGCGTTCTTGAGGACAAGGTCATCAAGAACCACTACGCCGCAGAGTACATCTACAACGCTTACAAGAACACCAAGACCTGTGGTGTCCTGGAGCGCGACGAGGCCTACGGCATCACCAAGATCGCCGAGCCCATCGGCATCGTGGGCGCCGTCATCCCGACGACCAACCCCACCTCCACCGCGATCTTCAAGACGCTGATCAGCCTGAAGACCCGCAACGGCATCATCATCTCCCCGCACCCGGCAGCCGCCAAGTGCACCATCGCCGCCGCCAAGCTCGTGCTTGACGCCGCCGTCAAGGCCGGCGCCCCCGAGGGCATCATCGGCTGGGTCGATGTCCCCTCCATCGAGCTGACCAACATGGTCATGCGCGACGTCGACATCATCCTCGCCACCGGTGGCCCGGGCATGGTCAAGGCCGCCTACTCCTCGGGCAAGCCCGCCCTGGGCGTTGGCGCCGGTAACACCCCGGTCATCATCGACGACACCGCCGACGTGCTGCTCGCCGTCAACTCCATCATCCACTCCAAGACCTTCGACAACGGCATGATCTGCGCTTCCGAGCAGTCCGTGACCGTCATCGACACCATCTATGACCAGGTTAAGGCCGAGTTCCAGAAGCGCGGCTGCTACTTCGTCAAGCAGGGTGCCGAGATGGAGGCCCTGCGTGCCGCCATGTTCAAGAACGGCGCCCTCGATCACCGCATCCCCGGCATGGCTGCCGCCAAGATCGCCGAGCTCGCCGGCATCGAGGTTCCCGCCAAGACCAAGATCCTGATCGCCGAGGTCACCTCCACCGACCCCGCCAAGGAGGAGTTCTCCCACGAGAAGCTCTCCCCGGTCCTGGCCATGTATCACGCCAAGGACTTCCAGGAGGCCGTCGACAAGGCCGAGCACCTGGTGCTCGCCGGTGGCCCGGGCCACACCGCCTCTCTGTACGTGCACCCCGCCCAGGCCGAGAAGATCAGCCTGTTCGAGCACGTCATGAAGGCCTGCCGTATCGTCATCAACACCCCGTCCTCGCACGGCGGCATCGGTGACCTGTACAACTTTGGCATGAAGCCGTCTCTGACCCTGGGCTGCGGCTCCTGGGGCGGCAACTCCGTCTCCGAGAACGTTGGGGTGAAGCACTTGATCAACGTTAAGACTGTGGCCGAGCGCCGTGAGAACATGCTGTGGTTCCGCGCTCCCGAGAAGGTCTACTTCAAGAAGGGTTCCACGCCCGTCGCCCTCGACGAGCTGGGCAACGTCATGGGCAAGAAGCGCGCCTTCATCGTCACCGACCAGTTCCTCTTCAAGAATGGCAACACCCGCGCCATCGAGGCCAAGCTCGACGAGATGGGCATCGCCCACGACTGCTTCTACGACGTCGAGCCCGATCCGTCGCTGCAGTGCGCACGTCGCGGCGCCAAGCAGATGGCTCTCTTTGAGCCGGACGTCATCATCGCCGTCGGCGGTGGCTCCGCTATGGACGCCGGTAAGATCATGTGGATGATGTACGAGCACCCCGAGTGCAAGTTTGAGGACATGGCCATGGACTTCATGGACATCCGCAAGCGTATCTTCACCTTCCCCGAGATGGGCAAGAAGGCCTACTTCGTCGCCGTCCCGACCTCTTCGGGCACTGGCTCCGAGTGCACGCCGTTCGCCATCATCACCGACAAGGAGACCGGCATCAAGTGGCCGCTCGCCGACTACGCGCTGCTCCCCAACATGGCTATCGTCGACGCCGACAACTGCATGACCGCCCCGCGCGGCCTGACCGCTGCCTCCGGCATCGACGTCATGACCCACGCCATCGAGTCCTATGTCTCCATCATGGCTTCCGACTACACCAAGGGCCTCTCCGAGCGCGCTGCTAAGCTCGTCTTCGAGAACCTGCCCTCCAGCTTCACGAACGGCGCCAAGGACCCGCATGCCCGCGAGGAGATGCACAACGCCTCCTGCATGGCCGGTATGGCCTTCGCCAACGCCTTCCTGGGCCTCAACCACTCCATGGCCCACAAGCTCGGCGCTTTCCATCACCTGCCCCACGGCCTCGCCAACGCCGTCATCCTGACCCGCGTCATGCGCTACAACGCCGCCGAGGCTCCCGTCAAGATGGGTACCTTCTCCCAGTATCCTTACCCCAACGCGCTGCACAACTACGCCGAGATGGCCAAGTACTGCGGCATCGAGGGCAAGGACGACAAGGAGGTCTTCGAGAACTTCATCACGAAGCTCGAGGAGCTCAAGGACTTCATCGGTGTCAAGAAGACCATCGCCGACTACGGTGTTGACGAGCAGTACTTCCTCGACACCCTCGACGAGATGACCGAGCAGGCATTCAACGACCAGTGCACCGGCGCTAACCCGCGCTACCCGCTCATGAGCGAGATCAAGGAGCTCTACCTGGACGCCTACTACGGCCGCGAGCCCCAGGACTACGCCGTCTGCTAGTTTTAGCACGGTTATTTGCGGCGGGGGTGCACGGGTGTACGCACGCCCCCGCCGTTGCTTCTACCGCATCGTTGAAAGGATGCAATCATGCTGCTCCCCGATTCCAAGACCGAGCTCGTCCGTCGTGGCAACAAGGTCGTTTACGACCTGGGCGACAAGATCGTCAAGGTCTTTAACGAGACCAAGCCCGTCTCCGACGTGTTCAACGAGGCTTTGAATCTTGCCCGCATCAATGAGTGCGGCGTCCGCAGCCCCAAGGCTCTCGAGGTTTCTCAGCTCGAGAACGCCAACGGCTGGGCACTCGTGACCGAGAAGGTTCCGGGCACCACCCTTGCCGAGAAGATGACTGCCGAGCCCCAGCGCTTTGGTGAGTACCTCGAGATGTTCGTCGACCTCCAGATCGAGATCCACGGCTACACCTCCCCGCTGCTCAACCGTCAGCGCGACAAGTTCGCCCGCATGATCGACAGCCTTGATCAGCTCAATGCCACCACGCGCTACAACCTTCAGGAGCGTCTGGACGGCATGACCAAGGAGTTCAAGGTCTGCCACGGCGACTTCAATCCCTCCAACGTCATCGTCGGCGACGACGGCCAGCTCTATGTGTGCGACTGGGCACACGCCACCCAGGGCTCCCCTGCTGCCGACGTTGCCACCACTTACCTGCTCTTTGCCCTCACCAGCAAGGATCAGGCCGAGGCCTACCTGGAGCTCTACTGCGACCGCGCCGACATGCCCATG
>CAKXKM010000010.1:7332-38217 GCA_934876235.1 Collinsella sp. AF02-46-1 | reverse complement strand
GATGATGATCTTGTGGTAGCGCGCCTTGGTAATATCGAAGTCGCCGCCGTCGCCGGCGCTCGTCGTGACGCCGCAGCCGATCGCGGTGATCAGCGACTGGATGGTGTCGCTCGAGAACGCGCGGTGGTCGCCCACGCGCTCGACATTCAGAATCTTGCCGCGCAGGGGCAGAATCGCCTGGATGTCTCGGCGACGGCCGTCCTTGGCCGAACCGCCTGCCGAGTCGCCCTCTACGATAAAGAGCTCGGTCAGCTCGGCATCGCGCACCGAGCAGTCGGCGAGCTTGCCGGGCAGCGAAGCCGTCTCGAGCAGACTTTTGCGGCGGGTCGCCTCGCGCGCCTTGCGAGCGGCGTTGCGGGCCTTGCAAGCCTGCTGGGCCTTCTTGACGATCTCGCGGGCGGGCTTGGGGTGCTCCTCCAGATAATCGGTCAGCCCATCGGTCACAATCTTGAGCGTGAGCGCGCGCATGTAGGAGCTGCCGAGCTTGGCCTTGGTCTGGCCCTCAAACTGCGGATCGGGCAGTTTGACCGAGATGACGGCCGATAGGCCCTCGCGCACATCGTCGCCGGTCAGGTTGGCGTCTTTTTCCTTGAGCAGGTTCTGTTTGCGCGCGTAGTCGTTGATCACGCGGGTGAGCGCGGTGCGGAAGCCCTCAAGGTGCATGCCGCCCTCGGGAGTGTAGATGTCGTTGGCAAACGACATGACGTTCTCGCCGTAGCCGCTATTCCACTGCAGGGAAACCTCGACCTCGCCCATCTTGGCCACAGGCGCGTCCGGGTCCGATTTGCCCTCGATGTAGATGGGCTCCTTAAAGGCCTCGGGGACGTCCTTGCCCTCGTTGAGGAACTTGACGAAGTCGATGATGCCGCCCTCGTAGCAAAACTCCTCCACGTGGGGAGTCGCCTCGCGCTCGTCGGTCAGCACGATCTTGAGGTTCTTATTGAGGAACGCCGTCTCCTGCAGACGGTTGTGCAGCGTATCGAAATCGTAGATGCAGGTCTCGAAGATCTCGTCGTCGGGCCAGAAGGTGACGGTGGTGCCCGTCGAATCCGAGGTGCCCACGACCTCCATCTTCTTGACGGTCTTGCCGCGCGAGAACTCCATCTCGTAGGTGTTGCCATCGCGACGGACCTGAACGACCACGCGCTTGGACAGTGCGTTGACGACGGAGATGCCCACGCCGTGCAGGCCGCCCGAGACCTTATAGGCCGAGTTATCGAACTTACCGCCGGCATGCAAGATCGTCATAACGACCTCGAGCGTCGGGATCTTTTTAACAGGGTGCTCGTCGACGGGGATGCCGCGCCCGTTGTCGACGACCGTGATGGAGTTGTCGGCGTGGACCGTCACCTGGATCTCGGTGCAGAAACCGGCCATGGCCTCGTCGACGGAGTTGTCAACGATCTCCCACACCAGGTGATGCAGACCGCTGGCGCTCGTCGAGCCGATATACATGCCCGGGCGCTTACGAACGGCCTCGAGACCTTCGAGAATCTTAATCTCGCCGCCATCGTAATCGTTTTCGTTTGCCACACGTCCTCCTTCAGTCAAGAAAATGTGTACAGCCTTACTAGTTTATCGTAAAAAAATACCCTCGGGAACGAGGGTATTTGGCTCTACAAGGCCACCAGATGCGATTTAAGGCTCTTTTTTGCTTTGCACGCCCTTGGCCCACTCGGCACTGGCTCTCATGGCATTCTCGAGGGCCTCGCGCAGTTTTTGGTCTTCGATGGGCGCCACTTGGCGCTCGATCTCGGTACGCTCGGCCTCACTTAGGTCGGCGTGCGGGGCCGGCGGTCGCTCGGTCGTCGCCGGGCGCAGGCGCTCCTTGGCGGCGGGCGGCGTGTGACCGGGCGCGGTGGTTTTGAACACCAGGCCGTCCACATGCGCACCGGCGCGCTCCATGCGCGCACGGATGATCTCGCGCAACAGCGTCATTTCCTGCGTCCACGAGGGCGAGTCGAGATACACCAGCAGCTCATTGGACTCGGGCAGGTAGCGCAGCCCCGTCACATGCCGTCCCTCGCGCGTGCCCGAGCACACCGCGTTCCATGCGCGATAGACCGCGCGCGACTCCTCGGCGGCCTCCATCTGCGCACGGCGCTTAGGCGTTGCAGCCGCCAGGATGCGCTGGCGCTCTGCGTTCAAAAATCCACTGAAGGCGACTGTCTCGCTCTCGCGCTCGTAATTAGCACGTCTCACCCATGCTCACCACCTTGGCTCGATCAAGCAGGTCATCGGTAAAGTACCCCAGGTTGGTCGTAGTTATGACCGTCTGGATATCATCGCCGATCAGCCGCAGGAAAGCGCCGCGACGCTCGCCGTCGAGCTCGCTCATCACGTCGTCCAAAAGCAGCAGCGGGGCGGTGCCCAGGACATCGCGAGCCACGGCCACCTCGGCCACCTTCCAGGACAGTACCAGCGTGCGCTGCTGTCCTTGGCTGGCAAATGAACGGGCGGAGCGACCCGCCACGGTGAACTCGATCTCGTCGCGATGCGGTCCCACCAACGTCACGCCGCGGCGAATTTCCTCGTCGGCATGCTCGTCAAGGGCGGCCAGCATGCGCTCGTACGCCCAACCCTTCAGCTCTTCGCGATCCTCGACCTGGGGCAAATCCCCCAGCGTGGACGCATAGGTCACGTTGGCAGCCTCGCCGGACGCCACTTGCCCGTAGGCAGTGTGCACATGGCCCGCCAGCCGGTCGAGTAGGGCCAACCGGTGCACGAGCAGGGCCGAGCCCGCGCGAGCAATCGAATCGTTCCACGCGCCGAGCATCTCGCGACAGCACCAGGTCTCCTTGAGCAGGGCGTTACGCTGGGTCACGCAGCGCCCATAGGTGCTCGCAAGATCGGCATAACGCGCGCTCAGCTGCATGCCAAAGTCATCGAGGGCGGCGCGGCGCACACTGGCGCCTCGCTTAACCATGTCCAGATGGTCGGGGCAAAACAGCACGCTCGGCAGAATCCCGCGCACACCGGCGGCAGAGCATCTCTTGCCGTTGCGACTAAACGAGCGCTTACCGTCCTCCGCGCTCAATCCCATATCAAGCACGCGGCCGTCGCCCTCGAGCCTCAGCTCGATCTTGCACGAGCCCACGCCGTCATGGACGAGCTCGGCTGCGGTCGGATGCCTAAACGAGGCGCCGCTCGTCAGCAGCTGCAGCGCCTCTATGAGATTGGTCTTTCCCGCCGCGTTGGGTCCCGTAAGTATCGTCACGCCCTCGTCCAGGGCAAGGCGATAGCTATCGAAGCTGCGGTAGTGCGCGACGGAAAGATCGCGGGCGAACATGGTCATGGCGCAGCGCTAGATGCGGACCGGCATGACCAGGTACAGGTAGTTGATCTTGTCGTAGGACTTGAAGATGCCCGCCTGCGAGTAGCTCTTGAGCTCCAGCGTGATCTCCTTCTCCTTGGACAGGGCATTGAGGCAGCCGAAGATGTAGTGGTAGTTGAAGGCGATGGTACCCGACTCGCCCTCAGCCTCGACATCGATCGTCTCCTGCGCAAGGTCCTGGTCATTGGAAATGGAGGACAGGCCCATCTGCCCGTTCTCGACATCGATCTCGAACTTGACGGCGGGGTTGGCGCTCGCGATAACGGCCACGCGCTTGAGGGCGGCGTTAAAGGCGGCGACATCGATCTTGACGCTCGTCACGCACGAATCGGGGATGAGCTGCTTGTAGTTGGGGTACACGCCCTCGATGCGACGCGACACGTAGGTGGTGTTGCCGGCCTCGAAGACGACCTGGGTGTCGGTAGCCCCGATCATGATGGTCGCCTGGCTGGCCATGATGTTCAGCGCGTCGTTAAAGGCGTCAGCCGGAACGTTGAGCTCAAAGGAGCCCTCGAGGGTCGAGGTCTCGACCTGCGTATCGCACACGGCCAAGCGGAAGGAATCGGTCGCCACCAGGCGTACGGTGTTGTTCTCGACCTTCATGTGCACGCCGCCCAGGATGGGGCGAGCCTTGTCGGTCGAGGTGACGCGCCACACGCGGCCGACCATTTCGGACAAGACATCGGTCGGCAGCTCCACGGCACTCTCGATGGCATAGGCCGGAAACTCGGGGAAGTCATTGGCATCGAGCGTGTTCAGCCTAAAAGAGCTCTTCTCGCAACCAATCAGCACCTGGCGCTCGGACAGCTCAAAGGTGACCGGGGCATCGGGGAGGGTCTTGGTGATATTGGAGAGCATCTTACAGGGGATAACCATCTCGCCCTCTTCTTCGACATGCGCCGCGATGCGATGACGGATCGAGATAGTGTAGTTAGAGGTCTGGAATTCCAAGATGCCGTCTTGGGCCTTAACGAGCACGCCCGACAGGATGGGAAGGGTGGATGCCGAAGCGACACCCTTCATAACGACGCCGATGGCTTGTGTAAGCGAGCTCTGGCTGACGGTGAACTTCATCTTTTAATACCTTTCTATAGATATAAATATCTTAATAATAGTAATAGCACTGACGAAACTGTTGATTACTCCCAAAGACGCAGGTCAGACCAAGAAAGAGAATCGACAGCAACCTGTGTGCAACAGGGGTGGTTTTCCACGTTCAAAACCTGCGCAAAACTTTTCATCACCGCGGGTTGGGTTTTAGACACCTTATGCCCGTGGTTTCGACAAGTTTTCAACAGGTGTCTCTATTTCCCTACGAGCGCAGTGTAATTTTATCGCGCAGCGACTTGAGGTCTTCGGTGACGGTGCGGTCTTCCTGGATCATCTTCTGGACCTTTTTGTAACTCGTGCTGACGGTCGAGTGGTTGCGGTTGCCAAATTCGGCGCCCACCGCCGTGGTCGTCATCTCGCACATCTCGATGGCCAGGTAGATAGCGATATGGCGTGCTTTGGCGATATTGGCGTTGCGACGCGGGCCGATGAGCTCCTCGTGCGTCACGCCGTACTGCTCTTCGATGACGGACTGAACCGTCTGGACGTTGATCTTTTTGGCCGATGTGTCAAAGTACTGGCTGGCGATGGCGTCGATATCGTCAAAGGTGAGCTCCCCGCCCTCGCGCTCGCGGTCGCCCGCCTCGCCGGCGCAGCGCTCGCAAAAGCTCTCGAGTTCGCGGATGTTGGTGCCCGAGACCTCGGCCATGTGTTTAAAGTGCTCGTCGGTTAGGTGCCCGCCGTCGCCCCCATAGGCCGCCAGCAGCGAGTCGTCGCCTGCCTCGGGAGCGGCGACGATGGTGTTCTCGTAATAGCGCTGCAAGATCTTGTATTTCATTTCGTAGCTGGGCTCTGCGACCAGGCAGAGCATGCCGGCGTTGAAGCGGCTGGTTAGACGCTCGTCCATGCTCAGGTCCTTGGGGGCGCGGTCTGCCGCGATGACGACCTTCTTGTTGTTGCGGATGAACTCGTCCATGAGCTGGAAAAAGTAGTCCACGCTCGCGCGCTTGCCGATGATGTTTTGGATGTCGTCGATGATGAGCACGTCCACGCCGTGGTACGCCTGCATGATGGGGGCGTTGCTCTTCTTTTGGCGGTCGAACTCGGTCATCAGGTCGTCCAGATATGCCTGGGAGTTGGCATACTTGACCTTGATCTCGGGCGACTTTTCGGCGAGCTCGTTTTTGATGGCAAGCAGCAGGTGCGTCTTGCCCAGGCCCGATTTGCCGTAGATGAACAGTGATGTGCACGTGCCCCGCTCGTCCGCGAGGGCGGCAAACTTGAGTGCCGAGCGATAGGCATGGCTGTTCTCGGGGCCGTAGACAAAGTTCTCAAAGGTAAATTTTGAGTTCGCGGCGAGCGGGGCTCCATCCGTATTCTGTTCGGCCGGCGCGGTCGGTGCTGGCATGGGTGAAGAGGGGGTCGCAGCTTGCGTGGATTTAGTTGGCGCTCCGCCCTTCATCTGGTTCATCATGCGACGAAAATCATCGGCCGAGAGCGTGTTCTTGATTGCAATGCCCGAATCCGCGCCCGTCGTTGCGTCGTGAGCGATGGGCATGTGCGTGACGGGTGCGTTCGTTGACGTCGCCGCCGCGGTCGGCAACGGTGCCATGGTTTCACGGGAAACATCGCTGTGCTGGTGCCCGATTGTCGGCACGTCGCCTGCGGAGGCCGGCGCCGCCGGGGAAGCAGCGGGAGCCGTGGCGGGCGCCGTCGCGGCAGCGGATTCCGTCGCGGCGCCTTGCGGTGCCACGATGTCGAGCGCAATCGGTGCAAAGGCGATTTCTTCCAGATAGGCCTCAATGGTTGGCTGATGCTTTTTGAGCTGCGCGATGGCAAAGCGCGAGGGGGCCTCGATCGTGAGCGTATCTTCGGTTAGGCTTATGGCGCGCGATTGCCCCAGCATGTTGATGAGGCGTGCATCTTGGCCGTCGCGCTGGCAAAAGGCGATGGCATCCCCCAGGATGATGCTTGCTTCCTCGTCCACTATCTCTCCCGTTCTTTAGCTCTGAGCTCGCACGCGAGCGGCGCCGAGTTCGGTCAGATGGTATTTCTGGCCATGCTTGATGACCAAGCCGGCCTGCGCCAAGTCATTGAGCGTGCGTGACCAAGTGGGGGCCGAGTTTCCAAACGCCCTCGCCAGATCGGTAGCACCGCACGCTTGATTTTGCGCCAGATAGCCCAGCGCGGCGTTGCCGCGATCGCTTACGAACACGTCCGGTTGTGGCTGCGCATACTGATTTGCTGCATTAGGATACATCATTTGAGCTGCTGGTTGTTGAGAACTCTGCATCGGCGGCATTTGCTGTTGAAAACTTTGAGGCCACTGTTGGTAAGGCTGCGGAGGCATCTGCTGGGCCCAGGGGTTGTACTGCTGCTGCGGCATCTGCTGGTACGGCTGCTGATATCCCTGCTGGTACTGCTGCGGGAACTGCTGGCCATACCCCAGTGGCTGCATCTGCTGATATGGATATCCCTGTTGGTACGGCTGATAGCCCATTTGCTGGCTACCCGGTGCCCCCGTCGCCTGCTGCATTGCTGCTGTATCCTGATCCGCCAGCGGCATGGCCTGTGGCACGTTTGGCGGCATCGACATCGACGCCGCCTGGGGCTCTTGTGTAGGAAGCATTCCGGGCTGCTGCATCTGTCCCACGCGGGGCTGCATCTGTTGCGTTGCCATGGGCTGCTGCGCAAAAGCTCCCGGCAGGGGATATGCGGGCTGCTCCGTCTCGGGCCGCACGGCAGCGCCGCGCCCGCCGGCGCGTTCGATTTCCTGCACGCGTTTAGGGTCCAGGCTTACCGTAACCACGGTGCCGTTGCCCATATTGTCCTCGATGGACACGGCCCCGCCGGCGTTTTCCAAATACTCCTGCACCATGGGAAACCCTGCTCCGGTTCCACGGATATAGCGCTTCATCTTGCTGTTTGCGCTGGTAACGCCAAAGTCGAAAGCGCGCTCCTTGTCGTCGATGCCGGGTCCTTGATCAGCAAAGCGGATGGTGTCTCCGCCGTCCAGAATCGAGATGATGGGCTCGGCAAAGTGTGCGTGGATAAAGTTTTCGACAATCTCGCGGATAACCATGAGCGAGATATGGCCACCTTGTTCTTTCATGCACTGGTAGACGGTGTTGGTCGTCTCTTCCAAATACGTGCGGACATCTTGCGGATCAATGACGATCACACGCGGTGTCGACAGCATGTCGTCATAGACGGCGATGCGCGCGGCGTACATGGCTTTTGGCGCCTGCGTGGTCGTCTGCTCGCCTTCCTCACGCTCTTCGCGCACGCCGGTGATGTGCTCGTTGTCGGGTGCCGGGTCTCCGGAATCGACCATGGTGTAAAAGTCGTCAGACATGCCGCTCGCAATCTTTCAAAAGGTTTCGAACAAATAGTAGCTCACCGTGCAATGTTTCTCATCTTTCGACAACCTTTCAAAACCTGTTGAAAACTTTGGAAAACGGACGAAAAGTTCTCAACATTGCCAACATGACCTGTTGAAAACTCGATGAAATATCGTGAAAAGTTGCCATGCACCGCTAAATCGAGCTCGGCTTATGGGGGAACCGTGTGAACTGCGCAACCTTTTACCTTTGATTTCTTGACATTTGAACATTGATTTCCCTACAATCTTCAAGCTCACGTGTCTATATCTGCGTCCGCGCCCCCGCGGACACTCGAAATGCAGCAGGAGGAACTTAAGATGAAGCGTACGTATCAGCCTAATAAGCGTAAGCGTGCCAAGACCCATGGCTTCCGTGCCCGTATGGCCACTAAGGGTGGTCGTGCCGTGCTCGCCCGTCGTCGCGCCAAGGGCCGCAAGCGTCTCACTGTCTAGCAGCGATACACACATCTCGCATGAAGACTATTAAGTCTCGGCAAGATTTCGAGCATGTGTTCAGTCAGGGGCGTCGTTTCAATCACCCTCTGATTCGAATGACCATATGTGAATCGGTTGGCGAAGGCGACTCCGGAAGGGTCGCCTTCGTTGGTGCTAAGCGGCTCGGTTGTGCTGTCGTGCGCAACCGTTCTAAGCGTGTGATGCGCGAGGCCGCCCGCAGCTGTGGATTTCCCGTTGCGGGTTATGACATCATCTTGTTCGCAACTCCCAAGACGAGGGTTTCTTCGCCTCAGGAGATGGACAATGCATTGCGTTCGCTTATGAAACGCGCCGGCGTTGCCGGGGAGGAGCGATGAGCAATCACGTTTTGCGACGTGTTGCCATCGCTCCTATTCGCATATATCAACAGGTTATTTCGCCCTTATTGCCTGACGCCTGCATTTATTACCCAACGTGCTCGCAATACGCCGTCCAGGCGATTGAGAAGTACGGTGTTTTGAGAGGCTGCTGGCTTGCCGTGAGGCGCATCGCTCGCTGCAATCCCCTGCACGTCGGCGGTTATGACCCTGTGCCCTAGCGGGCACTCGCTATCGGAGGAAAACTTACATGTGGGATTGGATCGTTAACATCCTTTTCGAGCTGCTCAAGCTCATCCAGACCTTTGCGGTCGACTGGGGCCTGTCCATCATCATCCTGGTGGTCATCATCCGTCTGCTGCTGACGCCGCTTATGCTCAAGTCGACTAAGTCGACGGCACGCATGCAGGTGCTGCAGCCCAAGATGCTCGAGATCCAGGAGCGCTATGCCGACGATCCCCAGCGTCAGGCCGAGGAAATGCAGAAGTTCTACAGCGAGAACAAGTTCAACCCGATGGCTGGTTGTCTGCCGCTGTTGATTCAGATGCCTGTCCTGTTCGCCCTGTTTACGCTGCTGCGTAACCTGCCGGACTACTTTAACGACGGCACGTTCTCGTTCTTTAATATTCTGCCCGACCTGACCACCACGCCGAGTGCCTCCTTTGCCGATGGCTTTATGGTCGCGCTGCCTGCGCTGGTCTGCCTGATCCTGTTCGCCGTCCTGACCCTGATTCCGCAGCTCTATATGTCGCGCAACCAGACCGGCCAGCAGGCTCAGAGCATGCGTATGATGGCCGTTGTCATGACGGTCATGATGCTTTGGATGGGCTGGAGCCTTCCCGTTGGTGTTCTACTGTACTACGACGTCTCGTCTGCTTGGCAGGTTATCCAGCAGATTTTTGTGACGCAGAAGGTCATCGACAAGGCGAAGGCCGATGAGGAGGAGCGCCTTAAGAACGCGCCGCTGCAGGTTGAGGTCACTCGTCGCGAGAAGAAGCCGCGCCCGCACAAGAAGAAGTAGCGGGATATCAATCTTATTTAGGTACCTAACTTTGGAGTACGTTATGTCTGAAGAGATCATCGAGGATATGCTTGAGGAGGTTGCCCCGCAGGTCGCGGGCGATTATCCCGAGATTGCACAGCGCTACAAGGCTGGTGAAGAGCTGACCGACGAGGAGCTCGACACCATTGCCGATGTCGCGATTTCCATCCTGCGTTCCATCCTTTCGCACTTCGATGCCGCCAACTCTCCTATCGATGAGTATGAGGGCGACGAGGGTGAGCTGATTCTGGATGTAACGGCTCCCGACCTTGCTGTTCTCATTGGCCGTCATGGTCGCACCCTTGATGCCCTTCAGGTTATGTTCTCATTGCTGGTGAGCCGCAAGCTCGGCTTTAGGTATCCGGTTGTAGTGGACGTCGAGGGATACAAGAGCCGCCGTCAGGACAAGGTTGCCTCCATGGCTCAGTCTGCTGCCGAGCGTGCCATCCGCACTCATAAGAGTGTTTCGCTTCCGCCCATGAATGCCTACGAGCGCCGACTGGTTCACATTGCACTTCGTGGCAATGACGCCGTCGATACTCATTCTGAGGGTTCTGACCCCGATCGCCATGTGGTGATTGTTGCTCGATAATCTACTCGAGCTTATGCTAAGGGGACGTGGTTTCCACGTCCCCTTTTTTTGTCAAAAGTTCTCGATACACTGATTTTTGTCAGAAAGGAGCTTTCGTTGTTAGTACTTACTGATCAGCAGGCTGACGAGATGATGAGTCGTCTAACTTCCTATTGCAAAGAGTATTCCTTGAGCTTAACTGATACTGAGCTGAGGAAATGTATTCAGCATTTGGATTTGGTTCTGAAAACAAATGAGACAACCAATCTTACCCGTATTCTTAACGTAGAAGATGCTGCAGTACTTCATATCCTCGACTCACTTGTTTTGCTCCCCTATATCAATAAGGGTCCTGAGGGAGCTTTGCTTGATATGGGAACAGGTGCAGGCTTCCCTGGTATTCCATTAACCATAACCACGCATCGTAAAGCTACTTATATTGACTCTGTTGGCAAGAAGGTTGATGCTGTCAATTCGTTTGTTGATGTTCTTGGATTGAAACATGCTCATGCGGTTCATGATCGCCTTGAAGAATATGCTCGAAGCCATAAGAAGCAGTTCTCTGTCGTAACCGCCCGCGCACTGGCTCCTCTACCGATTCTTGTTGAGTATGCGGCTCCGTTCCTCAAAGACGGAGGGCTATTTGTTATCACCAAGGGTAATCCTTCAGATGAGGAGCTTGCTTCCGGCATGTCAGCAGCTAAGATTTGCGGCTTCACTTTGCTTCTGAATGACGCAATCGATTTGCCTGAGGGCTTGGGCCACAGGGAGTTCATTGTTCTTAAGAAGAGTCATCCAGCATCCGTTTCATTGCCTCGTGCAAATGGCATGGCAAAGAAGAATCCGCTTGCCTAGATGTTTCACGTGAAACATAATGGATACTACAACTTGCAGTGTTTCACGTGAAACATGGCGGTTGATATCGAATCGGAATGTTTCACGTGAAACATCCTCCGTTTGACAGCTTTAATACACACCAGGAGGGACCGTGGGATTTCGCGACGTTAAGCGTTCTAAGAGCGCAAGAGACACGCGTATCATTGCAATCATCAATCAAAAAGGCGGCGTCGGTAAGTCAACGACGGCTGTAAACCTTGCAGCAGCACTGGGTGAGCAGGGTCGTAAGACACTGATTGTCGATTTTGATCCGCAGGGAAACAGTACCAGTGGATTTGGAATTGAAAAAGAAGAGCTTGATCAATGCATTTATGATGCATTGTTGAATGATGTGCCGGCAGAATCGCTTGTTCTTGATACAAATTGCAAAAAGGTATTCGTAATTCCAGCTACGATTCAGCTAGCAGGTGCCGAAATTGAGCTCGTAAGCGCAATTGCTCGTGAAACCCGCCTCAAAGATTTGCTTGAGCCGATTCAGGACGAGTTCGATTTTATTTTCATTGACTGTCCTCCTTCGCTCGGCCTGCTTACTATCAATGCCTTGACCGCAGCAGACAGCGTTTTGATTCCAATCCAGTGTGAGTATTACGCACTCGAGGGCGTTACGAAGCTGCTTGAGTCAATGAAGATGGTCAAATCGCGTCTGAACAAGGGCTTAGACACCTATGGCGTGCTTATGACCATGTATGACTCACGTACTTCTTTATCGAATCAGGTTGTTGAGGAAGTTCAATCGTACTTTGGTGATAAGGCGTTTAAGACGCTGATTCCCCGTACGGTTAAAATCTCTGAAGCTCCGTCTTTTGGAGAACCGGTAATTACCTATGCACCTCAAAACAAGGGTGCAAAAGCGTATATGAACCTTGCAAAAGAGGTGATCAAGCGTGCCTAGTGCAAAGAAACGTGGTGGATTGGGACGCGGACTCAATGCTTTGGTCTCAGAGGCTGAGTATGAGACCGGTGGTTCTGCTGCATCTGCTTCAAATGCCGCATCTGAAACAAAACTACCTATTGAGGATATCGTTCCCAACCCTAATCAACCGCGAATTCACTTTAATGAAACTGAACTCCGCGAGTTGAGCGAGTCAATCCAAGAACATGGTGTTTTGCAGCCGCTCTTGGTTCGCAAGCATGGAAACGGCTATGAGATCATCGCTGGTGAGCGTCGTTACCAGGCGTCAAAGCTTGCTGGTCTTGAGGAACTGCCTGTCATCATTAAAGATGTTAATGATGAAGAGATGCTGGCTCTTGCTCTTATCGAAAACCTTCAGCGTTCTGATCTGAATCCCGTCGAAGAGGCTAAGGGCTATCGCCAGCTCATCGATGCTAGCGGCATGACCCAGGAGGCATTGTCGAAGGCCGTAAGCAAGTCACGCTCTGCAATTACAAACTCGCTGCGCCTTCTCGATCTCCCCGAAGTAGTTCAGCAGATGATTTTTGAGGGTAAACTTACTGCTGGTCACGCGCGTGCGATTCTTGCAGTTCCCTATGAGGATGCTCGAATTCGACTTGCAGAGAAGGTTGTTGCGGAGGGCCTTTCCGTAAGAGCGACAGAAAATCTTGCTCCATTGTTTTCTGCCGGAGAGACACCTAAGACGCCGCGGCCTGCAACGCCTCAGTCTTTTAAAAAGGCTGCGCGTGTACTTCGTCAGGTATTTAATACCAACGTGCGTGTGAAGAGCTCGCGTGGAAAGAATAAGATTGAGATTGAGTTTAAAGACGAGGAAGAGCTCTCTCGTATTCTTGGTGAAATGATTCAGTTTGACCAAGGAGGCCAAGATGAGGAATAAGATTTTTACTGCGATTGCATTGGCGACGACTGTCGCGGCTGGTGCCTTTGCTGGCTATAAGATCGCGACAGACGATGAACTTCGAGGTCGTTTGCTTCGTGGCGCGCAAGATATCGTTGATACGTCCAAGAAGAAAATGGATGTTATGACAGAAGATGTTGCCATGCGCACTGCTCAGGTAACGAAAAATCCTAAGATTAATCAAGGTTGGGTTAGCAACCAATGGGAAAATGTAGGCTATTAGGTACCTAACAATTACCCTGCATTTTTTAAGGGGCCCTTGTCTGATTCATGAGACAAGGGCCCCTTATTTTGTCCGTAAAAAATGGGAAAGGTAGCAGCTGCTCCAAAATTGAGGTCAATAAATGAACCGGCCCAGGTTGCATATCCTGCAACCTGGGCCGTTCGATGTTTCACATGAAACGTTTTGGAGTGCGACTCCCCTATGCGTTCTTCTGAACTTTAAAGCGCTGTTTCAGCTGTCCGCAAGCGGCGTCAATATCGTTACCACGGGAGTTACGAATCGTGGTTTCGATGCCACGGGACTCAAGACGACGCTGAAGATCCTCAACCTTATGAATCGGCGACGGCTTGAGCGAGCTGCCCTCGATGTCGTTAAGTTGAATCAGGTTAACGTGGCACAGCGTTCCCTCGCAGAAGTCGCAGAGTGCCTGCATCTCGGGATTCGTATCGTTGACGCCTTCGATCATGGCATACTCATAGGTCGGGCGGCGGCCAGTCTTCTCGGTGTAGAGCTGAAGCGCCTCGTGAAGGCGAAGCAGCGTGTACTTCTTAACACCGGGCATGAGCTTATTGCGCGTCGATTGGATGGCGGAATGCAGGGAAACGGCAAGCGTGAACTGCTCGGGGATATCGGCAAATTTGCGAATACCGGGAATAACGCCGCTGGTAGAGACGGTGAGGTGACGGGCGCCGATACCGATGCCATCGGGGTCGTTGAGGATACGCAATGCCTTGAGAACCTCGTCGTAGTTGGCAAACGGCTCGCCCTGGCCCATGAAGACAACGCTTGTGGCACGCTCGCCAAAGTCGTTGGATACATGAAGCACCTGGTCGACGATCTCTTGAGCGGTCAGAGAGCGCTTGAGGCCGTTGAGGCCGGTAGCACAAAAGGCGCAGCCCATGCCGCAGCCTGCCTGGGTGGAAACGCAGACGGAAAGTTTGTTACGACGGGGCATGCCGACAGTCTCGACGGAAATGCCATCGTGGTATTCGAGCAGATACTTGCGCGAGCCATCTTTGGAAACCTGCTTGGTGAGTTCAGTCGGCGTATCAAAGGCAAAAGCCTCTTTAAGCTGCTCACGGAAAGCCTTGGGAAGGTTGGTCATATCGTCAAACGAACAAACGTTCTTCTCAAAGACCCATTCGATGAGCTGCTTCGCGCGGAAGGCGGGCTGGCCAAGTTCGGCCACGAGCTCGCGAATATCGCTTTGGCTCAAGTCGCGAATGTCCTGAGATTTAGTCCTGGGATTCATGGAAGCCTTTCGATTTTGGGGAAACGTAGAGGGTATCGCTACAATATGGTATCAGCTGCAGAAATTATAGAGGAGGAGTCTGCCCATGCCGGGTAAAAGCCTAGAGAACATGCACGTAGCGGTCTTGGCGGGCGGTCATTCCGCTGAGCGCGAGATCTCGCTCGATTCGGGAAAGAACGTTGTGGTGGCACTGAAGGAAGCCGGCTACACCTCGGTGGAGCTGCTTGACACGGCCGCTGATGACTTTATGGTAACCATGGCGAACGGCGGATTCGATGTGGCATTTATCGCCATGCACGGCGCCGGCGGTGAGGATGGCGCCATGCAGGGTGCCATGGAGACCCTGGGTATCCCCTACACGGCCTCGGGCGTACTTGCCAGCGCCTGCGGTGCCGACAAGGAGGTCTCTAAGCTCCTATACGCCAAGGCGGGCATTCCCATTGCCCCCGGCCTTGCGCTCGAGGTGGGCGATGAAGTCGATATCGATCATATCGTCGAGGTTTGTGGCGAGCGCTGCTTTGTGAAGCCGGCCGTCAACGGTTCCAGCTATGGCATTTCCCTGGTCCATGAGCCCTCCGAGCTGCCCGCGGCAATCGCCAAGGCGTTTGAGTACGGCGACAAAGTGCTGGTCGAGAAGTGCATCGAGGGTACCGAGATCACCGTCGGCGTATACGGCGAAGATGACGTGCGCGCCCTGCCGATTGTCGAGATTCGTAAGCCCGAGGACTGCGAGTTCTACGATCTGGACGTGAAGTATGTCGACCCTACGGATATCCATCGCATTCCGGCGCAGATTTCACCCGAGAATTACGCTCGCGCTCAGGAGCTTGCCTGCGCCGCTCACAAGGCCCTCGGTTGCCTGGGTATCTCGCGCAGCGACTTTATTGTGAGCGAGGACGGCCCCGTTATCCTCGAGACCAATACCATTCCCGGCATGACCGATACGTCGCTGTATCCGGATGAGATCCGCCACACCGACGACATGACGTTCCCGCAGGTCTGTGACAGCCTGATCCGTATGGGCCTTCGTCGAGCGGGCATTGCATGCTAATCGAGGACGCGGTTTCGTCAGGAACGCCGCAGTTTGTCATCGACTCCTATGCCACGCTTGCCGACCGCGCCAAAACGCAGTCCTTCGGCCTTATCGAGGAAGATGTGATTGTCCTCGATACCGAGACCACGGGTCTTTCGGTGCAGGACAACGAGCTGATCGAGATCTCGGCGGCCCGTCTTTCGGGCCGCGAGGTCATCGACCGCTTCGATACCTTCGTGCATCCCAAGCAGCTGATTCCCGCCGAGATTACCGAGCTCACGAGCATTACAAATGCCGATGTGGCAGATGCCCCGTCGGCCGTTGAGGCTGTCGCCGCTCTCGCCGATTTTGTCGGTGGCTGTCCGGTGATCGCACACAACGCCACGTTCGACCGCTCGTTTATCGAGTCGGTCAAAGGCGGCGTCAACGTGAGCGATATTTGGATCGATTCGCTGGCGCTGTCGCGCATCGCGCTTCCGCGCCTGGCCTCTCACAAGCTGTCTTTTATGGCCGATCTGTTTGGCTGCGACTCGGTATCACACCGTGCCAATGCCGACGTCGACGCCCTGTGTGGCGTATGGCGCGTGTTGCTCGTGGCGCTCACCGACTTGCCCCAGGGCCTCATGGCGCGCCTAGCCGACATGCATCCGGACGTGCCTTGGTCCTATCGTCCTATCTTCTCGTTCTTGGCAGGGCAGAACCCTGGTTCTATCTTCTCTCTCAGCGCCGCTCGTGCTGACGTTCTCAAGGCCGATCGCGCCGACGATCGGGTGGACGCCGATGAACTGCCGGTACTCAAGATGCCGAGTCGTGAGGAGATTGAGGCAGACTATGCGCCAGGTGGCCTGGTCAATCGCATGTATCCCACCTACGAGCCGCGTGATGAGCAGATCGCGATGGCGCTCGAGGTCCGCGATGCGCTGGTCACGGGCACTCATCGAGTAATTGAGGCAGGCACAGGCGTCGGCAAATCGATGGCCTATCTGGTGCCTTTTGCCGAGGCAGCGCGCCGTAACAACATCACGGTTGGTATTGCGACCAAATCGAACAATCTTGCCGACCAGCTCATGTACCATGAGCTGCCAAAACTTGCCGAGCAAATGGACGGTGGTCTGTCGTTTTGCGCTCTCAAGGGGTATGACCACTATCCGTGCCTGCGCAAGCTTGAGCGCATGAGTCGCGGCCAGGTCGAGATTACCACCAAGCGCGATCCGGCGGATACGCTCACGGCGGTCGCGGTCATTATGGCGTACGTCTGCCAATCAGCCGATGGCGACCTCGACTCACTTGGCATTCGGTGGCGCAGCGTCAACCGCCCCGACTTTACGACGGCCTCGCGCGAGTGTGCTCGTCGCCTCTGCCCGTTTTTCCCTGATAAATGTTTAGTCCACGGCGCTCGCCGTCGTGCGGCGCATGCCGATGTGGTGGTCACCAACCATTCCCTGCTGTTCCGCAATGTTGCGGCCGAGGGCAGGATTTTGCCTCCGATTCGTCATTGGGTAATCGACGAGGCCCATTCTATCGAGCGCGAGGCGCGCCGTCAGTGGGCGCGCGTGGTGTCGGCGGACGAATCACGCGTTCTGTTTGATCGCCTGGGTGGCTCGAGCACCGGCGCGCTAAGCCAGGTTTCCCGTGATTTGGCAACCTCCGAGGGCTCTACGCTCTATCTGGGCCTTACTGCCAAGGCGACCTCGACGGTTGCGCGTGCGAGCATGGCGATCGCCGACGTGTTCGATGGCGTTCGCGAGCTCGGCCGCCGTGCCCGTGGGGGTTATGACAATGCCAATCTATGGATTGGCCCCGAGCTGCGCGAATCTGACGACTGGCATGATTTCTTACAGTCGGCCTACGCTGCCATCGACGCATTGGAGCAAGCTGACAAGAGCGTCGACGCTCTGGTGCAAGCCGTCGCTGCCGATAAGCCCGAGGTCGTCGTCGACCTGGGCGATATCTCGCGCCGCCTGCACGAGCTGGCCGAGAACCTCAAACTCATCATTGATGGCACCGATGAACACTACGTGTATTCGCTGCAGGTCAATCGCAGGTTGCGTGCCGGCGGAGAGTCAATGACCGCAGAGCGCATCGACATTGGCGAGGCCTTGGCAACCGAGTGGCTGCCCGAGGTTCACACGGCTATCTTTGCCTCGGCGACCATGACGGTGTCCAAAAGCTTTGAGCACTTCAACCATGCTGTCGGGCTTGATCGCATCGGTGCTTCAACGTCGTCATCGCTGCACTTGGACTCGAGCTACGACTTCGATTCGAATATGGCTGTAGTCGTTGCGGGCGATATCCCCGATCCGCGCGATCGTGAGAGCTATCTTACGGCGCTCGAGCGCGTGCTTGTCGACGCCCATCTTGCCATGGGCGGATCGGTGCTCACGTTGTTCACCAATCGGCGCGACATGGAAGACCTGTACGCTCGCGTTGAGCCCAAGATGGCCCGTGCGGGTCTGGAGCTCAACTGCCAGCAGCGCAACTCATCTCCTCGTCGCCTGCGCGACCGGTTTATCAACGAGCCAACCTCGTCGCTTTTTGCGCTTAAGGCCTTCTGGGAGGGGTTTGACGCCAGCGGCGAGACGCTGCGCTGCGTCATCATTCCCAAGCTGCCGTTCTCGAGCCCCACGGACCCGCTCTCGTGCGAGCGCAACCTGCGCGAAGACCGCGCTTGGGCGCGCTATTCGCTGCCCGAGGCGGTGCTCGAGGTCAAGCAGGCGGCCGGCCGCCTTATCCGCTCGTCGACTGATTGCGGCGTGCTGATTCTGGCCGACCCGCGCCTGGTGACGAAGGGCTACGGAAAGAAGTTCTTAACGTCGCTGCCCACGAGCTCCTACCAGCGCATCGAATCGGCGCAGATCGGTCACTATCTGCAACTGTGGCGCGCACGCCACGAGCGGCGGCGCTAAAGCGGACAGACGAGGGTTTTTGCCATATCGCACAGACGCTTTGACAGGGTGGGGTCATCCAAGATGCGGATGGCTCCGCCCGCTGCGATTATCTGGCTCAGTAGCCAACGCTCGGAGCCGTAATGCACGGTTACCGTTGCCATGTCTGCCCCGCTGCGCTCGATGAGGGTGATGCCGGCCCAGTCCAGATGCTCCGCCATATCGAATGGCATCAAGAGCTTTGCGCTACGCTGCGTCCGGGCAAGGGAATCGTGGAGGGATGCGACGTCCGGTGCGTGAGGCACGACGGAGTCTTCCGTCAAGGTGAGTCCCTCGATTTTATCCATGCGATAGGTGCGCTGCTCATCGACTGCGATGTCCCAGGCAATCAGGTATGTTTGGTCGCCGTTTGCCGTAATGCGCAAGGGGTCGACCAGACGCTCGCGTGGCCGTGCATCGTCCATCGAGCGATACGAGATGAGGCAGCGAACGCCGTCCTGAATGGCGCAGCTCAGCTGCTGCCAGTGCGACCCGTGGTTGACGGTGTCAAAGACGCGCTGGTTATAGCCGAGCTCTTCGGGTAGAAGAGCGTGTCGAATCCGAGCTGCCGTCTGCGGCTCGATCCCCAACGATTCAAGTTCGTGGTTGAGCACAGCGCCCTCGGCGGCACTCAGGCGCAGCGGTAGCACACGTCCGGCGTCACCGGTGAGGACCACACGCTCGCCGTGGCATTCGCAGATGATGCGCGCACCCGATTCTCGGTCCGCGAGCGTCGAGACGATCTCGAGAATCTCGTCGAGCGACACTCCCGTGATGTCAAAGCGACTGCAAATCTCAGTTCGTGTCATGCCGCTCTCGCCGGCGGCGTAGAGGGCCTCCATGATGTCGATGGCGCGCGAGAGCCTCTGCTCGCTGGTGAGTTTACGCACGGGCATGCTCGTGCACCGTCCTTTCAATGAGGTGGTTCCACGCCTGCTTGAGCGATTTGGGGGCCATGGGCCTCATGCCGTCCATGGCGTGGGCCATGCAAAATGAGGCGGCGGCTTCAAGATCGCGCACGTCAACGGTCCAAGTCCATCCCGAATCGGTGTGTGCGAGCTCACCTCGCCCGCGCGTGAGGCCGTTGATCATATCGATCTGCGTCTGCGGGCCGAACGAGAACGTAGCCGCAACGGGCGGGCGGTCGGCAAAATCGAATTCAAAGAACAGGTAGTCGCTGAGGTTGAAGTCCGCAGGGATAACGTAGGCCTTCGAGGGGCGCCAAGCGCGAACGATACGGTCGCAGCGGAATGTCCTGATGTCGTCGGTGGCATTGTCGAGGCCGCAGAAGTACGCAACGCCCTCGCGCTCGAACATGCCGTAGACGCAGACGGTGCGCTCTTTCTGCTCACCGCGTCCGTTCTGATATAAAAATCGCAGCGCGCATCGCTCGGCAAAGGCGCTCCATACCGCATCGACGGTGGGAGAGCGGCGGATCGGTGCTTCGTCTACCGCCGACATGCCGGTGAGGTAGGCAATCTTGGAACGAATATCGGCAAGCGGCGCGGCAAAAGTGGATGAGCCGGCCGCTATTGTCTGGTCGATAGCGTTGAGCAGGATATCGGCGTCGTCTGCGGTGATGAGGCCGCCTGCCGCAAACGTGTGCTCGCGGTCGATTGTCCATGAGCTTTCCTCGGTCTCCTGCGCGCCGGCGGGGCGAACCTCCTTGATTAAGATGCCGCGTTCGAGCAGTTTGTCACGATCGCGCCGAAACTTGCGCTTATCCGAGTCGATATTGCCCGAGCCATATCCCAGGTCAGAATCCAAGACGATCTGCTCGGTCGTCAGCGGTTCGGGGGAGCTGTTGAGCACAAAGAAAAGATTGAGGATGCGCTGAGCCGTTTTATCGAAACTGGGCTCCGAATTCCCCTTTTTAATTGTCGCGGTCGCGTCGCTTGCCGTCATAGAGTCCTCGCATGAGAAGGTGGTTTGCTGCCATGATTTTAGTCCGATATGGAGATTAGGCTATATCCTTGTCCGCTCGGGGCGTTAAGACGGCCCGAATTCGGTCGTTTGCGCTCGCTCGGGGTATACTTTCGACTATATACGGTTCTAATGTGCATGCATTGGGCCTATTTGTCGGATTATGGATGTGGAGCGCACATGGCGAACACCCAGAACTATATTAACCACCTGCTGCAGAACACCGGCATCACGCCGGCATGCAGCGAAGAAGAGCGCTTGGCTGCCGAGGATATCGCTCAGATCTTCCGCAACCACGGCTTTGATCCCGAGGTTCAGGAGTTCAATGCCCCGGCGCCCAGTAGGTTGGCATTTGCCGTTACCGGTATTCTTGCGTTTGCCGGCGCCCTGCTGATGGGCATCGGCGGCGGCATCGGCTTGGTCGGCACCTTGCTGGCCATTGCCGGCGCCGTTCTTTACGTGCTCGAGCGCACGGGCCACCCCGTGGTTTCGCGCCTGGGCAAGACGGGCGTGAGCCAAAATGTCATCGCCTACCACAAGGCCTCGGGCCCGCTCGCGTCTCCGCGCAACCGCCCGGTGGTCGTTGTCGCACACTACGACTCTCCCCGTGCTGAGCTGCTCGCCCGCGAGCCCTATGCTTCGTATCGTGCGCTCATCGCCAGGCTGTTGCCCGTTGCCACGGTTGCCCCTGCTGCCGTTGCCATCTTGCGTATCCTGCCGCTCCCCGGTGCGCTCAAGGTTCTGCTGTGGATTGTCGCGATCCTCGCTTCCCTCGTTGCGCTCGCCAACGCGGCAAACATCATTTCTAACCGCTACATTCTTCCCTATACGTCCGGCGCGGTGTGCAACAAGTCTTCTGTCGCCGCTATGCTCGGCGTTATGGACAACGTTGCTCCCTTCCAGGGCGAAAACGAGTTTCCCGACGATGTTCCGTTCGATACCTATTTTGGGGAGCAGAAGCGTCGTGCCGAGGAGATGGCGCGCGCGGCAGCGGAGTATGCCGCGGCCCAACAGCAAAACGACTACGGCAACACCATCGAGTATGAAGAGCCTACCTACGCCGAGGATGAGTTCGGTCAGCCGATTGCTCCCGACGCTCAGGCCGAGCCCGAACAGGGTGAGGATTTCGACGAGCAGATCGAGGGCTTTGAGGGTGCGTCTGCCGACGAGACGCTGATTGGCGCCATTGTGCCCGAGGATCAGAATCAGGCTGTCCAGGCCGAAGAGTTCAATGACGAGGTTCCCGCTGCCGAGCCGGCGGAGGAGCCTGTCGCGGCCGAGCCCGAGCCCAAGCTCTATCGCAATGCCGCCGGCAACATCCGCTTTGGTTCGGATGCCATCCGTGCGCTCGGAATGCTTCCCGAGTCCTGCACGCTCGATTACGAGGAGGGCGAGGAGCCGACGTTTGAGCCCGAGCCTGCCCCCGTCGTGACCGTGGATGATGAGTCTGCCGCGGTTACCGCTGCCGTTGCCGAGTCCGAGGCGGTGTCCGCGATCGATCCCGCGGCAGGACTGGACATTTTGGCTCCCGCCGCGCCGGCGCAAGACGTTGCGGATGAGTCTGACGACGATTACGTTGAACAGCCGAGGCGCGTGTCTTACGAGAGCGATACTGATTTCTCGGCCGAGATTCCCGCGGCAACGCCCCATGCCGATATTGCATCCGCGTTCTCTTCGATTGGCGCCAGCGCTTCCAACTTCTTTAAGGGCGCGCTTGCAAAGGGCAAGAAATTTGTCGACGATTTCGAAGAGAAGCGCGCTGCTGCACGCGAGGCTGCCGAGCAGGAAGCTATCGCTCAGCAGCAGGCAGCTGAGGCGGCACGTGAGCTCGCGGCGCAAGAGTTCGAGCAGAACGAGGCTATGCAGTCCGTGCCCGTCGACGCTGCCGAAGCTACGACGTCCTTTGAGTCCCAGCAACCGGCGTCCGCGGATGTTGTTGAGGCGACGACGTCTTTCGAGGCTCAGCAGCACGTCGATAGCACCATGTCGTTTGATGCCGCGCAGTTCGATTCCACGATAACGTTTGAAAAGCAAGGCACCGCGATTGCCGAGCCCCTTCCTGTTTCCGATGAGCAGGGCGACGCGGCAGACGATGACGAGCCTATTGATGCTGCCGAAATCCAAGATGCCGCCGAGGACGAGCCCGTCGAGGCCAACTGTGACGAAGAGCAATACGCGGCAGCCGAGCAAGATGATTCGACCGAGGTCGAGCAGGAGGAAGTGCCTGCGGTTTCCGAGGCTCCCGAGACAGATGAGTCGAGGCCTTACTCCACGCAGATTTTCACCATGCCGGCCCCGAGTGGTTCCGGTGCCACGGTTGCCGATGTTGCTCCCACCCAGGACGAAACGATCGATTCCCTTATGGCCCAGATTTCCTCCCAGGCATCACCACGTCCGCAGATGAATGTTCCCGATCCGGCATCGGCTCCGTCGCCCGCACCTTCCTCGTCTCCGCTAGCTTCGGTCCCCGATCCGTCGCTGCCGTCGATGAAGCAGGCAAACGTTGCGTCTCGCACGTCGCTGTTCGACCTTCCCGACCCCTCCGCACAGGTCAACGACCCCTTTGCTACCGCTCAGGGTCCCGAACCCACATCGGCACCCGTTGCGCCTCCTAGGCCCGTTGCGTCGGGCGCACAGCCGATCGAGACCATTTCGGCTCCCGCCCCGGCGGCACCCAAGTCTCGCAAGCGCGGCCTGGGCGGCCTGTTCGGTCGTAAAAAGAAAAACGAACAGGACAGCATGAGTGACTGGCTGGGCGTCGAAGACGATTACGATGCCAAGAAGTCCGGTCGCGGCATCGGTTCGTGGGATAATTTCGAGGACGATAACGATGGCTGGAAGGGCGGCGCTACGTCTTCCGACGGCGCTTCTTCCGAAGATATGCTCTCGGCTGTCGCCTCTATGGGTGACGATGAGCTGCTCGGTCACGATATCTGGTTTGTGGCAACGGGCGCCTCGGATTGTGATGGCGCCGGCATGAAGGCCTTCTTGGCTTCGCATCGCGATAAGCTCCGCGGCGTATTCTTCATCAATCTTGAATCCGTCGGCGCCGGTAGGCTTTCGGTGGTGACGGTTGAGGGCGAACAGCAGCTGCTCAAGGGCGATCGCCGCATCATGAACCTGGTCAGCAAGGTGTGCAAGTCGTTCCATGTCGATTGTGGCGCGCTCGAGATGCCCTATGCCAAGACCGATGCCTATGCCGCGCTCGAGGCGAGCCGCCGAGCCCTCACCATCGCCGGCGTGGACGGCACGCGCCTGGCTTGTGCTCGTACCGAGGACGACCTGCCCCACAATGTCAACCCGACGAACATTGCCACGGTATCCGAGGTCGTGACCGAGGTTATCCGCCGTTCGTAGACGGAGCTCTAAGGAGTCAACGTGTTTTCGTATATTAAGCGCCATTGGCCTGTCTACGTGATTTTGACCTTGATTGCCATTGCGTTAGGGTTTGGAGCTGCCTACATCGTGGGCGCGAAGGGCTCGACCCCCGCCTCCGCAATCAGCGAAGAGGTGGAGCAAGAACAGAGCACGGGCGCCGATGGGATTCCTGAGTCCGAGCAGGCAATCGTTGATGGTGGATCTTCGTCTGCAGAGTAGATGCGGCGATTTAGATGATTGAAAGCGGGCGAGCCGGGGGACTGGCTCGCCCGCTTTTTCATCGCGCTAGCGCTTCTTTGGGATTGACCTAAGGCGAGCGAACCATAGGGCTGCGGCACCCGAGGTCAGGAGCGCGGTGATGCAAGCGGCGATGGGAGCTGATCCTGTTGCCGGTAGGTCCTGCGGTAGGGTACAGCGTTGAATGACACGGTCCTCGTCATGTGACTCAAGTTTATCGCCGCCGCCGTTGCGGCAAAGATCGACGCGTGCGCTGTTGGTGAGTGCAGTTTGGGGTGTGTAAGCCGACGTTGCCTGCATGTGCACGACTGCGCCCCGAGCATCTGTGCCAAGGATTGCTTTGGCATCGTCAAGGTCGTCGTGCTCATCTTTGAGATCATCGCGGGTCCAAGAATCCGTATCGCTTCGAGTCGTAAAGTCGGCGGCTACCGCACCGTATTCAATGCGAATGCCCGTTACGACGGTATTGGATGCAAGGTCGAGTTCTTTCGCCTCGAGTGTGGCGGATTCCGTGGTCGAGACATCCGCCTTCCAGAGGTGCCAGCCGTCGTAATCGACGAGGCGGCAATCTTCACCCAGACTCTCTTTTACTTCGTCGGACTCAAGCCAAGGATTTTCGTGCCCATCGTCAAGCGTCGCGTTTGCCGGCTCATCGACGTCTGTCGAGTCCAACGGCGTCGTGCGATACCACACGTTGCACAGACCGTTGAGGTCGCCGATGGCGACGGGGGTTTCGATTGAGACGAATCTCGCCGTATCGTCCTCGGCACACTCAAGATCATCGGTAATTGTGAACTCATCAACCCAGGTAGCTGAATCGTTTCGAGCGTCGATGGTATAGGAGAAAAGACCGTCCGTATTGGTTTGCGTTGCGGCGCGATTTTTACCATCGCCGTTGGCCAGCAGACCCTTCCCGATAGGTTGGACAAGCTCCTGACGCTTGTCGACCTGTCCTTTGATCTCGATGGGCGCATCCTTCATCGCGACGGATTGGACTTCTCCCGTATCCTTTATTTCAAACGTTATCTCCTCGGCAAGGTCATAGGTCCGCGGAGACATCGTTTCGCGCAACGAGTAGGTACCGGGTGCAAGATGTTCGATGCGGTGCGGCTTGTCGGATGAGGTCCAGGAGTCTATTTCGGTTTTATCGGGACCATATAAGGTGAGCTGTGCGCCTTTCACTTCCTGCTCTCCGCTTGCATCGACCTTGGAGATATCAACCTTGGTGTAATCGTCGGATACGTTAAGCCGTGCTTCCACAACGGGTGTTTTCTGGTCGGCATAGGTAAGGTCGACGATATGATGCGTCCGGTCGAGCAAGAAGCCGGTCGGCGCTTGAGTCTCGACAACCTCGTAGCGTGCGGTGCCAGATCCCAGCGGGAGGTCGTCCGCGCGTGCTTCTCCAGTTTCATCCGTCGTGACGGTAGCGACAGCCTCGCCGTCGAGCGCGGCAATGCTACCGTCGGGGCGCACGATATCACCTGAGGCACGGATCTCAAAGATGGCGCCCGCGAGGCTGCTGCCGTCTACGGCATCGGTTTTAACGATCCTGATGTTTCCGGTCGCGGCGTGGTCATAATACGAGACGATTGCAACGGGCGTTAGGTTTATATCGGCGGGTATGTTTACCTCGATCTCTTTGCCGACAAGATAGGGCTCTTTGGCCGAGGTTTCGCGTACATAATAGGTGCCCGGCACGAGCGATTCGGGCAGTGTGACGGTCCCGGTCGCGTCAGTCGTAAAGGTATCCATTACGTTATGTGCTGGATACCAGCAAGTTTGTGAGACAGGTTCGTGATTGCTGTCGAGGAGTTGGAAGGCGAATCCGGCTAGGGGAACAGAAGCGCCTGTTTGGGCATCGCGTTTTACAATCTGGAGATGCGTCGACAGAGCGTGGTTGTCCACGATATATTGAAGCTCGGCGCCGTCGGAAATCTGATTGGCCTCGACGGTCCATTCCCCTGCACGTTTAAAACCCTCTGGGACGGTTTCCGGAACCTCACGAACGGTGTAGCCGGCGCGGTCGTATGGGATGGCTCCGTGGACACCGGCGGGTCGCTTGCCTGCGCCAAACCATGCTTCGGGCTGATCTTTGGTGGAGGCAAAGCCATAGATGTTTGTGGTCAGTGTGCCAACAACCTGCTGAGAGCTGTTGCCGACAACCTCAAAGACAACACCTCCTGCCGGCTGCTCCAGGCCGGATTGATCGCTATTGCCGTAGTCCTTGAATTTGGAAATCTCAAGGTCAAACGCAATGGGGATATCGGAAACGCGCGATTCGATCTCGACCACGCCTGAATCACCGAGCTGGTCGGCTCTAACGGTATAGGACCAGCTATCGTTGGATGGCAGGTAGCCCTCGGGGGCTTTTGATTCATAGATGGTAAAGGTTCCTAGGGGGACATCGGTGAGGGTGGCTCGACCGCTTTCGTCGGTCGTGAGGATTTGCGCCCATCCAGGGGTTGATTGCGACACACACGTGAACTCTGCTCCTGCGAGTGAAGATCCCACCTGGGGGCCGGCATTCGTCGCGGCATCGAGTTTTACGATACACAGGTTGATGGTGCCGGGCTGTTCATCAATGGCGACCTGTCCACCGTCATTCCCCGTGGTAAAGGCGATGCGATCACGACGGGGGACATAGCCGGCCGGCGCCTTCGTTTCAACTAGGTAGTATGCCGTATTGGGCAGAAGTGTTGCCTGTGCTCGACCGTTGCCGTCCATCTTGATGGTGCCGACATGTGCGTCGCCGGCGCTCTCAAAAACATCGAATGTTGCCCCGGTAAACTGATAGGTATTGTTTCCGCTGGTAATAACAGTGTTCGCAGACTGCTTTTGGAAGGAAACAGAGACCGCCGGCAGTACATAGAGCATGTCTTGACGTCTGCTGCCGCCCGATACGGTTCCTAGATAGCGTCGCGCGCGGTGCGGAGCGGCTTTGATGCTTCCTGATTTTGCGCTGTCGTGGAGCCACCGCGCCGCCGCCACGACTTCATCGTCGGCGGTAAAGTGCCCGCTCTTGGTTTTGCCCTGAGCGGTCGTGTAGGAGTAGGTGCCGTCGACATGGGTAGTGCCGTTGAGCATCCATACGGCGAGTTGGGTGGCGGCGCGGGCGCGATCGGGTGAAAGATGGTAACCGCCAAACGACGTGGCGGTAGGATATCCGTGACAAACGATTGCCGCGAACTCGTCGTCGAGCCACACCCAGCCTTGATCAAAGTTGAGCCATGGGCCGCCCGGCTTGGTGGGCCCGGGGCGTTCCTGGTTCATGCAGTAGGCAATCGAGGCGTCTTGAGCTTCATACTTGCCGATGAAGAACGGCCCACAATCATCGCTGATAGTGCGGAAGCCGAGCTGGTCGTAGCCATCGACGGCAAATGCGGCTCCCGGTGCCAGGTAGCCGAACAGCAGGAAGAGGAGCAGGAGCAGCGGACCTGTTGCGATTGCGCTGTGGACAGAGTGCGTGGGTGCGTTGGACATGGCTGCTCCTTATCCCTCGTGCGCCGCATGGGGACGTTGCGACGCGTAGGATGAGGCTACCCCCGAGGTTCATGCGGGTAAGTACCGGAGCCTGACCAAAAGCTTGCCCAATTCCTGACAAATTGAGCTCAAATACAACAATCAAGCAAAAGCGCAGGTAGAAGATAAGGTGAACAGGAAGTCAAAGGTCCTCGTCTCCACAATTGACGCGATTTTCAAACGAATCTCCACAGCTAAAACAAGTATCGCCACCCTTGTATCGAACAAGACAACCGCGTTATACTAGCCAACACACAAGCGGGCATCGCCAAGTGGTAAGGCATCAGCTTCCCAAGCTGACACTCGCGGGTTCGAGTCCCGTTGCCCGCTCCATTCGAATTTCAGGCACGGTAACGTTTCGTTACTGTGCCTTTTTCAATAAAGTGCCGGGACTCGAACCCGACAGGGTGCGAGCGTTAAATAAACGCGAAGCGTTTATAGCGAGCAGGCAAGGTCGCCGATAGGCGACCGCAGCCGGTGCGGATTTGCGAAGCAAATACGCGGACGTCCCGTTGCCCGCTCCATCGAGCGCGGGAGACCTTGGGACGGCCAATTCAACAAAGTCTTCCCCATCGTCTCCGTGAATCCGAGGAGATCGACCGCAGCCGGTGCGGATTTGCGAAGCAAATGCGCGGATGTCCCCATGCCCGCTCCAATTCCAAAATGTTAGGTTAATGCCTGCTGCCCATACTCGCACCCGCGCACGGTACAATGGTTAAGTTACGACCAACGTGCCAATAACCAAAAAGGAGCCGCTATGATCGATCGCTATACCCGCCCGGAGATGGGACATATCTTCTCCCTCGAGAACAAGTATGCCATTTGGCAGGAGATCGAGGTTCTGGCCTGCGAGGCCCAGGCGGAGCTCGGCAAGATCGGCATTTCTAAAGACGAAGCCCAGTGGATCCGCGACCATGCCAGCTTTGAGAAGGCAAAGGTCGACGAGATCGAGGAAGTCACGCGCCACGACGTCATTGCCTTCCTGACCAACATGAAGGAATACATCGATGCCGATGTTCCCGAGGGCGACCCCAAGCCCAGCCGCTGGGTTCACTATGGCATGACCAGCTCCGATCTGGGCGACACTGCTCTGTGCTACCAGCTCACCCAGGCTTGTGACCTGATTATCGAGGACGTCAAAAAACTCGGCGAGATTTGCAAGCGTCGCGCCTTTGAGGAGCGCAACACACTCTGCGCCGGCCGCACCCATGGCATCCATGCCGAGCCGATGACCTTCGGCATGAAGTTTGGCTCTTGGGCCTGGGAGCTCAAGCGCGACCTGGATCGTCTTGAGGACGCCCGTAAGAACGTTGCCTTTGGCGCTATCTCGGGTGCCGTCGGTACCTATAGCTCCATTGAACCGTTTGTCGAGGAATATGTCTGCGAGCACCTGGGTCTGGTTCACGATCCGCTGTCCACGCAGGTCATCTCCCGCGACCATCACGCCTACCTCGCCGGCGTCCTCGCTACCACGGCGGCCACCTGCGAGCGCATCGCTACCGAGGTCCGCAATCTGCAGAAGACCGACACGCTCGAGGCCGAGGAGCCGTTCCGCAAGGGTCAAAAGGGCAGCTCCGCCATGCCGCACAAGCGCAACCCGATCACCATGGAGAAGGTCTGCGGTCTGTCGCGCGTCGTGAAGTCCAACGCCCAGGTTGCCTTCGATAACGTCGCCCTGTGGCACGAGCGTGACATTTCGCACTCCTCTGCCGAGCGTGTCGCCCAGGCCGACAGCTTCATCGCCCTCGACCACATGTTCCAGTGCCTCATCCGCGTTATCGACGGCCTGCAGCTGTACCCTGCCCGCATGATGGCCAACCTCAATAAGACCCGCGGCCTCATCTTCTCCTCCAAGGTGCTGCTGGCCCTCGTCGACACGGGCATCACCCGCGAGGACGCGTACGCCATTGTGCAGGAGAACGCCATGGCAACCTGGCGCGAGGTGCAGGATTGTGTCTCCGGCCCCACCTTTAAGGAGCGTCTCGAGGCCGACCCGCGCTGCACCGTCAGTCAGGAGAAGCTCGACGAGATCTTTGATCCGTGGGACTTCCTCACCCGTATCGACACGGTCTTTGATCGTCTGGAGCAGCTGAGCTTCGAGTAGGTTCGGGCATAACGTTAGCTTTTTAGGGCGCTTTGCTGGTAATGTGTGTTGCCGGCAAAGCGCCTCGTTGCATTTAGGGAAAGACGGGGATAATAGTCGTCTCGAATAACATTCTGAGAGGGGATCGCATGATTTCGTTTGATTACAAGCCGCAGGGTGTATGCTCTCGCAATATTCACCTTGACCTTTCCGATGACGGCAGCAAGGTGCTGGGCGTTGAGTTTACCGGCGGCTGCGATGGCAACCTCAAGGCCATCTCCAAACTGGTCGAGGGCGCTCCTGCTGACCGCGTGATCGAGGTTCTTGCCGGCAATACCTGCGGCATGAAGAAGACCTCTTGCGCCGATCAGCTTACGCGCGCTATCGAGGCCGCTCGCGCCGAGATCGCCTAATGGGTATCGCCGACCACATCAAGAACGGAATATCGCGTCGCGGCTTTGTGCTCGGTGGAGCTGCCGCGGGCGCTGCCACGGTGCTTGCCGGATGTTCGAAAAAAACAGGCACCAGTGATGATGCCGCTGGCGAGCCGCAGGTTATCAAGGACGATTCGAAGATTGTCTCGATCACTGATGAGTACGAGGCAGTTGACATCGATCTTGAGCCGGCGGCATCGTGGACGCTGCCGCTGGGCACGTTGCTGTACTACTGCGATGGTGACTATGCTGCGGCAATGATGGCGCCCGCATCGGCACTGCACGCCAACACACTCGGTGTGCTCAACCTGGGCGATGGCTCGCTTACCACATTAATTGAGAATCCTATCGAGGGCACGGGATATGCTTTTTACAATGTCCGTGCCGGCGACGGCGTGTTTGCGTGGGTTGAGATGAACTTTGCCAGTTCATCGTGGAAGCTCTACGCTCAAAATCTGTCGGGCGCTTCGCTCTCTGGCGACGTGGTTGAGCTCGATCGAGGTGGCAAGGACTACGATCCGCCACTGTTTACGGCGTTCGGGTCATCAGCCATCTGGTATAAAATGCCTTCGGCAGGCGGCAATAAAACGAGTAGTGATTCGTTTTGCTATCGTCGCTCGCTTGATGAATCCAAGGCCGAGACAATTTGGAAATCGACGGGCCGCTTTGCGTCGGCCCCGCGCGTGAGCGACGGCATTTTGACCATCTCGCCGCGTGTCCGCAACGACGAGGGCGTCTACTACGGCATAACGGCAATCGATCTGACCGATGGCAACAACACCAAACGTGCCCAGCTAGTCCTTCCCTCGTCAGTCTCGCCTTTCGAGGCCGTATATATGGGCGATACCTTCGTGTTTTCTATCGAGGCGACCTATAGTGGCGTGGGCAGCCTGGGCAACATGGGCACGTATATCGGTAATGAGGGAGGGCCATACCTCTTCCTGTCCCGCGAGCCGCTCGCATGTGCTGCCGGCAAGAAG
>CAKXKM010000010.1:0-7322 GCA_934876235.1 Collinsella sp. AF02-46-1 | reverse complement strand
TCGCATTTTCTCATCGACACCTCTGCCAAGACCTATGGCTCGCTACTGTCGCCCGACCGCGCTTTGGAATATGGCGATTATCCAGCTACGGCGGGAAAATCGGACTCATTTCTTACGTACGCCACGGTGCGCAACAGCCAGGGTATACCCGAGACGGTCACCGCACGCCTATTCTCTCTTTAAGCTTAGAGGGGTTAAAAAGGCGCCAACAGGGGAATAAACGCGTTGTAATTGTGAGTACCGCCCGCCGAGCTGCCGCGTCATAGTGGCATCCGGCGGGCTCAGGTGCGTTAAAATGGGCTTGTTCTTAGCTGATTGAGACAGGGGGGCCGTGTTATGGCTTCAGATGCAAAAAAGATTCTGCTGGTCGAGGATGAGAAGGCAATCCGTGACGCCGTCGCTGCCTATCTCGAGCGCGAAGGCTACTGGGTTGTGGGTGTCGGCGACGGCCAGTCCGCGATCGAGGAGTTCGAGAAGCATCAGTTTGACCTGGTCGTGCTCGACCTTATGCTCCCCAAGATCCCCGGCGAGCGCGTTTGCCGCACCATTCGCGATACCTCGGATGTCCCCATCATCATGCTGACTGCCAAGGGCGAGATCGAGGACCGTATTATCGGTCTTGAGCTCGGCGCCGACGACTATCTGATTAAGCCGTTCTCGCCGCGCGAGCTTGTCGCGCGCGTTCGCGCTCTGTTCCGCCGTGCCCATCAGGCCGACGAGCCAGCCGTCGAGGTACTCGACTTCGGCGATCTGGTCATCGATATCTCGGGCCACAAGATTTTGGTCGAGGGCAAGGAAGTCGACCTGACGGCTTCCGAGTTTAAGCTGCTCACCACGCTTGCCCGTCACCCCGGTCGCGTCTACAACCGCATGGAGCTGGTCGAGAAGGTGCTCGGCTACGACTTTGAGGGCTATGAGCGCACCATCGATAGCCACGTGAAGAACCTTCGCGCCAAGCTGGGCGATGATCCCAAGAAGCCCAAGTGGCTCTACACCGTCCACGGTGTCGGCTATCGCTTCGAGGCTCCGGCCAAGACCGATAAGTCGGACGAGAAATAGGGAAATCACATATGACACCTGCGCGCTTTGAAATCGGACAAAAGCACAAGCAGGAGAGCGAGGCGGGTTCCAAGGCTAGTTGGAACACGCCTCGTTCCGATTCACGGCCAACGATGAGCTATCCCTCGCGCATGGCACTTGCTTTTGCTCTGACATCGCTCATGACGGTATTGGTGCTGGTGGGCGTGGTCTCTGTTGTGTGGGGCACGGTCTTTTCGGATTACACGCGCTCCAATATCGTCGAAATCGCAAATTCCGCTGCCGAAAAGCTTGCGACGTCGTATGAGGAAAACGGCAATTGGACTGCGGGCGGGCTACGTACGGTCGCGACATCGAGTTTGGTGTCCGACGATTTGGGTATGCAGGTCGTCAACAAGAAAGGCGTTGTCGTTTATGACGACTCATGGCCTTCGGCAAGCGCGACCGCCGATGTGCGCGAGAACGAATCGCCGTCGAGCAGCTCGAGCGGGAAAAAAGCATCGCATAGTCCGGTCTCGTCGGCTCCCACCGGCTCCGATAGCGTTGCAAACGTCGAAATCATAACGTCTTCCGGCGAGCATGTCGGACAAGTAAAGCTGTGGGCCATCGGCTCCGATGCCTTGCTCACCAAGGCAGATTCTGCGTTTAGGGAGAAGACCTTTAACGCCATGGCCCTTGCTGCGGTTGTTGCAGTTTGCATTTCGGTCGTTATCGGATCACTCGTGTCACGCATGCTCACTAAGCCGATTCATCGTATTACCAGCACCGCCAAGCAGATCCGCGATGGAGACCTGTCCGCTCGTACGGGCTTGCGCGGCGATGATGAGATCGATCAGCTGGGAGAGACCTTCGACGAGATGGCCACCTCACTCGAAAAGGACATGAAGCACGAGAAGCGCCTGACTTCCGATGTGGCTCATGAGCTGCGCACGCCGCTCATGGCCATGCTTGCAACGGTCGAGGCCATGCAAGACGGTGTGTATCCCACCGACGACGAGCATCTGGAGACTGTTGCTTCCGAGACGCGTCGCCTGGCTCGTCTGGTGCAGCAGATGCTCGACTTGTCGCGCATGGAAAACAGCACGGCTCCGCTCAACCTTGAGCCGGTGGACATGGTTCCTTTCGTGCGTTCCATCGTCAATGCCCAGGAGCGCCTGTTTGTCGACCGCGATCTGCGCTTGCGCTTTGCTGACGAGACCCAAGGTCACGACGATGTCGTCGAAGCCGATCCCGACATGATCACACAATGCGTCATCAATCTCATGAGCAACGCCATGCGCTACACCCCCGAGGGCGGTTGGGTCGTGGTGTCGGTGCTCAGTGACCGCAAACACGTCAGCATCGCCGTTTCTGATACCGGCATCGGTATTGCCAAGGATGACTTGTCGCGCATCTTCGGCCGTTTTTGGCGCGCCGATGCCAGCCGTGCCCGTGAGGCGGGCGGTCTGGGCGTGGGTCTCGCCGTGACTAAACAGATCGTCGAGCGCCATCATGGCTACATTTCCGTGGAGTCGGAGCTTGGAAAGGGTACGACTTTTACGATTCATCTGCCTCGCGAGCACACGGCGGACGCGGCATCTACTACAATGGAGCACTAGCTTTTCGCTATTCGGTGAAGGAGGGGTTTCGTCCCTGCCGCTCCGAGTTTGCGAAAACGTGCGGGAAAGAACCCGCATTACTGTCGTATTTTGGTAAGGAGTGACTCACGTGACAACGATGGAGCGTCGTCCGGATTCCCGTGGCAAGGTTCGTGATATCTACGATGCCGGTGAAAACCTGCTGATGGTCGCCACCGACCGCATTTCTGCGTTCGACTTTATTCTCCCCGACGAGATTCCGTTTAAGGGAGAGGTGCTCAACCGCATCTCGGCATTCTGGTTTGATAAGTTTGCCGACATCGTTCCCAACCACCTCGTTTCCATCGACCCGGCGGATTTCCCCGAGGAGTTTGCTGAGTATCGTGACTACCTCGCCGGCCGCGCCATGCTGGTTAAGAAGGCCCAGACGATTCCTATCGAGTGCATCGTCCGCGGTTATCTGACCGGTTCGGGCAAGAAGACCTACGACGAGAACGGCACCGTCTGCGGCATCCAGCTGCCTGAGGGCCTGACCGAGGCTTCCAAGCTTCCCGAGCCGCTGTTCACGCCGTCCACGAAGGCCGAGATCGGTGACCACGACGAGAACATCTCGTTCGAGCGTTGCTGCGAGATCGTGGGCGAGGACATCGCCACGCAGATTCGCGACCTTTCCCTCAAGATCTACAAGGCTGCCGCCGAGTATGCAGCGACCCGTGGCATCATCATTGCCGACACCAAGTTCGAGTTCGGTGTCATCGATGGCAAGGTTACGCTGATCGACGAGTGCCTCACGCCCGACTCCAGCCGTTTCTGGCCTGCCGCCAGCTACGAGGAGGGCAAGATTCAGCCCAGCTACGACAAGCAATTCGTCCGCAATTGGCTCAAAGCCAACTGGGATATGACGGGGGAGACCCCGCACCTGCCCGCCGAGGTCATCGATGGCACGTCCGAGCGCTATCGCGAGGCCTTCCAGATCATCACGGGCTCCCAGTTCACAAGCATGAAGGAGAACGCATAAGTGAGTACCCGTAGCGCCACGAACAAGCGCACGCAATCCCACGAGGTTACCGGGGTTGCGCGCAAGTCCGCTGCATCCGCCAAGCCCGCCCGTCAGGCAGCGAGCTCTGTCCGCGTCGTGCCGGCTTCGTCTAAGGCACGCCGCAAAGAGCTCGAGAAGGGCGAGAATCTCGAGGGCCTCTCTAAAGAGGAGAAGCGCGCCCGCAAGGCTAAGCAGCGCGCCAAGGAGGATCGCATCTACACGGTGTCGAATATCCTTCTCAAGCAGGATGAGGACTACACCAAGCGCCGCCGCATCTGGTGGGCCGTGCTCACTATCGGCATGGTGCTCGTCGTGGCCATTTGGGCTTCGCTGTACTTCGCTCCCGCTGGCATGGTGTCCAGCCCTGTCCAGATGGTCGGCATTGTTTTGTCCTACGTCGTCATTTTGGGTGACTTCATCTACGACTTCGTTCGTATTCGTCCCCTGCGCAACATGTACCGCACGCAGGCCGAGGGCATGTCCGAGAACAAGCTCAACGCCCTTATCGAGCGCTCGGCTGCCGAGGAGGACAAGAAGGACTCCAAGAAGAAGTAGCGTTTGCATGCATACTTATCGCTAAGATATAAGGCGCGTCGTTTTTGCGGCGCGCCTTTTTACTGTTCTATAGATAGATGGAGTGGCACATGATTCGAGCTGCCCTGACGGTCGAAGAGGCTCTGGAGGGCATGAAGGCCCTAGAGCCCAAGATTAAAAACTATGCGCGCCTGGTTGTCCGCAAGGGCGTAAACGTCAAGCCCGGTCAGGAGGTTGTCGTTCAGTCTCCGGTCGAGTGCGCGCCGTTTGCGCGCGTGGTGGTCGCGGAGGCCTATGCCTCCGGTGCCGGTCACGTGACGGTTATTTGGGCCGATGACGCCGTGACGAGGCTCACGTACGAGCATGTCGAGAAAAGCTATTTTGAGCAGACGCCCGAGTGGAAGCGCCTGCAGCTTGATTCACTGGCCCAGGATGGTGCCTGCTTTATCTTTATCGAGGGTGCCGATCCTGCAGCCCTCAAGGGCATCGATCCAGCCAAGCCGGCTGCGGCATCCAAGGCGAGGAATACGCAGTGCAAAGTTTTCCGCCGTGGACTGGATTACAACATCAATCCGTGGTGCATCGCCGGCGCTCCGGTCGTGGCTTGGGCGCGCGAGGTGTTCCCGGGAGACGCCGATGAGGTTGCAATCTATAAGCTGTGGAATGCGATTCTGCACACCGCTCGCGCCGATGGCCAGGACCCGGAGAGCGACTGGGAGCTTCATGACGCGGCGTTCGAAAAGAACTTGCGCTTCCTGAACGACAATCGTTTTGACCGGCTGCATTACACCGCGGCAAATGGAACCGATCTGACGATTGGCATGACGAAGGGTCACGAGTGGGCCGGCGGCAAGGGTAAGACGCCCGATGGACATCCCTTCTTCCCCAACATCCCCACCGAGGAGGTCTTCACCTCGCCTGATCGTATGCGTGCCGACGGTATCGTGTATTCGGCTATGCCGCTCATTCACCACGGTAACAAGGTTGACGATTTTTGGATTAAGTTCGAGAACGGTCGCGTGGTGGATTACGACGCCCGTGTGGGCAAGGCGACGCTTGCGAGCATTATTGACACCGATGAAGGTGCCGCTCATCTGGGTGAGGCCGCGCTCATTTCCAAGAACACTCCGATCCGCGAAAGTGGCGTACTGTTCTACGATACGCTCTATGACGAGAACGCTAGCTGCCATCTCGCGCTAGGTGTCGGTTTCCCCGAATGCATCGAGGGTGGGTATGACATGTCCAAGGAAGAACTCCTGGAGCATGGCGTTAACGTCTCGAGCACGCACGTCGATTTTATGATTGGCACGGACGACATCGATATTACGGGCATTACGCCTGATGGACGTGAAGTTGTGATTTTCCAGAACGGCCAATGGAGTTGGGAATAGTCCCAGACCGTGGTACAATGCCACCCGCGGGCCGTTAGCTCAGCTGGCAGAGCAGGGGACTTTTAATCCCAAGGTCCAGGGTTCGAACCCCTGACGGCCCACCATAGAATGGAAAAGCGACTGGCGGATGCCGGCCGCTTTTTTGTTGCCGCGACGCGGGTTCGAACCCGAAAGGGCGCGGAGCTGAGTAAACGCGTGAGCGTTTGCCAGCGCAGCGCGCAAGGCGCGAAGCGCCGCAGCGGCCGCCTGCGGAGCAGGCTGAACCCCTGACGGCCCACCCAAAGTAAGGAATACGAAATGAAAACAAATAGATACGGAATTAGCGGCAGCACATTAAAGATAATAGCAGCCATTTCGATGGTTCTCGATCATGTAAGCAGGATCGTCCTGACCAATGGAATCATGACTCACGCATCGTACAGTCAGATATCAGACGAACAGTGGGCGATTCTAAGCGAGGCTTCGGATATGCTTCATGTTCTTGGCAGAATTGCATTTCCCTTATTTTGCTTTTTGATAGTTGAGGGATTTTTGCATACTCATGACTTAAAGAAGTACCTGCGAAATATGCTTGTCTTCGCAATCATTGCGGAGCCCATATACGATTTCGTCCAAACCGGACAACTATTTGACCTTCGGCAACAAAATGTTATGTGTGAGCTCCTGCTTTCCTTGGTCTTTTTGATTGTTCTGGAAAAGATACAAAGTCTTTCAAAACGGAAAAGATACATCGCAGAAACTGCTCTGATTGTTTTGACAGCACTGGCAGCTGAATACACTAAACTAGATGGCGGTGTGTATGGCATTATGCTTGTGGCTGCATTCTATTTATTCCACGACAGCAAGGCCAAGATGTTCTTTGCTGCAGTATGTGCAGTGCTCCTTTCGTCATGCCATATAGTTGGCGGCGGATTTGAGTTTGCTACAGCTAGTGTATTTAATCCTGATGTTGCTGCCGCGGTCGTTTCGTTGCTGCTTATCAATCTTTATAATGGTAAGCGAGGGCTGAAGCTCAAATATTTCTTCTACATTTTCTATCCGGCACATCTTGCTCTGCTTTATGGTGTCTCACTTATTGTTTTGAACTGTCTTTAAAAACTCTCAAACAAGTCTCTGAAAACGGAAACAAACTGACTCTAAGACTGCTTGTGAATTTCCGGAAGACCTGAGAGATGCGAGGATAGGCAACGAGGGCTGCAGAGAGATGCTTCTCAGTTCTCTGGCGGATCGCACGTATCTGTATGAGGATCACTTCCGCACACTCATTAATAACAGTGATAAACACGGCAGATCCTCAAAACATGAGGCTGTGGAGGTCGAACGATGCCTCGAAAGCATGAATGGCAGCGAGAAAATGAGTTCGGAAGCGCCCTCTGGATGATCCAGCATAGAATAGAAAGCGATCGGCTCCGGCTGGTCGCTTTTTTGTTGCCGGTGCACGGGTTCGAACCCGAACTTCTCTATATATAAGAACGCTTGGCGAACAAAACCTGCCTTTTACCGACGGGAAACAAATAGCTGATGCTTTTGGAGTAAAGTGGCGCTCCAGAGATGACCGATGCCTTAACACCTATAAACCAGCTGGTCATCGCCAATATCAGAAGCCAATGCTTCAGTTTTAGCCTCAGTGATGCGACTGAGGGACCTATTCATTTGTGAACAAAATATGGAGTGCGCGATTCCCGCCCCCGGCGCCCCTCCGGTCTGGCAATATATCTCCTTGCCGCGCGGCCCGGTCGGACC
>CAKXKM010000009.1:17732-40478 GCA_934876235.1 Collinsella sp. AF02-46-1 | reverse complement strand
ACCTTATTCCCCTGCCCACGGGTCCGCACACCTTCGTGCGCAAGAAAGCGATTCCACCCGATCGAGTGGTAGAAAAACCATCACAACATTCGATGCTTTTCCCGTTTTTGGCAAAAAACTTCGAATGTTGTGATGGTTTGAGGCGAGGTGAGGAGCATAGAGGGGCCAAAGCATCGTGCTCGAACGGGTTAATCCAACTCTTTTAAGCCATGCGCCAGCTGCCAGTACTCACCGTGCTGGGCGAGCAGCTCTTCGTGCGTGCCGCGCTCGATGATGCGGCCGTGTTCGAGGACCATGATGGCGTCGGCGTCGCGGACGGTGGACAGGCGGTGCGCGATCATAAACGTGGTGCGGCCACGCATGATGCGGTCCATGCCGCGCTCGATGAGCTTTTCGGTGCGCGTGTCGATAGAGCTCGTGGCCTCGTCCAGGATGAGCACCGGCGGGTCGGCGACGGCCACGCGCGCGATGGCGAGCAGCTGACGCTGACCCTGCGACAGGTTGGCACCGTCCGCGGTCACGAGCGTGTCATAGCCCTGCGGCAGGCGGCGGATAAACGAGTCGGCGCAGGCGGCCTCGGCAGCGGCGCGCACCTCCTCGTCGGTCGCGTCGAGCTTGCCAAAGCGGATGTTCTGCGCAATGGTGCCGCTAAACAGGTGCGTGTCCTGCAGCACAATGCCGAGCGATCCGCGCAGGCTGGCCTTGGCAATGTGCTTGACGTCAATGCCGTCGTACGTGATCTCGCCGTCATCGACCTCGTAGAAGCGGTTGATGAGGTTGGTGATGGTCGTCTTACCTGCGCCTGTGGAGCCCACAAAGGCGATCTTTTGGCCCGGCTTGGCAAACAGGTTGAGATCCGTGAGCACACGGGTGCCTGGCACGTAGGAAAAGTCCACGGCATGGAAGCGCACGTCGCCGGCAAGTGGGACCAAGCCGCACGTGAGCTCGGTGCCGTCGGCAGCCACCGCACGGCCCGACTCATCAACGGCAGCCACATCATGCAGGTGCCCGTACGCGCCCACGCCCTGGCCCTCGGGAATCTTCCACGCCCACGCGGCGTCGCCCGTCTGCACCAGCTCCACGCAGCCCTCGTCCACCTCGGGCTTAAGGTCCATAGCCGCAAACAGGCGCTCGGCACCGGCCAACGCGTTGAGCAAGAAGTTGCCGAGCTGCGTAAACTGGTTGATGGGCATGGCAGCCTGACGCACAAAGACCAGGTAGCTTGCGAGCGCACCTACGTCGGCGAGTCCCTTGATGCAGAGCATGCCGCCCGCCACGGCAACGATGGCATAATTGACGTAGCCAATCACGACGGTCATGGGCACCATGGAGTTGGCATAGCTCACGGCGGCGGTGCCGGTGCGGCGCAGTTCTTGGTTGCGCACGTCAAAACCAGCCACGTTGGCCTGTTCGTGATTAAAGACCTTGATGACCTTTTGGCCCGAGACCATCTCTTCGATATATCCGTCCAGGTCGCCAAGCGATGCCTGCTGGGCGGCAAAGAAACGCTTAGAACGCGCGCCCGAGTAGCGCGCATACAGCACAATGGCCGCATCGCACACGAGCGTGATAATCGTGAGCTGCCAGTTAAGGATGATGAGCATAGCCGTAGTGCCCACAACCTGAATGGCGGCCTGAATCACGTTGGCAAAACTGTTGTTGAGCGCCTCGGAGACGGTGTCGACGTCGTTGGTAAAGAAGCTCATGATGTCACCCGAGCGCGTGCTGTCAAAATAACTGAGCGGCAGCATCTGGATGTGCGCAAACAGGTCGCGGCGGATATCGGAGACCACGCGCTGGGCCGCGCGCACCATAATCTGTGAGTAGCCCAGAGCCGAGAGCACGCCCGCGGCGTAGATGGCAGCGGTAAAGATAACCTGCCTGGTGAGCAATTCCTCGCCGCCCGTTGCCAAACCGTTAACGATAGGGCGCACCATGTAGGTGCCGGCGAGGCTCGCGATGGCGGCGACGGAGGCGAGCACGCCCACCGCGAGCAACGAGAACTTGGCGTGACCCATGTAGGAGAGCAAGCGGCGAAGCGTCTGCGTCAGATTGGTGGGACGGGCCTGAGCGGATGTCTTAGGCATGGCGCTCACCCCCTTCCGTGGCTTGAGGTGATCCACTGGGGCCAGAGGAAGACAGGGCATTTGCGCCGTCCGCGACGCCCGCATCCCCCGCAAACTCCATCTGCGAGGCATAGATCTCCTGATAAATGGCGTCGCCCGCCAGCAGCTCCTCGTGCGTGCCCACACCGTGGACACGGCCGTCGTCCAGCACAATAATGCGGTCGGCATCCATGACGCTCGCAATGCGCTGTGCAATGACAATCACCGTCGTGTTGGGAATCTGAGCGATATGCTCGCGGATCTTGGCGTCGGTCGCCATATCGACCGCGCTGGTCGAATCGTCAAAGATGAGCACACGCGGATGCTTGAGCAACGTACGCGCGATGCACAGGCGCTGCTTCTGCCCGCCCGAGACACCGGCACCGCCCGGGCCCAGATAGCCGTCAAGACCGCCGATGCGATCCAGGAACTCGTCCACGCATGCCGCCCGGCAGGCCGCGAGGAGCTCATCGTCCGACGCCTGCGGATTGCCCCACTGCAGGTTCTCGCGCACGGTACCCGTAAACAGCACGTTCTTTTGCAGCACGATACCCACGGCGTCGCGCAGGGCAACCAGGTCGTAATCGCGCACATCGCGCCCGCCCACGAGTACGGCGCCTTCGGTGGCGTCGTACAGGCGCGCGATCAGCTGCACAAGCGAACTCTTGCCCGAGCCCGTACCGCCGAGCACGCCCACCGTGGAGCCCGCCTCAATGCAAAGGTCGATATGCTCGAGCACGTCCTCGGCAGCATCCGCGCGGTACTTAAACGACACGTCGCGAAACTCGATGCTTCCGTCGGCCACTTCGCGCACGGCAGCGGCAGCGTCGGGCGCTTGGATAAGCGAACGTTCGTCGAGCACCCGCGAGATGCGCTCCACGCTGGCAAGTGCGCGTGTGAGCAGCAAAAACACGTTGGAAATCATCATGAGCGAGTTCATGATCAGCAGCACGTAGCTCATAAAGCCCGTGAGCGAGCCCACGCCGAGCTCGCCGGCAAGAATCATGCGCCCGCCGATCCACAGAATGGAAAGCGCCGCCACGTACATCGACAGCTGAAACACCGGCAGGTTGAGCACAGCGTTGCCAAAGGTCTTCGTCGCGGTGCGCGCAAGCTCGGTATTGACGGCATCGAACTTGGCCTCCTCGTGCTCGGCGCGCACGTACGCCTTGACGGCGCGCACGGCGGTGAGGTCCTCCTGCACCACGCCGTTGAGATGGTCCATCGAGGTCTGCAGCTGGCGGTAGAGCGGACTGACACGGTAGGTAATAACGCCCAGCACGATCGCCAGCACCGGCAGAATAATTGCGAATACCGTAGCGAGTGGACGCGACAGCACCAGCGCATAGGCCAAGCCGACGATAAGCGTCACGGGGCCGCGCACCATGGGGCGAAAGCCATTGCCGATAGCGTTTTGAATCACGGTGATGTCGGTGGTCATGCGCGTGACGAGCGAGCTGGCGTCGTAGTTGTCCAGATTGCCAAAAGCGAGCGTCTGGATCTTGCGATACTCCGCCTCGCGTAGGTTAGCGCCCAGCCCCGAGGCAACGCGGGCGGACGTGCGCGCATAGCCTAAGCCAAGTACCAGCGAACATGCGGCGCATGCCAACATATACGTGCCCTGCAACAGCATGTAGTTGATGTCGCCCGCGGGCACGCCCACGTCGATGATATTTGCCATGATGACCGGGATAAACAGCTCGAGCGCCGTTTCGGCCGTCACAAAGAGCACGCCGAGTATGGCATCGCGGCGGTATGCCCCCAGATAGGAAAACAGAATCTTGAGATTGCGCACGCAGGTTCATCCCCCATCAAACGTTGTTCGCAAACCCACGTATTATGGCGCGCCGTGCGGCGGTGTCAAGTGTTCCGAAATCGATTTCTGCAAGGCTAGTGCAGGCGCTAAGCTCGCAAGGTGCATCTCTGTATTCAATTGGAAATGAACGCGAGCGCGACTTTTTTCGCCCCGCTGCCAACATAAACCTTGACTCTACAATCGTTGTAGGGTTTTCACTACACTGGTAGCAAAACGAACCCAGCCAGAAAGCCCCGCCCATGGAACACGACCTCACACGCGGCAATGTCCTCAAGACCATCGCGGTCTTTGCCCTGCCCTATATGCTCTCGTACTTTTTGCAGATGCTCTACGGCATGGCCGACCTGTACATGATGGGGCAGTTTAGCGGCGCCGCCGGCATCACCGCCGTGGGCAATGGCGCGCAGACGCTCTATATCATTACCGTAACGCTCGTGGGCCTGGCCATGGGAACGACGGTCATCGTCGGCCACGCCGTGGGCTCGCGCCGGTTTGACCGAGCCGAGACCGCCATCGGCAACACCATCACGCTCTTTATGGGTGTCTCGGTGGTGCTGGCCGCTGTCCTGCTCGCACTGTGTCCGCAGATTGTGGCGCTCATTGGCACTCCCGCCGAAGCCGTCGAAGGCACTGCCGCCTACCTGCGCATCTGCTTTGTCGGCATTCCCTTTATCGCCGCATACAACATCCTCTCGGCCATCTTTCGCGGGCTGGGCGATTCGCGCTCGCCCATGTACGTGATTGGCGTGGCGTGCATCATCAACATCGCGCTCGACTTTCTGTTTATCGGCCACATGGGGCTCGGCCCCGTAGGCGCCGCACTCGGCACGGTGACCGCCCAGACAGCCAGCGTTGCCCTCGCGCTCGTGTGGCTCAAGAGCCGCCGCACGAACATCCACGTTAAGCGTAGCGACCTGCGCCCCCAGCCCGAGGTGCTCGGCAGCATTCTTAAGATCGGTGTGCCCGTGGCCGTGCAGGACGGCTGCATCCAGGTGGCGTTTATGTTCATCACCGTCATCGCCAACCACCGCGGTCTGGTCGACGCCGCCGCCGTAGGCTTGGTCGAAAAGATGATCAGCTTTTTGTTTATCGTGCCGAGTTCCATGGGCGCTACCGTCAGCGCGCTCACGGCGCAAAACGCCGGCGCGGGCAAGGGTGACCGCGCGCGTCAGGTACTCAAGGACGCCATGACCATCTCGGCGGTGTACGGCTGCCTGATCACGGTGCTGATGTGGCTGGTGGCGCCGGCGTTTATCGGCTTTTTTGCCAAGGACGCTGCAGTAGTCGCCGCCGGTACCGGCTATATGCGCAGCTATATTTTCGACGCGATTTTTGCCGGCATCCACATTTGCTTTAGCGGCTTTTTCGCCGCATACGGCAAGAGCTACATCGGCTTTGCGCACAACGTGCTGGCCGTGGCCCTCATTCGCGTGCCCGGCGCTTGGCTGCTGTCGAACGCCTATTCCGACACGCTGTTCCCCATGGGTATCGCCTCGCCGTGCGGGTCGATTCTGTCGGCGGTCATCTGTGTGATTGCATTTACCGTGCTCAACCGGCGCGGGGCTTTTGACAAGCTGATGGCGTAGCGGGGCAACGCGAGCCCGGCGCCCCTCCCCGGCTCTATTGAAAGGAGCGTTCCTATGGCCGACTCGCCAACTGAACATACCGAGGGCCTGCTCCGCATTGGCGAGGTGGCGCGCCTGTTTAACCTGAGCGTGGGCACGTTGCGCCATTACGAGCAGATGGGCCTACTGGACCCGGCGCACATCGATCCGGCGAGTGGGTACCGCTACTACGGATCGCGGCAGCTCTCCACCCTCAACACCATCAGCCACCTGCGTGTTCTGGACCTGCCGCTGGCACAGATCCGCGAGTTTGTGACCACGCGCGATGTGGACCTCATGCAGCGGCAGCTAGCTCAGCAGCAGGAACTCATCGAGCGCAAGCGCCGCGAGCTGGAGCGCGTATCGCGCAAGATCGACAACCGGCTTGCTCTGCTACACGATGCCTTGAGCACCGAGCTCGATACCATCCGCGAAATCGATGCGCCCGAGCTTCGCTGCGCCGTGTTGCGCGAACGCGTCAACCCTACCGACGCCTATGCGCTGGAGTGGCAGATTCGTCAACTGCAGAAGGGCCAGCACGAGACCTTTGTCTTTCTGGGCAACTTGGGCGTCGGGATTGGCGCCGAGCGCCTCGCCGCCGGCGACTTTGATGGCTACGACGAGGTCTTCCTGCTGCTCGATGACACCGATGATTACGTGGGCGACGTCGAGGTGCGGCCCGCCGCGCGCTGTCTGACCATAAGCTTCCGCGGTACACATGGGCAAGCAGCCCCACGCTACGAGCAACTGCTCGGCTATATGTGCGAGCACGGCCTGACACCCGCCGGTCCCTCACGCGAGATCGCCCTTATCGATGACATCATCAGCGACGATCCAGAGACCTACGTGACGCAGATCACGGTGCCCGTTTCCCCAGCAAAGTAAGAACCGCCCCGAAGGCATCGTGCTTCCGGGCGGTTCTTCAATTTGGCTATCGATGCCTTACACCTCTGGCACCTGACCAGTAGCCAAGATCTGCTCGAGTGCGTCCTCATCCAATACAGGCACGCCCAACTGCTCGGCCTTGGTGAGCTTGGAGCCCGCTTTGGGGCCGGCGACCAGATAGCTCGTCTTCTTTGAAACACTACCCGAAACCTTGGCGCCGAGCACCTTGAGCGCCGCGCCTGCCTCGTCGCGCGTACGGTTGACGAGCGTGCCGGTGAGCACGAAGGTCAGACCTGCGAGTGGTTGAGCGTCGGCAAGCTCGCCCGCCACGCCAGCGTCGGCCGCGGCTTGCGCGTGCGCGGCGCCCAAGTCGACCTCGAGCGACAGGCCCGCCTGACGCAGGCGCTCTAGCACGGCGAGGTTCTCGGGCACGGCCAGGAACTGCTTGACGCTCGCCGCAATCTTGGGACCGATGCCCTCACACTCGGCGATGTCCTCTTCGCTCGCCAAGATGAGCTTGTCGATCGACAGGAATCGCTCGGCGATGACCTCGCCCACGCTCTTGCCCACATGGCGGATGCCCAGGGCAAACAGCACGCGACCGAGCGGCTGGCTCTTGGACTTGTTGAGCTCGGCGATGATTTTCTCGGCCGTCTTGAGGCCCACCGGAATGGGATCGCCCTTCTTGACGCCCTTTTTGCTGTTGGAGCTGGCGTACACGCGGCCCGTGTCCAGGCCGGCGATGTCGTCGACCGTGAGCTGGTAGAAGTCTGCGACATCGTGGATCAGCCCGGCGGCGATCATCTTGTCGACAATCTCGTCGCCCAGGCCGTCGACGTCCATGCAGCCGCGGCTCACCCAATGGAGCAGGCGCTCCTTGAGCTGCGCAGGGCAGTCGATGGAGACGCAGCGGTAGGCGACCTCGCCGTCCTCGTGGACCACGGGGCTGCCGCACACGGGACAGACCTCGGGCATGTGCCAGTCGGCCGAATCGGCAGGGCGCTTGTCGAGCACGGGACCCACGACCTCGGGGATCACGTCGCCCGCCTTGTGCACGATGATGGTATCGCCCTCGCGCACGTTTTTGCGACGGATCTCGTCGATGTTGTGCAGCGTTGCGCGCGCGATGGTAGAGCCGGCAACCGTGACCGGGTCGAACTCGGCGACCGGCGTGAGCACACCGGTGCGGCCCACTTGGATGCGAATCTCGCGCAGGACGGTCTGCTTTTCCTCGGGCGGGAACTTAAAGGCAATAGCCCAGCGCGGTGCGCGAGCGGTAAAGCCCAGGTCGAGCTGCTGCTGGAAGCTGTCGACCTTTACGACTACGCCGTCGATGTCGTAGTCCAGGTCACCGCGGTGCTCAAGTGCCTGGGCACAGAACTCGTGAACCTCAGCCGGCGTGGCGCAGCGGGCCACGTTGGGGTTGACGCTGAAGCCGGCGCTGCGCAGCCAGTCGAGAAATTCGCGCTGGCTGTGGACGTGCAGCGGATCGGTATCGGCAATGGCGTAGATAAAGGTGGCCAGGTCGCGGCGTGCCGTGACCTTGGGATCCTTCTGGCGCAACGATCCGGCAGCGGCGTTGCGCGGGTTGGCGAAGGGGTCGCGACCCTCGGCATCGGCCTCTTCATTCAGACGCACAAAGCTGCCCTTGGGCATATAGACCTCGCCACGTACTTCGATGGCACGCTCGCGGTCGGCGCCCATGTGGGCGAGCGCCGGCTCGGACAGGTGCATGGGCACATCCTTGATGGTACGCACGTTGAGCGACACGTCCTCACCCGTGGTGCCGTCGCCGCGTGTGGCCGCGCGCACAAAGGTGCCGTTTTGGTAGGCAAGCGCCACGCCCAGACCGTCGATCTTAAGCTCGCAGGTATAGGTGACGCTACCGGCTCCGAGCGCATCCTCGGTGCGCTGGAGCCACGCGTCGAGCTCGTCCAGATCCATGGCATCGTCCATGGAATACATGCGTGCCATGTGCGTGACCGGCGTAAACTGCTCGCTCACGTAGCCGCCCACGCGCTGGGTATAGCTGTCGGGCGTCACCAGGTCGGGGTAGGTGGCCTCGATCTGCTGGAGCTCAACGAGCATTTTGTCGAAGGCGGCATCCGTGATCTCGGGCGCATCGAGCATGTAGTAGCGGTAGGCGTGGTAATCGAGCTCGTGGCGCAGCTCGGCCGCACGCGCCGCCGCCTGGGCACGGGCATCGGCCGGTGCAGCGGTATCCTCGCTCGCGGGCGTTTTGGTATCGATATCTACACCGTCACCAAACAGGCTCGATTGCTCCATTGCGGCACTCCTTCGCTCGATTTCAAACGGATACTAGAGTACCACCGGTCACAATGGGGTCGAATCGCCCTTTCAAACCGCATCGAATCGGCAGCCGCCAGACCGGGTTTGGTTGGCCCGAGCAACTCTGGCCCTGGCCCTTTATAAATCCGCGGTTCCCCCGCCCCCACCGTAAAAATAAAAATTGTGGGGCGTGCCCGGGGGTGGGGGGACAGTCCCCTCTGGCTTCGATATGTGCAATACGGTTCGTTAGAAACCCTGACCGTTGCCCTGACCCTGACCCTGCTGGCCAAGCAGCTCCTCCAGATACTGGCGCAGCTGCTCGTCGGTAATACCGCCGTTGCCGGTATCGGTCGCGCTGTCGTTCTGCTGCTGGTTCTGCAGCTCCTCGTCGGAGCCCAGCTCAACCGTGACCTTCTTCTCTTCCTTGCCGCGCATGAGCGTGATCTCGACCTTCTCGCCCACCTCGTGGCTGCGCAGCGCGATGATCAGGCCGTCGGCGCTCGAAATCTCATCGTCGCCCAGCTTGGTGATGACGTCGCCCTCCTGAATGCCGGCCTTGGCGGCAGGACCATCCTCAACGACGCTCGCCACATACGCGCCGCTATCGGTGCTCAACTTGTTGGTGCGGGCGTTAAGCGCATTGACGCTCGAAAGCGTAGCGCCCATGTACGGATGCACCGGCGTCTTACCGTCGATGATCTGGTCGGCAATGTTCTTGGCGTAGTTAACCGGAATGGCAAAACCCACGCCCGAGCTGGAGCCCGAGTAGCTCTCGATAAGCGAGTTGATACCCACAAGCTCGCCATTGTCGTTGACGAGCGCGCCGCCGGAGTTGCCCGGATTGATGGCGGCATCGGTCTGGATCATGTTGGCATAGATGGTGTTGCCGCCGGTAGAGCTCATGGCCGTGGAGCGATACAGCGCCGAGACGATACCGGTGGAGACAGACTGTTCGTTGCCGAAGGGCGAGCCGATCGCCATGACCCATTCGCCCACGTTGAGCTTGGAGGAGTCGCCGATCTCGATCGGGGTGAGCTTGGAAGCATCGGCGTCCTTGAGCTTGATGACGGCCAGGTCGCTCGAAGCATCGTTGCCCACGAACTCGGCCTCGTAGGTGGTGCCGTCGTCCATGGTCACCACGTACTGGTCGTAACCATCGACCACGTGGTTGTTGGTGAGGATGTGGCCCTCGGTATCGAGCACAACGCCCGAGCCGACGCTGCCCGAGTTGTCCGACTCGTCGGCAGACTGCGAAAGCGAGCCATTCTGGCCGCCGCTCGAAGTGGCGGTAATGGAAACCACGGAGGGCAGGGCCTTGGCAGAAACGGCCTCGGCCAGCGTGGTGTCCTCGGAATCAATCGTAATCTTTTGCGTCGATGAACCCGAAGCACCCGCCGTCACGGCATTCTTGCCGCCGCCAATGTTGAGCGTGCCGCTCATAATGAGCGCAATGACCAGCAGGGCGCCACAGGCGCAGCCGGCGAGCGCCGTAATAAAGATCGGCAGCTTTTTGGTCTTGGTCTTGACCACCGTGTGCTTGTTTACAACCTGCTGGCTGCCCAGCGGCTTGCCGGTCTGCGTGTCGTAGGCCTGCACGTAGGGAATGTTGCTGTCGGCAGGCGTTGACTCCACCTGCACGCGCGGCTGCTGTTGGGTCTCGCCGGCGTTGCCCGCATCCTGGGGACGCTGGGAATCGTACTCGCTCATAGCTGCGATCCTTTCGTCAAATAACCAAAGGCCCGCCAAACATGTGGCGGGCCATCATTGTTCACGTTGAGTTGTACCCCAAGCTGGGCAGTCCCGAGCACTAGATGCCAAGATTTCAGCTTTGCTTAAGTAATGACATGCTTATAGGCCAATTCGTTCTATGCCGTCATGTCTATTCGATATAACAGTCGATAGCAAAGCTATATGTTGAATCGTTAATGAAGTCCGTAATCGTCGCGCCCATGCCTGATCCGCACGTCCACTTATCTTTCTCCGCGTCGTATGGCGTTGGCCCCCACCCCGTTTCATATGATGCTTCGCTTTCCGTGAAGTTATTCATCACGTATTTATCCTTCTGCATGAGCGCGTACCAAGCGTTTGCATACATCACAAGCGGATCGATTTGGACTATCGAGTACTTTCCGGAACGAATCTCAATTTCTGTTTTATCGTTATAATAAGCGACTGTGAGCTCAATCTTGGCAAGCAGCGGCAACGTTTCATCTGATTCCCTCTGGATTGTTATGACATCACCGGCCATAGCGTCGGCAGACACAGTTTTGCTCTCTGGCGTGAAAATAGTCTCTCTGCTTCTTGTTCGCGTTTTTTCATTGCCATTTTCATCTCTGACCACCGTGTCGACCACGAGCGTCAATCGCTTCTGAGCGTCCGGCAACTCCACGGCTTCTGCCATCCCGGCTCGCATCAAAATAGGAGCCCCCGCCATCAGACCTAAGAACTGCTTTCTATCAATCATTCTTCATTCCCCCTGTCTACTTGATTTGACTTTCTCAGCTGAATGGGGATACAGAACAGTCCCGTCAAGTTCCTTATCTTCCACAAAAACTAGAATCCATTTATCACCTGCTTTCAACCCTGAGACATATCCGGAACTTGACTTGCGGCGCATATCGATTCTCTTACGGCAACCACTTGGCATAAGCGCCTCAAATTGCCCGTTATGAACATCCGATAGAGCGCGCACCTCGACTGCAACAACCGTGTCGTTTTCTCCCCCATTAGTCGCCCTTAACAGAAAGAAGCTCGCTGCGGTGAGCAAAGCAAAGGAAAGCACCAATAGGAGCATTGCCCTTCGAATGAACTTGTCGCCGTTCACGAGTACAATCAACCCTTGCAATATGTGCCATCGTGAGACGTGTAAATTGATACGTCATATGGAAGAAACTGTAGCTGGTTTGTCCATCCATTCCAAACAACAAGCAGGTACTTCTTGGCATTCGAGTATGTGTTATGCATTGCCACGTAGCCCACAACTGCCATTGCGTGCCCGCTGCCATTTGACCGGAGCCTTCCAGAGAAAATACTCAGATTCCCCGAGTCGGTATTCACCCTAAAGGAATCCCATGACGGATACCAAACGAATGACGTCTCAAGCTCCTTGCCTCGTCTTGCACAAAACTCCTTTAAGGCCGGAGCGGGTTTGTCAGGAGAAGTCTTGCCTTGAGTAAAGTACAGACCAGTCGCTTGATCATATTTCTTTTCTTCTTCTTCCCATGTCCCCGACAGCCTCCAAAGCTCCGAGTATAAATCGGACAATTTAAGGCGGTTCAAAGTCACATAGTGACTGCTAACTGCAAACATTGCCGAAACAGCGCAAGCATAAGTCCCCGTTTCTTTGATAACTTCTGTTTGCGTTGGCGTTATTATTCCCGAAACCGTTTTGCTCGCATCAACGACATATCCCTGTTTATACAAATCCTTGGCAGATACAAAAACGTCTTCGAAATGTTCCGGCGATCCGCTGCGATTGCCTCCCGAGGACAATTTATTTGGTACTTTTTTTCCACTTGCGTCTAAAACAATGTTTTTATCTAAGTCGGCAACGCCAACAGTTAGCTCGTCAATCTTTAACGCAACGACGTTATCCGAGGATGCGAGGAGTGCAATTTCTTCGCTTGCACTCTCGATAGGTAAAAGAGCGTTCGGAGCCAAGCAGTATTCGCTGATCCACCAAGATCGCTCTGAATCAAATACGACGTAGCCATAGTTAACGTCATCCCGCTTCGCACGAACGATATACCCGATTGAATCTCCATCGGAATTTACCATTTTTACTGGGTCACAAGCGGTCACCGGTTCATCCGATACATCATCAAAGAAAGCCTGCGCTTGCTCCACAGCTATTTGCGGTGTGACACGGACCAAGTCGTCGTCTCCAAAAACCAACCTTGGAGACATCAGGGCGGCAAGCAACACTATGAATCCGACAATCACCTTTCTCGAATAACGCATTTCTTCCTCCATCCGTGTAGTAGGGAGATACGGTAACTAAATGATATTCGCTAGATAGTGGTATACGTTTGATATTGTTTTTACTGACACACTTTTAATCGGTAAAAGGTCTTCTTATCGCCCTAAACGAGAAAAGGGTACTGGAGAAATCTCCGGTACCCTCACATTGCCCTCTATTTACTTGCTAGTCCTTAAACAGATAGCCCACGCCACGGACGGTAGTGATGTGTGCCGCGATCTGCGGGCCCACCTTGGAGCGGATGCGTCGGATGTGCACGTCAACGGTGCGCGTGCCGCCGCAGTACTCAAAGCCCCACACGCGGTGCAGCAGCACCTCACGGCTGTAGGCGCGGTTGGGGTGCGTCGCCAAAAAGCTCAGCAGCGAGTACTCCATCAGTGTCAGGTCGATGGGCTCGTTATCGAGCGTCACCTGGTAGGTGGCCAGGTTGATCTCGAGGTTATCGATGTTGAGCACATCGTCGGCGGTAACGGTCTCCTCCTCGCCCATCAGGCGCTGCGCACGAGCCTTGAGCTCGTTAGGCGTCGCCGTGGGGCATATAAAGTCGGCATGCGCGTGGTTCGGCAGACGCAAGGTGCCGAGCGCCTCGTCGTCGACAATCACCAACATGGGGACGCCGCCGCGATCATCAAGCCACTTGGCAATCTGATCGATGCGGTCGCTGCGGATGCCGTCGGAGTCGAGGATCAGCAGGTCAAAGTCGTGCGCCGCAGTTGGCGAATCGGGGGTTGCCAGGCTCACCTCGACACCCAGGGTAGTCGTCAAGCTGCGGGCAAACTCGTGGAAGCGCGTCGTGCGCGCCATGAACAGGGCACTCTTTTCGGACATATCGGCCTCCAAAGAAATGAGCTCAATCGTACTGGAACAAGCCAGCGCGATTAGGAGTTCGCCAGGTAGTGCTTGATCTCCCACTCGGTGATCGTAGACTCAAACTTATGCCACTCGTCGCGCTTCTTTTTGAGGAAGAAGCTGTGAATGTGCTCGCCGAGGGCATCCTTCATAAACTGCGAGTCCTCAAACACGTCAAGCGCCTCTTTGAGCGAGCGCGGCAGCGGCGCGTAGCCGGCCTCGACCATCTGACGGTCGGTAAGCTTGAGCGTCTCGGCCGTGGCCTCGGGCGGGAGTTCCAGCTTGCGCTCGATGCCGTCCAGACCAGCCGCCAGCGTGACGGCGTTGACCAGGTACGGGTTGGCCATGGGGTCGGGACTGCGCAGCTCGATGCGCGTGGACAGCGGCTTGCCGGGCTTGTAGACCGGAATGCGGACCATACTCGCGCGGTTGCGCGGGCCCCACGTGGCGTACTGCGGCACGGAGTCGCCACCCGTGGTGATGCGCTTGTACGAGTTGACCGTGGGGTTGGTGATGGCACTGATCTCGCGCGCGTGCGCCAAGATGCCGGCCATGTAGTGCTTGGCGATTTCGGAGAGGTGGTACTTCTCGTCGTCCTCGCCCCAAAAGACGTTGTTGCCGTCGTGGTCGAACAGCGACTGATGCAAAAACATGGCGCTGCCGTCCTCGCCCGCCAACGGCTTGGGCATAAAGGAAGCGTGGCAACCGCTCTCGTAGGCCTGCTGCTTAATGATGAGCTTGGCCGTGGTGATGGCGTCGGACATGCTCAGGGCCTCGGCGTGGCGCAGGCTCATGCCGTGCTGCGAGCGACCGGCGGCGTGGAAGGTGTACTCCACGGGCACGGACATCTTCTCGAGCGTGAGGACCGTGTTGCGGCGCAAGTCGCGGGCGGCATCGCTCACCGAAAGATCGAAGTAGCCCACGTTGTCGAGCGGCTCGGGGGTGTGCTCGTCGGGGAAGTAGTAATACTCCAGCTCGGCGCCCACGTTGAGCAGATAGCCGGCCTTCTCGGCCTTGCGGAACATGCGGCGCAGGGCATCGCGCGGGTCGCCGGCGAAAGGCTTGCGATCGGGAGTACACACGTCGCAGAACACGCGCGCGACGCCGTTGTGGCTCGGGCGCCACGGCAAAATCTGGAAGGTCGAAGCATCGGGAAACGCCAGCATGTCGGCTTCCTCGGGCGTGGCAAAACCCTCGATGGCGGAGCCGTCAAAGCCAATACCCTCCTCAAAAGCGACCTCGAGGTCCTCGGGGCTAATGGCAAAGTTCTTGAGGCGGCCGAGAATGTCGACAAACCACAGACGCACAAAGCGGATGTCACGCTGCTCTACGGAGCGGAGTACGTAATCGATGTTCTGCTGGTTCATGTCGCTCCCCTTTCTTTCGGGCGGGTTTCGACTGATCTATATCGCAGATACTATCGCAGAAAAATGTTTCCGCAGGGTTAAAGCGTATCAAGCGCTTAAAAAACGTGCGCGAGCAGGCCGTTGCGAACGAGCGGCTAGCGCGAGGTCGAAGCGCGGTGTTCGATGCGGCCGGGTATCTCGATGCGCTTGGGGGCGAGCTTTGCGGCATCGCCCACCGTAGTGGTAACGATGTCGATACGCTCGGACAGGCGCTCGACTACGCGCTCGGCAATGGTAAGAGTGTCCTGCGCTGCCGTGGTCACACCGCCAAAGAGCACGTGGTTCCAAGGGTAATCGTCAAACGTCGCGATCTTGAGGCCAGCCGGCAACGAGGGCCCCAGCTGTGCCAGCGCCTCGGTCAAACGCAGGAAAACCAGGCCGTTGACGGCAATGAGGCCGAGCTTTTTGCCCGCATAGCCGCGGATGGTCTCGTCCAAGCGGCCAACGCCCGTGGCGCCACCATCGGCCAGGGTGACGACCTCACCCGCAAGGCCGCGTCGCGAAAGCTCGTCGACAAAGGCCTCGGCGCGTTCGCGACGCACGGGGCTGTCGTCGCTTGCCTCGGTGAGCAGGCACAGGCGCTCGCTGCCCGCAGAGGCCAAGGCGTCTACCAGGCCGGCGACCAGCTCACGGTTGTTGGAGGTCACCAGATCGACACCGCCGTCGGCAACATCGCGGTCGAGCAGCACGACGGGCAGGCGTCCCGCAGCCGCGGCGATCGCCTTGTCGTTGCCTCCGCAGGTATTGATGACCAGGCCGTCCACGCCGGCATCGATAAGTCTGGTGAGCGACTCTGCCTCCTTGGCGGGGTCGTTGCCGCTAATGGCCGTCATGAGCGAGCAGCCGCGCGCGGCGGCGCTGGCGGAAAGCCCTTCGAGCATGGCGCTGGAGAACGGGTTAGCGATGTCGGCCAGAATCACGCCGATGAGGTTGGTACGCGAGCTGCGCAGGTTGCGCGCGGCGGCACGCGGGCGATAGCCGGTGCGCTCGATAACCGCCGCGATGCGAGCACGGGTTTCCTCGGTCATCTGCCCAGGGCGGTTGTTGAGATAGCGCGAGACCGTGGCCGGGCTCACGCCCGCCTCGGCAGCAATGTCCTTAATCCTCATCTGCGCCATAGCGCACCCCGTTTCCCAATTGTCGGCAGTCTGAGCCATTTTAGGCATTTTTTTAAAAATCTCACTTGCAAAACGTTGTAGATGAGTATACTACAACTCGAAACGAAACCGATTTCGTAAACCGATTTCGGCAAGCGTTGGCACGGAGGTGCAAAGATGTACCCTACCGTCTTGGCACCTCCGTGCCAACGCCATATCAAAGGTGTACGCACGAGCAAGAAGGAGCTGCGCGACCATGGGTAAAACGGTTCTTACCTTCGGCGAGATCATGATGAGGCTCTCGCCCAAAGACCATCTGCGCATTGAGCAGGCGACCGAGTTTGATGTCCGCTACGGCGGCGCCGAAGCCAACACCGCGCTTTCCCTGGCCTACCAGGGTGACAAGGCAGCTTACGTCTCCGTTGTCCCGGCCAACCGTCTGGGCGAGTGCGCCCTGCGTTCGCTGAAGGTCTACGACGTCGATACCTCGCGCGTCGTGCGCCAGGGCGACCGTCTTGGCTCCTATGTGTTTGAGGTCGGCGCCTCGCAGCGCGGCAACGGCTGCGTCTACGACCGCAAGTACTCTGCCATCAACATGGCCAAGCGCGACGTCTTTGACTGGGACGAGATCCTCAAGGGTGTCGATGTCTTCTACTTCTCCGGCGTGACGCCCGCCGTCTCCGACGAGATGGCCGCCGCCTGCAAGGATGCCCTCACCGCCTGCCGCGCCAAAGACATCACCACCGTGTGCGACGTGAACTATCGCGGCAAGATGTGGTCGCCCGAGAAGTCGCAGGCCACCATGAAGGAACTCCTGCCGCTCGTTGACATCTGCATTGCCAACGACGAGGACGCTCCTGCCGGTCTCGGTATGACCTGCGTCTCCGGCTCCCTTGCCCACGGCATTGAGGAGCGCGACACCTACGTCGAGATGGCCCGTCAGATCTGCGACGAGTACGGTTGCAAGAAGGTCGCCTCGGTCGTCCGCAACATCTCCTGCGTCGAGCGCTCCATTTGGATGGGCATGCTCTTTGACGCCGAGAGCGGCGAGCACTGGTTCTCCCCTGCTCACGACGTGCACGTGCTCGAGGGCGTTGCCGCCGGCGACGCTTTTAACGCCGGCCTCGTCCATGCCCTCATCAACGACTTTGACCCGCAGGACGCCGTCAACTACGCCATCGCGGCCTCGATCCTCAAGCTCACCATCAAGGGCGATTCCAACCTGGTGACCGCAGACGAGATCGCAGCCGTGGCATCCGCCGCCGACGGTGGCACCCGCGTCGCGCGCTAAGCCATCCCCATTCCGCGGGCCGCAGCTTTCCATACCCATATCTCTGCAGCCCGCTCCCCGATTCCTCCGGCCAGGTAGAACCACTTAGTCCCATTCCGGTTTTGTCTGGCATTCCTTCACGACTGGCCTCGTAGCCGGTTCCGAAATTGCTTGTGACCCAAGCAGTGCCTCCGATAACCAATCCGGAACCGGCTCATGGCCAATCTTCTTTGGCAATCACGCGCCCGTGCGCGCCTCACATCGAAAGGAACACTATGTTCGATCAGTTCTACACCACGCTTGAATCCCTGGGCATCGTGCCGGTCGTCGTGCTCGACAAGGTCGAGGACGCCGCACCGCTCGCCCATGCCCTTATGGCAGCCGGCATGAAGTCCGCCGAGGTCACCTTCCGCACTGCCTGCGCCGCCGAGTGCATCGCCGCTATGGCCGAGGCCGAGCCCGAGATGTGCGTCGGCGCCGGCACTGTCCTGACCGTCGAGCAGGTTGAGCAGGCCCGCACCGCCGGTGCCAAGTTCATCGTCTCGCCGGGTTACAACGAGGACGTCGTGAAGCACTGCATCGACATCGACCTGCCCGTCCTTCCCGGCACCGTGACCCCCTCCGAGGTCACTGCTGCCGAGAATCTGGGCCTCAAGGTCACCAAGTTCTTCCCTGCGGCTCAGTATGGTGGCCTCAACACCATCAAGGCCCTCGCCGCTCCGTTTGTCGGTCATCGCTTTATGCCCACCGGCGGCGTGAGCACCGCCAACGTCGAGGAGTACCTGAGCTCCAGCGCCATCATCGCCTGTGGTGGCACCTGGATGGTCAAGCCGGCCCTGTTCGCCGACGGCGACTTTTCCAAGGTCGAGCAGATCGCCCGCGAGGCCATGGACGTCGTCAAGAAGGTCCGCGGCTAGGTTTAGCTCTCTATCGTGAAAGGGGGCGTGTCCTAGACCTCGCCCCCTTTCTTTTAAAGCGGCTCGGAAGCGCGCCGTTTCCGTCACGAACAAGAACCAAAACCGTCTTGTATGCTGATAGAACGTGACGGAAGCGACACGCCCCCGAGCCGCTTTGCTTTCCCGGTCAATCAACCGACTCAACATAATCCAGTCCACCAAAACAGCTGCGGCGCCGTCTGGAGGAATGGACCCTTGCTTCCGGTCTTTTCCTCCAAGCGGCGCCGCAGCCTTTTCATGCCCCGATTGCACCCCCGCACTTGCGGTGAAATACGGACTGCTTACGCCGCCAAAGCCGCAAAACAGTCCCTATTTAACCGCAACTAATAAAGAGGACGAATTAGATTGCCGAGTCTTTGGACAGCTCAAAGTAGTCGGGATGCAAGGCGATAACCGGGCCCTGCTCCTCGGGCATTAGATGTAGGTGCGTCTCTGCCAGGTAGCTCGCCGTGTCGGTATCGCCCTTCTTAATGGCCTCAAGAATCCGGCGATGTTGCCCACGGATCGGCTCCCAGTCCAGATCCTGCGACACCATACGCAACCAGTTGTATCGCTCGAAATGCGTGTTGACGCTCTTCATCCAATCCCACAACATGTGGCGGCCGGCAATCTCAAAACATGTCTCATGAAACAGGTTGTCCAGGTCAAAAAAGCGACGCGTTTCGCTGTGGTCGAGCGACTCGGACTCGGCAAGAATCTGCTCGAGCCGATGCTTTTGCTCGGGCGTGGCGGCAGAGCAGCATTTAATGAGCACACTTCTCTCGAGTTTCTCGCGCAAGAAACAGGCGTTCTCGGCGCGCTCCATGCTGATTTTTGAGACATAGGTGCCGCTTTTGGGACGCGTTTCCACCAGCTCTTGCTCGCGCAGGCGCACAAAGGACTCGCGAATGGGCGTGCGCCCGATTCCCGTCTCCTTTTCCAGACCAATCGCCGAAAGGCGCGTGCCGGGCTTGAGCTCGGCATAGATGATCTTGGAGCGCAATGCGTTGTATGCCTGATCTTGCAGGCTCTGATAATGCTGGTGCTGTTCCATAAAGCCCTCGAATGAAGCCCACGGTTTGTCGAATCTCATCACGTAATACTATCGCATCCCCCATCCCCACAGTTGCGGTGAAATAAGGGCCGCTGACACCCATGCACAACTTAGGTGGCTTTGACGTGGCCAGACGTGACCGCCGCTATCTCGGCGCTGATCTTAGGCAACGTCGCCGGCATCGCCAGTAAGTTGTTCACCCGGCACTTTGCGCGCGCCGCGTTTGAAAAGTAGCACTACGCGCGGGGCCAACGGGCAGCCCGTGCCCACTTGTCTCTCGAGCTTGCCCTCCTCGATCAGGACAATCGAGCCGCCCGCGCAGCAGTGCGAGTTCACCGTTTACCTTTTAAAAGTGAACGTTCACCTATTTTTCGGAGAATGGGAGGGTTTATTACCCTACTTCACATATACTGAGCTTGTACGAAAAGCAAGACTTATATAGATGAACGTTTCTTTTGGAAGGATTGCTATGTCTGATCTTATGGACAGCTTCCGCCTGGACGGCAAGGTCGCGCTCGTGACCGGCGCCACCTATGGCATCGGCATGGCCATTGCCGAGGCGCTCGGAGAGGCAGGCGCCAAGATTGCCTTTAACGCCCGTCACGCCGACAAGGTTGCCGAAGCCGAGAAGCACTACCGTGAGCTGGGCTTTGATGCTCACGGCTATGTTGCCGACGTCACCGACGAGGCCGTCGTCGCCGAGCTCGTTGCCAAGATCGAAGCCGATTTTGGCACCACGCCCGACATCCTGGTCAACAACGCCGGCGTCATCCAGCGCACCCCGATGCTCGACATGAGCGCCGAGGACTTCCGTCGCGTCGTCGACATTGACCTCAATGCGCCGTTTATCGTGTCCAAGGCCTGCCTGCCGGGCATGATCGCCAAGGGTCACGGCAAGATCATCAACATCTGCTCCATGATGAGCGAGCTCGGCCGCGAGACCATCGCCGGCTATGCCGCCGCCAAGGGCGGACTCAAGATGCTCACCAAGAACATCTGCTCCGAGTTTGGCGAGGCCAATATCCAGTGCAACGGCATTGGGCCGGGCTACATCGCTACCCCGCAGACCGCACCGCTGCGCGAGACGCAGCCCGATGGCAGCCGTCACCCGTTTGACCAGTTCATCATCGCCAAGACGCCCGCAGCCCGTTGGGGCACGCCCGAGGACCTGAAGGGCCCCGCCGTGTTCCTGGCTTCCGACGCATCGAACTTCGTCAACGGGCACATTCTGTACGTGGACGGCGGCATTCTGGCATACATCGGCAAACAGCCGCAATAAGGAAACTGGGCGAGGCGGTCGGCAGTTAAGTCTGCTGCTCGGACAGTCCTGCGCAAGACGGAAAGCACATTTAGTGCTTTCCTTTGCGTGCGGAACTCGCGATAAACTTAATTCCGCGCCGCTCCCCGCCCGCGCCGGGCAAGCCCTCCCTTGTACTCCATTTCACTAAAGTGTATGATTCTGAACGTTACATGACTCACTTTACCTAACTAAAGTGCTATCGAGGGGGAATACCATGAATACCGATATGTCTCGTCGTCAGTTTGTTGGTCTAGCCGGCTCGCTCGCCACGGTGCTCGGCCTTGGTCTTGTCGGCTGCGGCGGTGGTGCTGGCAAGGGCTCCGCTGCTGGTTCTGCCGCGGCCAAGGATGTGAAGGGCGCCGCGGAGTCCAAGAAGCTCGTGGTGGGCTTTGACAAGTCCTACCCTCCGTACGGCTTTGTGGGCGATGAGGGCGAGTACACGGGCTTTGACCTTGACCTTGCCAAGGCCGTTGCCGATAAGCAGGGCTGGGATGTCGATTACGAGGCCATCGATTGGGATGCCAAGGACACGCTGCTCAACTCCGGCGCCATCAACTGCATCTGGAACGGCTTTACCATGGAGGGCCGTGAGGACGGCTACACGTTCTCCGAGCCGTACATGCTCAACGAGCAAGTGCTCGTGGTCAAGAAGGACGCGGGTATCAAGAGCTGGGACGATCTCGCTGGCAAGACCGTGATCACTCAGACCGATTCCGCTGCGCAGGATGTGCTCGAGGGCGACCAGAAGGATCTGGCCGCGACGTTTGCCACGCTCGATACCATCGGCGAGTACAACACGGCCTTTATGCAGCTCGAGAGCGGCGCGGTCGATGCCGTGGCTTGCGACCTTTCGATTGCCCAGTATCAGCTTGCCGCCAAGCCCGATGCCTATACGCAGCTCGACAAGCCGCTGTCCAGCGAGCACTACGCCGTTGGCTTTAAGAAGGGCGACACCAAGTCGGCCGATGCCGTGACCGAGTCGCTCAAGGCGCTCTACGAGGACGGCACGGTCAAGGACCTGTGCGACAAGTATGCAGAATACGGTCTATCCTTCGACAACTGGGTTCTCAAATAGCGGCTTTCCCAGGCACCCGATTTTGCCGCTCAAACCGTCGCTTGCGTACATTTAGTACGCGGCGCTCCTCTTTCACGGCAAACTCGGGCACCTGGAAAACCCGCTTTAGCATTGGGTTCGCTGTTCCGTTACTGTGAAAGAGAGCTTGGGTTGTCTATTCAGGTCATGATGCAGATGCTTGGCCAGGGATTCTTGGTCAGTTTGCAGCTGTTTGTGCTGACGCTGCTGGGGTCGATTCCGCTGGGAATCCCCGTGGCGTTTATGCGCATGAGCAAGGTCGCGCCGCTGCGTTGGATTGCGCGCATCTATATTTCGGTGATGCGCGGCACGCCGCTTATGCTGCAGATGTTTGCGATCTACTTTGCCCCGTACTACGTGTTTGGCATCTCGCTCACGCCCGATTCCAAGTGGACGGCGTGCGTTGTGGCGTTCATCATCAACTACGCCGGCTACTTTGCCGAGATCTATCGCTCGGGCCTGCAGTCGATTCCGCGTGGTCAATATGAGGCCGCCGAGGTGCTGGGCTACTCGCGTCTGCAGACATTTTTGTACATCGTGATGCCGCAAGTTGCCAAACGCATTTTGCCGGCGATGGGCAACGAGATCATCACGCTGGTCAAGGACACATCGCTGGCGTTTGCCATCGGCGTGGGGGAGATGTTCTCGACGGCCAAGGCGCTGGTTGCCTCGCAAGTGAGCATGGTGCCGTTTGCGATCGCGGCGCTGATTTACTGGGTCTTTAACTTTGTGGTCGAGATGCTGCTGGGCGCCGCCGAAAAGAAGCTGGACTATTATCATGACTAGATCGTTCCGCCGTTCTAGCGAACGGCGGACTGCTCGACGCTGCGCGCGTGCCTGACGGCCAATCTGCTCCTCAAACCGTCGCTTGCGTACAGAAGTACGCGGCGCTCCTCTTTCGAAGCACATTGTCTCGTCAGCCACACGCTCGCTGACTTCTCAAACACATGGAGGTTCCCGTGTTCGGAACGGTAATGATGATAACGAACGCGCGTAAGGCGTTTGGCGGCAATGAGGTGCTCAAGGATATCTCGCTCGAGGTAAAGCGTGGCGAGGTCGTGGCG
>CAKXKM010000009.1:17454-17722 GCA_934876235.1 Collinsella sp. AF02-46-1 | reverse complement strand
GTGCCACGCTGCTCGAGACACTCGACGGAGGCTCGCTCTCGTTTGGCGACCTTGCCGTTGCGACGGATGCGGGTTCGGGCGCGGTCTATGCGAAGGGCGATGTGCCCAAGCAGGCGCGCTCGCGATTCGGCCTGGTGTTCCAAAATTACAACCTGTTCCCGCACTATACGGTAATGAAAAACATCACCGATGCTCCGATTCGCGTGCTCAAGCGCCCGCGCGAGCAGGCGGAGGCGCGTGCGCATGAGTTGATCGCGCAGATGGGGCT
>CAKXKM010000009.1:13432-17444 GCA_934876235.1 Collinsella sp. AF02-46-1 | reverse complement strand
GGGCTTACGGGCAACGAGAACAAGGTGCCGTGTGAGCTTTCGGGCGGTCAGCAGCAGCGCGTGAGTATTGCCCGCGCCCTGGCACTCGACCCGGAAATCTTATTCTTTGACGAGCCGACTTCGGCGCTCGATCCCGAGCTGACGGCCGAGGTGCTGCGTGTCATTAAGGACCTGGCGGCGCAGAATATGACGATGGTAATCGTGACCCACGCAATGCAGTTTGCGCGCGATGTTGCCGACCGCGTGGTCTTTATGGACGGCGGTCGCATTGTCGAGGAGGGACCTGCCGAGCAGGTTATCGACCATCCGCGCGAGCAGCGCACGCGTGAGTTCTTGAGCCGTATCGAGGGATAGACTCAGGTATTTACTCAACCATTAATTGAGGCAATTGAGGCGAAGCCGCCACAGGTCTTACGGTCTGTGGCGGCTTTTTGTTTACATCGACGGGGTTCAATAATTGCCTCACAAGCCTGTCTCTTCCTCTCGCCGCCTGTATCCATACGCGTGCCGAAAGGTCTGCATGGACAGCCGCCCGTGAGGGTAGGGTGGTGGCATAGGACATTTGGAGGGTGAGTCGGCTCGGCTGCCGACCATGCTGCTCCCGGGACGGCACCGACCGCGAACTCTCCCCGTTGGCGTCGCGCATTGCGCGCGGCCCTGCAAGGAGGTCATCATGGGTGCTCCCAAGACCGGTAACGTAAGGAACGTGGTGCTCGTAGGCCAAGGCGGGGTGGGCAAGACTTCACTCGCCGAGGCCATGCTCCACCTTTCCGGCAAGACCGCCCGCCTGGGCGGCCACGACGGCACCAAGCCCACGCTCGACTATGACCCCGAAGAGGTCAAGCGTGCATTTTCCATTTCGACGACCATCGCGCCGATCGACTGGAAGGGCGCGCGCATCAATGTGCTCGATGCCCCGTGCTACCCCGATTTTATCGGCGACGCCTTTGCCGCGATGAGCGTCTGCGAGACGGCTCTGTTTGTGGTCGACGCCGAGGCCGGCCCGCAGCCTACGACGGTTAAGCTCTGGTATGCCGCCGAGGATCTGCGCCTGGCGCGTGCGGTGTTCGTAAACCGCCTGTCGCGCTCCGAGGCCAGCTTTGCGACCACAATGGACCTGCTGCAGGAGCGCTTTGGTACGCGCCTGGGCGCCGTGACTCTTCCCTGGGGCGAAGGCGAGGACTTTGACGGCATCATCGACCTGGTGCGCATGAAGGCGCGCCACTGCAACGGCGCCGAGGCCGTTGAGTCGGAGATTCCCGATGAGTATCGTGCCCAGGCCGAGGAGGCCCATGACCATCTGTGCGAGCTGGTGGCCGAGGCTGACGACGAGCTGATGATGAAATACCTGGAAGGCGAGGAGACGCTGACGCAGGAGGAGCTTGAGGGCTTGTTGTCCAAGGCAATCGCCGAGCGCATCTTTGTGCCGGTCTTTGCGGGCGATTGCATTAAGGAGCAGGGCGTCAACTCGCTGATGGACGACATTGCCACGTACTTCCCGGCGCCGACGGACTACGGCGAGATGCCGCTCATCGACGGCGATTCGCTCAAGATCTCGAGCGACGATGACCGCCCGGTGGCGTTTGTGTTTAAGACCTTGGCCGATCCACAGCAGGGCCGCATCAGCTTTATCAAGGTGCTGACGGGCACGCTTGAGCCGGGCCTTGAGCTGGTCAACGCGCGTACTCGCAAGAGCGATCGTCTGGCTCACCTGTATGTGATGTGCGGCCGCGACATGACCGAGGTCGGTCACGCCTATGCCGGCGACATCATCGTGGCGCCCAAGCTGGCGGCCGAGACGGGCGATACGCTCTCCATTACCGGTAAGGTCGAGGCTGCGGCGTTTAAGTTCCCCAACTCTCAGTACCGCATCGCCATCGAGGCCGAGAATCGCGGCGACGAAGAGAAGCTCTACACGTTTATCGAGAAGGCCTGCAAGGCAGACCCGACCATGAGCATCGACCGCGACGAGGAGACTGGCCAGACCATTATCTCTGCCGTTGGTGAGGCACAGGTTTCGGTGCTGCTCAACCGTCTGGAGGACCGCACCAAGGTCGCCGCCAAGAGCGTGCCGATCCGCATTCCGTATCGCGAGACCATCCGCCGCACGGCGAGCGCCCAGGGTCGCCACAAGAAGCAGACTGGCGGCGCCGGTCAGTACGGCGACTGCTGGCTGCGCGTCGAGCCGCTCATTGGGCCCGACGGCACGAGCGACGGCTATGAGTTCGTGGACGAGGTCGTGGGCGGTCGCATTCCGCGCTCGCTGATTCCCGCCGTGGACAAGGGCGTCCAGGAGACCATGAAGGACGGTATTATTGCCGGCTACCCGCTCACGGGCATTCGCGTGGCTGTGTACGACGGTTCGTATCACAGCGTCGACTCTAACGAGATGGCGTTCCGCGCGGCGGCTCGCATCGGCCTGCGCAAGGCATGCGCCGATGCCGATCCAGTGGTGCTGGAGCCTATCGAGGAAATCACGGTGACGATCCCCGAGAGCTACGCCGGCGCCGTGATGGGCGACATCTCGGCCTCGCGCGGTCGCGTGACGGGCATGGAGACCGATGAGCGCGGAGACACCGTGGTCATTGCCCAGGCGCCGCTGGCCGAGCTGACGGATTACTCGACGCGCCTGCGCTCCATCACGCGCGGCACGGGCGACTTTACCATGAAGCCCGCGGGCTATGAGCAGGTACCCTATGACGTTCAGGCCAAGCTGGTCGAGCGCTATGAGGAGGGCCGCGCCAAGTAGCGCGTGGCGTTGCCTGCAACATGCATGCCGGTGCAAGGACCGCTCTGGGCAATCCGGGGCGGCCCTTTTTGATCCCTGGGGGACGGAGGAAAACGGATCATTTTAGGTTTTGGGGCAGCTTGGTCGGCCCTAGTCCCCCGAGGCCTGATTGCGGCCGGTGGCGTAGTCGATCTGCACGTGCGGCTGCAGATTGTAGCAATATACGTGGAAGCAGAGGGTCTTGCCGTGGTCCTCGACCGATTGCGCCTCAAGGCGCACGCCGCGGCAGACGAGCTCCTCTTCGTTATACATGGGTGTGACGCGGTAGAGCACATGGTTGCCTGTGTCGTGGATGTAGTCGAGGATCTGCTCTTCAAACGGCAGCATGCCCGTTTCGTTGAGATAGCGCGTGCCGGTGAGCAGATTCTTGCGGTTGGCGTTTTCGCCGCAGAGCGACCAGGCGATAAGGTGGCAGCGGTTGTAGAGGCTCTGACCCGAAATAAAGTCGTAGCGCTGCTGGTGCCACCCGGCGGGATGGATACGCGAGATATCGCCGCGCTTGCCCTGACCGAGCGATTCGGGACCCACGCAGGCGAGTGCCTTGCGGGTGCGGCCCAGGCTATCGAGCTTGGAGAACTTCTTAAAGCAGCCCTCTTCGGTAGCTCGCTCGTATTCGCCGAGCGTGAATGATGGCGTGCCCAACGGGTGCGTGCTGTCGGCGCGAAGGGCAACGTAGGGGTTGCCGGCGTAGTCGGGAATGCTGCTGAGATATACGCCGCGGGCGCGGTCGAGATCGGGGTTTTCGACCTCGTCGATGGGGGTGACGTTTGAAGAGGCATCGTCAGCGGTGTCGGTCGTGGCGGATTCAGAGCCATCGCCGGAGTCCTGATCATCTTCGGAGTCCGTGGAGCTCGCTGTTCCCGATTCGAGTCGGGCGACCAAGTCCGCTTCGTCGTCGGTGCGGTTGGGGCTCTCGCTTTGCTTCTCGGCCAGAGCAGCCGCCTGCTCATCGCTTTGCGGCGAGAGCAGCTTGGGCGCTCCGTCGAGCGACCCTGTGAACAGCGCAAACCCCAGCACCACGGCGGTGCCGATGGAAAGTACTTGCTTGTAGGCGGACTTGCGCGACATTGAGGCTCCTGGCTAGACGGTTGGGAATCTACCAGTCTAGCAGGAGCCGGCAGAGGCCGCTCCGCCGAACAAATACTCAAGATTTGGGACAAATGCCGCCGGTTCATTTGCCTCATATGGAGCTGCGGCGGTTGTGAATGTGGGGCTATTCGGTGT
>CAKXKM010000009.1:0-13422 GCA_934876235.1 Collinsella sp. AF02-46-1 | reverse complement strand
CAATTTATGTGTTCCGGTTGAGCATGCGCGAGCGAGCAGGTTCCGGGTGCGCCAAGATGACGTGAAACAAGCGGGCGCTGGCATTTTGGTCGCGCCCGTGCAGTTGAACGTCAGATTGCCGTGCCCGGGGCCTGTGCAGCGCCGAGCGGTTACGCCGTTTGTAAAACGGCGTAACTTAAAGATTCATGTTGCCGTGGATGTAGGGGGTGACCTTGGGGGAGATGTGGCCGCAGCCCAGCTCGCGCAGCGCGGACTCGATGGCGGCGGGCAACGGGGTCTTGCCCTCGCCGTCGACGGCAGCACTGCCGAGGGCGGCAATCTTAGTGACATCTGCGGGAGCGGCCTCGATATGCATGCACCCGCCGACCAAGCGCGCGCGAACCTGCGCCAGACCAAGATCGTGCAGGTAGTCCTCGCAGGCGCGGATTAGATTGACCTTCTCGCGCGTCAGCTCTTCGCCCGTAGGGACGCGTGTGGCCAAGCAAGCGCCTGCCGGCAGGTTCCAAACGGGGTAGCCCCATGCGCGCAACAGCTTGCGCTCTTCGTCCTTGGTAAAGCCGACCTCCATAAGCGGCGAGCGTACGCCGAGCTCTTCTGCCGCGCGCATGCCGGGGCGGTAGTCACCGCGATCGCTTGCATTGCTGCCATCGATGACGGTGGGGAAGCCGAGCGACTTGGCGTGGTTGACGATAGCGGTAAAGCCGGCGTGCTTGCAGTGGTAGCAGCGGTCGGCATCGTTGCAGGCTACTTGGGGGAGCTGCAGCTGATCGACCGAAAGGTTGAGCACAGGGAGCTTAAAATGCGGCCCCTCATTGGCCTGTCCGTCAACGGAGCGCTCAAACGAAGCCTGCTCGGGCGTGCCGATGAGCGGCGTGGTGAGGTGAACGAGTAGCGTGTTGGCGGGCATGATGCGGGAGCAGGCGGCGGCCAAAAAACTGCTGTCGACACCACCGGAAAAGCCGATGGCGACGCGACCGTATGCCAAAAGCAGTTGCTCAAGCGCTGCGAGTTTGTCCTGAAGCTCCTTTGCGGACGCGGTGCTATCTGAAAACATGAAACGTTCCTTACCGTTGAGTACTCGATCGAAAACTATAATCCCACCGAGTAGCTTGCCATAAGACTTCTATCTATGTAACGAAAGTGCAATATGCTATATACGTTATATACAAGTTTGTAAAGTGCGGTAGAGTTGCGGTAACGCAAGCCGATGAAGGGACCGATATGATCAAGGCTGTCATTTTTGATATGGACGGAACGCTGGTCGATACCGAGCGTTTGGGCATCAAGGCGTGGAAGGCGGGCGCTGCCGAGCTGGGGATCGCGATTGATGATGCGCTGATCCATCAGTTTATCGGCCGCACGCTGCCCGATGTCATGGGCATCCTTGAGAAGCATTGCGGCAGCAGAGAAACCGCCGAGGCGCTCTATCATCGCCACAAGGAGATTCGCGACGAGATGGTCAAGACCGATCTGGAACTTAAGGCCGGCGCTGCCGAGTGCATAGACGAGCTGCTGGCTGCGGGCTATCACGTGGGCCTTGCAACGTCGTCGCGCCTCGTTACGGCCGAGCGCAACCTTAAGATGGTCGGCCTCATTGACAAGTTTGAGACGGTGACTTGCGGCGAGGACGTCGTGCACGGCAAGCCCGATCCCGAGATGTATCTGCTTGCCTGCGAGCGCGCGGGCTTTGCCCCCGAGGAATGTGCCGTGGTCGAGGATTCGCGCAACGGCTGCGTCTCGGGCATCACGGCCGGCTGCCATGTCTTTGCCGTTCCCGATATCGTGCCGCTGCCGCAGGACGTGGTGGATGGCTGCGAGGCCGTGCTCGATACGCTATTCGATCTGACGGCGGCGGTCAAGGCCGTGCGCTAGCGTTTGCGCCCGAGCCATTTCAATAACATTTTAAAGATGCGGTCAACTGCTCAGCGCGGGTGGCCGCATCTTTTTATTTGGGAGCTTCTTCAATCAAAAACTACCGTTTACCGTCTAATAACAACCGCTCACAGGAACGAGGTCGACTCATATTGAAATTGAAACGGTTCAAATAATAATGAAAACCGTAAATGAACCGCTTCAAATAGGGGAGAGCACATGGAGAGTCGCATCGAGTCCAAGCATTACGCAGCGGTCGATATCGGTGCCTCGAGCGGTCGCGTTCTTGCTGGCTGGGTCGAGGACGGCAAGATGTCCTACCAGGAGGTCTACCGCTTCGATAACGAGCAGAAGCGCGTAGGCGGTCACGACTGCTGGGACGTTGAGGCTCTGTTCGACCATGTTGTCGCAGGCCTGCGCGCCGTTAAGGATCAGACCGGACAGGCCCCGGTCACCATTGGAGTCGATACCTGGGGCGTTGATTTTGTGTTGCTCGACGAGCACAACAAGATCGTCGGCGATACGGTTGCCTACCGCGATGCCCGCACTGACGGCATCTACGAAGTTGCCGATCAAATTATGGATCCGGCGGAGGTCTATGCCCGTACCGGCATTCAGCGTCAGCCTTTCAACACGCTCTATCAGCTGCTCGCCCTTAAGAACGAGTATCCCGAGCAGCTCGAGGCAGCTCGCACCTTCCTGATGATCCCGGACTATCTCAACTGGCGTCTGACCGGCATCAAGGCCAACGAGTACACCAACGCGAGCACCACCGGCATGCTCGATGCCGAGAAGTGCACTTGGGACACCGAGATCCTTTCGCGCTTTGGTATTCCCCAGGGCATCTTCCTGGAGCCGACCATGCCCGGCGCTGTGCTCGGTGAGCTCACGGCCGACATCTCCGAGAAGATCGGCTACTCCGCGACCGTTGTGCTGCCTGCCACGCACGACACCGGCTCTGCCTTCCTGGCCGTACCCGCCAAGGACGACAATGCCGTCTATATCTCGAGCGGCACATGGAGCCTGCTGGGCGTTGAGAACCAGCGCGCCATCACCAACGAGCTCGCTCGCAAGCAGAACTTTACCAACGAGGGCGGCTACCTCAAGCGTTACCGTTTCCTCAAGAACATCATGGGCTTGTGGATGAACCAGTCCGTCCGCCGCGAGATCAACGGCGTCGACTATGTCGAGGGCAAGACCTCGCACAAGGCTCTCATGGATCATAAGGTTGGTTTTGACGAGCTCCGTACGCTCTGCCGCGAGGCCGAGCCCTTCGAGGCGTATGTCGATGTCGACGACGACCGTTTCCTGGCCCCCGACTCCATGATCCAGGAGATTAAGCAGGCCTGCGCCGAGGGCGGCGAGCCGATCCCACACACCGTGGGCGAGATCATGCGCACCAACTACTGCAGTCTGTCCCGCTCGTATGCCAAGGCCATCGAGGGCCTGCGCGAGCTTTCGGGCCACGACTACACGAGCATCAACATCGTGGGCGGCGGCTGCCAGGATTACTACCTCAACCAGATGACGGCCGACACCTGCGGGCTCCCCGTGTTCGCCGGTCCCATCGAGGGCACCTGCATCGGTAACTTTATCGTGCAGATGATCGCCGGCGGCGATTTTGCCGACCTGGCCGATGCCCGCGCTTGCGTTGCCCGCTCCTTCGATGTTAAGCGCATCGACCCCAAGGGCGCTCAGGCCTAAACGAGGCGGGCCTGCCCCGACTCACCTTTCACCTACCCCCAGCCCCGCGTGCGGCAAGCGACTCCTGCCGGGCGCGAGCGGCTCTCTCCGATGACATGCGGCGCGGAGACCCTACACGACACCATGCTCCGCGCCGCCGTCAATCGGCTTATCACGTTTTTCAATTGGACCTGCGGGTCCCGGAGAGGAGACAAACAATGGCAATGGAAGATCTGGCGTTTATCAAGGGCTTCTGCCGCTTGTGCGATGACGGCTTTAAGCAGGGCTGGCACGAGCGCAATGGCGGCAACCTTACCTATCGAATGACCGACGAGGAGGTCGCCGAGGCCAAGCCGTTTTTTGAGGAGCCTCGCGAGTGGGTCAAGATGGGCGTGCGCGGCGAGAACCTTGCTGGCCAGTACTTTGTGAGCACCGGCTCGGGCAAGTACATGCGCAATGTTCTCGAGGACCCGCATGCCAACATCGGAATCGTCGAGATCAACGAGGCCGGCGACGCCTTCCGCATTGTGTGGGGCCTTGCCAGCGGCGCCCGTCCGACCAGCGAGTTCGAGAGCCACTACATGAACCACTGTGTCGCCGCGGCCCGTACCGATGGCGCCGACCGCGTGATCTACCACGCTCACACCCCCGGCATCATCGAGATGTCTTTCGTGGTGCCGCTGGAGGACCGTGCCTTCACCCGAATCTTGTGGCAGATGATGACCGAGTGCGTCGTCGTCTTCCCGACCGGTGTGGGCGTTGTGCCCTGGATGGTCCCGGGTGGTCCGGCCATCGCCGAGGCGAGCTCCGAGCTCATGAAGACCTACGACACCATCGTCTGGGCTCACCACGGCCTGTTCGCCGCCGGTTCCGACTTTGACACGACCTTTGGCCTGGCGCACACCCTCGAGAAGGCCGCCGAGATCTACCTGGCCGCGCGTGCTGCCAACGGTGGTTCGGATGACTTCCTCAACAAGATTAGCGACAAGGGCCTCAAGGACACCTGCCGCGACTTCGGTATCAAGATCAACGAGGCATTTGTTGACTAGCAAGTAAGAAAAACGGCGGTTCCGGTTGCTGGGGAGCTCGTGGAAACCGCCGTCTAATTGCTGCTGATCTGATAACAGCCGCGTCCGCTTGCTTGCAATCATCAACTTTTCCCATGGGAGGAAATCATGCTCGTTAACACCAAGGCCAAAGTTGGCGTTTTCTCCATCGCCCTCGGTGCCTATCTTCCGCAGTTCCCGCAGCTCGTTCCCAACTTTGAACAGCAGTACGAGGACTTTAAGGCCGCGCTGCCCACGACTGTCGAGCTTATCGACGGCGGTATGGTGACCACCAAGGAGCAGGCCCAGGTCGCCGGCGACAAGTTCCGCGCCGAGGACGTCGACCTGGTCATTCTGCAGATGCTCACCTATGCCACGAGCTACAACGTGCTGCCGGTCGTGCGCGACCTGGATGTGCCCGTCGTCGTGGTCAACGTGCAGAAGAAGGCCCAGCCCGACTACGCCAACACCGACATCCCCACGTGGCTGGGCGATCTGTACGCCTGCGGCGCCCCCGGCGAGGTCGTGGCCGACCTTAACCGCGCCGGCAAGCGTCATGCCGTCGTGACCGGTGTCGTCGAGGGTGGCGACCCGGCTGTGGCCGAGCAGCTCGAGCAGTGGTGCCGTGCCGCCCAGGTACGTCGTCGCCTGCGTCGTACCAACATTGCCCAGATCGGCCGTCCGTACCCGGGCATGATGGACCTCTACATCGACGAGACCAACCTCTACAATCGTCTGGGCCTCTATACCAAGCAGTTTGACTGGGAGAAGATGTGGGCCATCGCCGACAACATCGACGACCAGGCTGCCGTGGACGCCAAGGCTGCCGAGATTCTCGACACCTTCGACGTTGAGGGCGGTGCCAAGGTCACCGACGAGCCCATCCAGGAGATGGCCAAGTACGTCGTCGCCTTTGAGCAGTGGGTCAAGGACGAGGAGATCGCTCTGGTCGCCAGCCACTACGACGGCTATGCCAAGGGCCAGGCCGGTGTGCTCGACTCCATGCTCATCCCGGCGTTCTCCATGCTCATCAAGCAGGGCACGAGCTGCGCGGTCGAGGGCGATATGAAGGTCGCCATCGCCATGAGCATCCTCAAGACCATCTCTGGCACCGGCCAGCTTTCCGAGATGTACTCCATCGACTTCCCCGAAGACATCGTCATCATCGGTCACTCCGGCTCTGGCGATGCCGATATCTCGACCGCCAAGAAGCCGACGCTCAAGGTCGTCCCCGTGTTTCATGGCAAAACCGGCGGCGGCTACCTCACCCAGTTCTATCCCGGTCACGGTACCATCACCTTCCTGGGCATTACGCAGGACGGCGACGGCAACTTTAAGTTTGTGGTTGCAGAGGGCGAGAACGTTGACGGCCCGATCTTTACCTTCGGTGACACAAACATGCGCATGAAGTTCTCGATTGGCGCCCGTGAGTTCATGAACCGCTGGAACGAGACCGGCCCGACCCATCACATGGCCGCCTGCCTGGGCAGCCAGACCGACACGATCCTTAAGGTCGCTAAGATCCTCAACGTGCCCGTCGAGGTCGTCTGTCGCTAGATTTATAGCCACAGCTGGGTGGACCTCCCGCCTGTTTTGATGCGGGAGGTCCACTTGCGCACAGCAGCCTTAGCTGCCCCGCCAACAAAAATGGCCATTTCTGTCGTTAAGTAGGCCCAAAATGGCCTCTTATCGACAGAAATGGCCATTATTTTGAAGGGGAACGACGGGTCTCAACCGTTTGCCGCGCAAAAGCTACCGTTTGCCGGTACGTTATTTGAAACGTTTCATCGCAAAGGCTATAGTGTCGTCAGAAAAGAAAAGCTGCGCCGGAGACAAGGCGTCAGTGGGATTGTTATTCCATTTGGAAGCATGACCGGGTCAGAGGCTCTAGGAGTCCTCTGGCCCGGTCTTTTTTGTGCAGCTATTCTTGAGGTCGATGCAGTGCACGGCAGCGACCCTGAAGGATTGGGACCTAAGGAGAGGCGGTTTGCGATGGATGTTCTCGAGACCATCAAAGCCCTGGTCGGCGGCGACACTAACGTGAGCTCAGTAATCGAGCTTGACGGCGGCGTGCAGATCAGAGTCAAAGACGCAAGCGCCGTCAAGCTCAGTGAGATCTGCGCCCTAGCGGGCGTGGAGAGCGCCAAGCTCACGTCCTCGGTTCTCAAATGTACGTTTATCCACGGAAAGGGTAAGCACATGGGTCAGTACCATGAACTCGCCGGCGAGATCCTCAAAGGGGTCGGCGGTATCGAAAATATCAAGAACGTGCGCCACTGCATCACGAGGCTGCGTTTTACGCTCAAAGACGAGAAGATCGCCCAGGACGAGACGATCAGCAACCTTGACGGCGTCATCCAGGTCATGAAGGCCGGCGGCCAGTACCAGGTCGTGATCGGCGCGGCCGTGGACGATGTCTACGATGAGCTCGTGAGCGAGTACGAGGTCCCGGGCGTGGGCACGGTCGCTGAGGACGATGCGGCCGAGGATGAGGACGAGAAGAGCCGCAACGTCTTTAACATGCTGATGGACACGGTGTCGGGCTGTATGGCGCCTACGCTTATGCCCCTCGCTGCCGCAGGTATGATCAAAGGCCTGCTCGCCCTCTGCATTGCCATGGGCTGGCTCACCGCCGATAGCGGTACCTACATGATCTGGTACTCCATTGCCGACGGCTTCTTCTACTTCCTGCCCATCATCTTGGGCTACACTGCGGCCAAGAAGTTCGGCTGCAACGAGTTTCTGGGCATGGCGCTCGGCGCGGCGCTCGTGTATCCGGCCATGGTCAACCTGAGCTCCACGGCCGAGGTCGCAGGCACCATTCTCGAAGGCACCGCCTTCCAGATGAGCTACTACAACACCTTCTTCGGCATTCCCGTCATCTTCCCGGCGTCCGGCTACACTTCGAGCGTTATCCCCATCCTCATCGCCGTGTGGGCCGCCTCTAAGCTCGAGGGCGCGCTCAACAAGGCCGTTCCGCAGCTCATCCGCTCCATGGCCGTGCCGTTCCTCTGCTTTGCCATCATGGCTCCCGCGACCTACCTCGTGATCGGCCCCGTGGCCTCCATGATTTCGGGCGTCCTCACCCTCATCACCGAGACCCTCATCAACATCCCCGTCGTGGGCGGTGCTGTGGTCGGTCTCGTCGTGGGTGGTGCGTTCTCCACGCTCGTTATGTTCGGTCTGCACTGGGCCATCATCCCCATCATGCTCAACAACATCGCTATGCTCGGTTACGACCCGCTCATGGCAGCCGGTTCCATCGGCGGCTTCGTGGGCGTCTCCCAGGGCCTGGCCGTGATCCTGCGCACCAAGAGCGACAAGACCCGCAACGTTGCCATCCCGGCCACCATCTCGCAGTTCTTTGGCGTAGGCGAGCCGCTGCTCTACGGTATCCAGCTCCCCAGCAAGTTCCTCTTTATTCAGAACATCGTCTTCAGCGCGGCAGCCGGCCTGGTTATGGGTGCGCTTAACGTCCACGCCTTCAGCATGGGCAGCGCCGGCCTCTTCGGTATCCCCACCTTTATGGATCCCTCGGGCGCCGACACGAGCAATATCGTGTTCTACCTGGGCACCCTTGCCGTGATCATGGTCGTTGCCTTTGTCTTTACCATGGCGACCTATCACGACGACGGTAGCTACCTGGGCAAGAAGCGCGCCGACAAATAATCGTCGGTTCAGATTACACCCCAGCCAGAATGGCGGTTCCACGTGGCGGGCCGCCATTCTGTTTATCTCTTGAGAGGTCATGATGGAGCATACGTTATTGGACGGGGCGCGCTGGATCGCAGATGCGCCGTTTTGCTACGAGCCCGAGTCGGCTTTTTTTGGCGAAACATATCGAAACCATGTGGTCATGGGGGCGTTTGAGCTTGAAAGCGTGCCCGCACGGGCCGAGCTCGAGCTGGCGGTGCTGGGCTATGCGCGCGTGCGCATCAACGGTAAGCGCGCGGATGGCTCCGAGCTTCTCGGATGGTGGACCAACTTCACCAAAAAGGTCTATGCGCACAAGGTCGACGTGGCGGGCCTTTTGCATGAGGGTGCAAACGAGATCCAGATCGAGCTCGGCAACGGCTTTTTTAACCCCTCGCCCTTACGCCTGTTTGGCAAGTACAACCTGCGCGAGCGCCTGGCCGAGGTCGGCACGCCCCGCGTGGCCGCACGGCTCGTCGACGGCGAGGGCAAGGTGCTCGTTACCACCGATTCCTCGTGGAGTGTGCGCGAGGGCGACCTCCTGTTCAATAACGTATATCTGGGAGAGGTCTTTGACCTGCGAGAGCACGCGCAAAAGGCTGCGCCGTGCCCCGTCACGGTCTACGACGGCGATCGATCTGTTGAGCTTTCACCCGTGGCGCCGTGCGTGCGGGCGGGCAGCGTAAGCCCCGCGCGGATTTTTGAGCACGGGGGCGTCACGGTCATCGACTTTGGCGAGGTCGTCGCCGGATTTTTACGTATGCGCGTGGCGGCTCACACAGGTGCGCGCATCGAGCTTCTCTATTCCGAGACCTGGCGCGACGGCGGTCCTTATACAGGGACGGCTGTTGCGGGCTATGCCGGCATGGAGACTCCGCGCGGCGTGTGTCCCGGCGGCCCCGGCGCTCCCGAGCCGGCCGAGCAGCACGACTCGGTGCTCTGCCACGAGGGCGTCAACGAGTTTGAGAACCGCTTCTGCTGGCATTCGTTCCGCTACGTGAGCGTGACGGGCGCGTCTGCTGCCGACATCATCGAGGCGGTGGCGACCTACGTGCATACGGACCTTGCGCAGGTAGGTAAGCTTGAGCTGGGCTGCGAGCGCTTTGAGCGGCTGCACGAGGCTGCGATCCGCACCAAGCTCAACAACAACCACGGCCTGTTTGAGGACTGCGCGCGCGAGCGCTTTGGCTACGGCGGCGATATGGTGGCCCTCGCCGCGTCCCAGACGTTCTCGTTTAACGTCGCGGGCCTCATCGACAAGACGCTTGCGGATTTTGCGCGCGACCAGACGGGGCGCGGCGGCCTCCCTGAGACGGCGCCGTTCATGGGTATCGGCTCCAACGGTCCCGCCTATGGCGAGGGGCCGCTTATGTGGCAGATCGCCTATCCGTATCTGGCGCTTGTTGCAGATCGTATCTGCGGGCGCCGCGACCTGCTCGAGCGGGAGTGGGCGGGCATCGAGTGCTTTGGCGACTACCTGCTGGGCTTTGATGCGGCGGAGCTCGCCCCGCACTGCCTGGGCGACCACGGCAGCCTGATTGCGCAGGGCTTCTCGAGCGGCAGTCCCGACAAGGAGTTTGTGGGCTGGTGTGCGATCCTTTGGGCGCTCGGCCTTGTGTTCGAGGCGGGGGAGCGCTTAGGCTGCGATGTCGAGCGCTTTGCTGCGGCCGCCGCAGAGCTGCGGCCTCGGATCATCGATCGCTTTAAGCACGAGAACGGATCGTTTGGCGATGGGACCCAGACGTCTTGGGCGTTTGCCGCGGAGCTCGGCCTGGGCGACCGGTCGGAGCTGGTGGGCGCACTGGTGCGTGCAATCAAGGCCGAAGGCTGCGTGCTCACCACGGGCATCTTCGGTACCTCGTTTGCCTTTAGGCTGCTTGCGGAGTATGGCTACAGCGAGCTTCTTGAACGCTGGCTGCTGCGCGAAGAGAACCCGAGCCTGCTCGGTATGCTCGCCGACGGCAACGGGGCGCTTATCGAGATGTTCGACGATCCTTTGGCCTCGTGCGACCATGCCATGTTCTCGAGCTACGACCAGTGGTTCTACGAGGGCCTGGGTGGCCTTTTGGTTGCGCGTGACGCGCAGGGCTGCGACAAGCTCACGGTCAAGCCCTACCTTTCGCACGCTACGGACAGTTTTGCCTGTACGTGGAAGACCTGCAAGGGCGCGGTGCGCGTGGAGTGGAAGCGCGCGGACGGCGCGGTCACGGTTGCCGTCGAGGTGCCCGAGGGCGTCGAGACGGCCATCGAGTCCCCCTGGGGCTCGGAGGTCCTCTCGTCAAAGACAGAGGGCATGCGTACCGTCATGGTCGTTTCTGAAGAGAAAGGGGGCTGCTAGATGAGCTATCCGCATCTGTTTTCTCCCATCAGGCTGGGCGACACGCTTGTGCAGAACCGCATCGTCGCAAACCCCATGAGCGAGCATTACGATGATCGCTGCCGCGGTGGCGCCGGTGTCGTGATCTGCGGGCACACCATTGTGGAGCCCGGGCGCTCGTCGTGGATGAGCGCCGATGAGCCGTATGCATTCTCCAAGTACGAGCGCGAGTCCACGGTGGCCCGCGCCCGCATGGCGCGCGCGGGTGGTGCGGCGGCAAGCATCGAGCTTGCGCATGCGGGTCAGTATGCGCGCACCGTGGACTACGCCATGGGACCGGACGGCTTTGTGCGCGCCGATGGCATCGAGGTGCGCGCCATGACGTCCGCCATGATGGAGCATACGGCCGCATGTTGGGTGCAGGCGTGCGTTGATGCGCGCCGCGCGGGCTTTGACATGGTGTTTTTGCACTTTGGGCACGGCTGGCTCATGGGGCAGTTTTTAAGCCCGCTGTTCAACCACCGCACGGATGGGTACGGCGGCTCCATCGAAAATCGCATGCGCTTTCCCTTGCAGGTGCTGAGCGCCTGCCGCGAGGCCGTGGGGCCGCGCTTTGCCATGGAGATGCGCATCTCGGCTGACGAGTGGATGCCGGGCGGCATAGAGCTTGACGACGTCATCGCGTTTTGCCGCGAGGCCCAGCGCTACGTGACAAGCATTCAGGTCTCCTGCGGGCTCGATATCGAGCACGAGGCCAACGTGCACACTTCGGCAACTAACCTCGACCCGCATCTGCTCAACCTGGAGCTCGCCCGTGCCGTTAAGGCGGCAGTCGATGTTCCCGTGACGCTCGTGGGCTCCGTCGAGACGCCCGAGGAGGCGGAGCGCGTCATCGCCGAGGGCGCCTGCGACATGGTGGCACTCGCGCGCGCCCTGGCCGCCGACCCCCTGTGGCCCGCCAAGGCACGTGACGACCGTGCCGAGGATATCGTGCCGTGCCTGCGCTGTCTGCAGTGCTACCACATTTCGACGGACCGCTGGAACGTGGGCTGCAGCGTGAACCCGCGCTTTGCCAACGAGGATTTTGTTCCGCGCACGGTGGAGCCCGCGGAGGTTTCGAAGCGCGTGCTCGTGGTGGGTGCCGGCCCTGCCGGCTGCATGGCGGCGATCACAGCCTGCGCGCGCGGTCACAAGGTGGTGCTCGCGGAGCGCGCCGATCGCGTGGGCGGCAATGTGAGGCTTATCGCCCAGGAATCCCACAAGGAGGATATCGCTCGCTACCTGCACTATCTCGAGCACAAGATTGCCGGGCTCGAGCGCGCGGGCGTGCTTGACGTGCGCTTTGGGTGCGAGGTGGACCGTGCCTTTGTGGAGGAGATGGCGCCCGATGCGCTCATCGTCGCCGTGGGCGCCGAGCCGTTTGTGCCTCCCGTTCCGGGTGTCGATGCGCCCGTCGTTATGGGGTTTGCCCAGGCTATCGGGCATGTGGAGGACCTCGGCTCGCTCGTGGTGGTCGTCGGCGGCGGCACGATCGGTGCCGAGCTGGCGCTCGAGCTTGCCGAGCAAGGGCACGAGGTCAAGGTGGTCGAGATGGGGTCTGCGCTTGCGGCGCAGGGCAACTCACTCTTTAGGATCGCGCTCCGCCAGATGTTTGACAGGCAGGGCAAGGCCATCGAGGTGCTGCTCAACACTTCTTGCACCTCGATCGGCGAAGAGGGCGTGTGCGTGAGCGGGCCCGATGGGGCCGAGCGCGTGCTCGCCTGCGACAGCGTGGTAATCGCTGCGGGCGTGCGCCCGCGCACCGCGCTTGCCGAGGGCCTTGCGGGCGTGGTGCCCCAAACGTATCTGGTGGGTGACTGCCGCCGGGCGCGCGTCATCAAGGATGCCGTGTTTGAAGGCTACTCTGCGGCGGCATCCATCTAGCACATGTGCTAGGTTGTACAGTGGGTCAGAAGGGAAGGATGAGCGATGTGGATCCTCAAGAAGATCAACAACAACTGCGCGCTCGCCCGCGATGACGACGGGCAGGACCTTGTTGTCTTTGGCAAGGGCATCGCCTACCGCAGGCCCCCTTATGAGCTTAAGGACCTTTCGATCGTCGAGCGCACGTTCTACGGCGTGGGCGGGGCGTCGGTTGCCGCGCTCAAGGATATTCCGTCCGATGTGCTGCTGCTTGCGGCCGATATCGTCGATTACGCGAGCGCCAAGCTCGACACGGAGTTCAACCCCAACGCGCCCGTGACGCTCGCCGACCATATCAATTTTGCCTGCCAGCGCGTGAGCCAGGGCGTGGTGATCGAGACGCCGCTTTCGTTTGACGTGATGCGTCTGTATCCGCGCGAGGTCGCCGTCGCCCGCCGTGCGCTCACGCTCGCAAAGAGCCGCCTGGGGGTTGAACTTCCCGAGGCCGAGGTCACCAACATTGCTCTGCACCTGATCGACGGCGAGTCCGAGCAGAGCAACATGGAGGCTACGATCGAGGCGACGCGCGTGCTTGAGGACCTGACAGAGATCGTGGTGCGGCACATCGGAGCTCTCGATACCTCGTCTTTTACCTATGCACGCTTTGCGATGCATGTGAGATTTTTGCTCGACCGTATCAAGCTGGGGGAGGACGCGGATGCCGGCTTTGGAACGATGCTTCCCGTTATGAAGGAGACGTATCCGGAGTCGTATGCCTGTACGGCAGATATCCTCGCCTACTTTATTTCCGAGCACGGCTGGGAATGCAGCGAGAACGAGACGCTCTACCTGCTGATGCACATCCAGCGCCTGCGCTCGAGCATCGAATAGCAAAAACCACCACAAGAG
>CAKXKM010000008.1:18849-40780 GCA_934876235.1 Collinsella sp. AF02-46-1 | reverse complement strand
GCCCTGGTCAGAGCACGTCCCGCTCGACCAGGGCGCGCAATTTTTTTAGGGAGGCGGCCTCAGCCTCGAGCCTGCGGCAGCGCTCCTCGAGCTCCTGCTCGCGGGTGCGGGCCCGGGGTTTCGACCTCGACCCCCTCGGCCTGCCCTTCGGTCCGGGCCGCAGCGCCTCGGCGCCGCCCTCGCGGTAGAGCCTGCACCAGCGCTCCAGCGGGGATTTCGACCTGATCCCGAACTCGGCCATGGCGTCGGTCTTCGCCATCCCGCCGTCGACCACGGCCGACGCCGCGGCGACCCTCTGCTCGAATGTGTACCTGGATTGTTTCCCGCCCATGGACAGCAGCGCCTCGCTTCCGAACGCCCGGTATACCCACTGCCATTCTCTCACGGTCTCGCGGGGGACGGACAGGGCCTCGGCCGCCGGCTTGCAGCCGACGCCGGCGTCGAAGAGCTCGACGGCCCGCCTCCTGGACTCCAGGTCGTGCTTCACCCTGAGGTCTATACTCATGGAAAACCTCCCATTTCCCGATGTCCAAGAAATGGGAGGCAGTTCACAGGCACCTTTGTGGTGGTTCTGGCGCCGTTGCCATTATGGCAGCGGCGCCTTTTTTGTCCGTGCGGCGCGGTAGAGTGTAGGCGGTTGAAATTTGCGTCCATCGAGGAGCTGCTATGAACGAGATCAAGTGCCCGCATTGTGGCGAAGTTTTTAAGGTCGATGCGTCCGGCTATGCGGATATCGTCAAGCAGGTGCGCGATGCCGAGTTCTCGCGCGACCTGGATGAGCGCGTGAAGGCGGTCCAGCGCGAGGGCGAGCAGGCACTGGAGCTTGAGCGCTCGCGCTCGACGGCTGCTTTGCAAAAGGCAGAGTCTCAGCGCGACGCTCAGCTTGTCGAGCAGAAGAACGCTGCAGCTCAGCAGCTGGCACAAGAGGTTGCCAAGCGCGACGCTGAGCTTGCCGAGCTGCGCGCCAAGCTCGAAGGCGCTGCCGCAGAGCGCGAGAGTGCAAGTCAGCGCGCGGCGGTTGAGGCTCGTTCCGATGCTCAAAAGGAGAATGCCGAGCTTCAGCGCGAGATCGACAATTTACGTGCGCAGTTGGAGCGCAAAGATGATGAAGCCAGGCTTGCCGAGGCGGCGGCACGCAATGCTGCTCAAAACGACCTGTCCGCGCGCGACGCTCAGATTGCCGAGCTGCAGGCCAGGATCGCCGCGGCGGACAAGGCCCAGGAGATGGCGCTTGCCGCTGCCGCGGCAGAGTCGCAGCGTGAGCTCGATGCCGCTCGCAGCGAGGCCGAGCGCGCGCTTACTGACTATCGCGCGAAGGTGCAAGAGAAGTTTTCCGCCGCAAAGGCTCAGTCCGAGCAAGAGGCCGAGGGCCTGCGTGCCCAGCTGCGCGAGCAGGAACTGATGGCAAAAATGAACCTGTCAGAGGCGGTCGCCGCGGCGGAGCGAGAGCGCGATGAGGCACGTGCCAAACTGACGAGCGAGCTGGCGGTGCGCGATTCTCGCGAGGAGCAAGCCAAGGCGGCACACGAGCTCGAGCTTGCGCAGGCCAAGCGCGCGAGCGATGACCTGATTCGCTACAAGGATGAAGAGATTGAGCGCCTTAAGGATATGAAGGTTCGCCTGTCCACCAAGATGGTGGGCGAGTCGCTCGAGCAGCACTGCGAGACCGAGTTTAACCGTCTGCGCATGACGGCGTTTCCCAATGCGTACTTCGAGAAAGATAACGATGCATCCGAGGGCACCAAGGGAGACTTCATTTTCCGTGAGCGCGACGCGAGCGGCAACGAGGTCATTTCGATTATGTTCGAGATGAAAAACGAGCACGACGAGACCGCGACCACGCATAAAAACGAGGACTTCTTTAAGAAACTCGATCACGATCGTCGCCAGAAAGGCTGTGAGTACGCGGTGCTCTGCACGCTGCTCGAGCCCGAGAGCGAGCTTTACAACGCGGGAATCGTGGACGTGAGCTATCGCTACGAGAAGATGTATGTGATCCGCCCGCAGTTCTTCATTCCCATCATTACGCTGCTACGCAATGCCGCCATGGGTTCGCTTCGCTATAAGCAGGAGCTGGCGGAGTACAAGCAGCAGAATATCGATGTCACGAACTTCGAAGCCAAGATGGAGAAGTTCAAGAACGATTTCGGCCGCAACTACGAGATCGCGAGCCGCAAGTTCCAAACGGCAATCGATGAGATCGACAAGACGATTAGCCATCTGCAGAAAACCAAGGAGGCGTTGCTGTCCTCCGAGAACAATCTGCGCCTTGCCAACAAGAAAGCCGACGATCTTACCATTCGCAAGCTCACGTGGGGCAACAAGACCATGAAAGCAGCGTTTGACGAGGCGCGCGGGGCCGCGACAGAGACGAACGATGAGCCAGCCGAGGCGGATTCGTATGAGGTCGAGGATGCCGAGTAGGGGATAGCGTATCGCGCAAAAAGCGGGGCCGCTGGCGATGTTGCCAGCGACCCCGCTTTGTTTCGTCCCATTGCGCCCGGCTAGTCCTCGAGCAGGTCCTCGATAAAGCCGACACGGTAGTTCTTGAAGATTACCTCGCCGCCGTCTTGCGTGGCGTCCAGATCGACATCGCCCATGATGCCAAAATCGTGGTCGCCATCCTCGTCAGCAAAGATCTGGTGCACGTGCCATACGTGCGCGGTCTTCTCGTCGGACTCGTCGATGGAAAACATCGCGGCGCTGCGGGCATCTCCGTCGGTGAGGATTTCCTCGTGCTGCTCGTGGTAAGCGTCGAGTGCTTTTTGCCAGCGGATCTCGCTCATGCCCCAGTCGTCGTCGAGCTCGCCCAGGTCGCGAACGTGCTCGCGGGCGGCAAGGGTCACGCGGCGGAAGAGCGCGTTGCGCACCAACAGCGTGCAGCCGCGGCGGTCCGCCACGACCTCGTCGATGCCCTGCGGCGGCGCAGCATCGAGGGCTGCCGGGTTGCCGGCGTTCTCCCACTCGTCCACCAGGCTCGAGTCCACCGAGCGCACCACAAAGCCGAGCCACGAGATAATGTCGCGCAGACGCTCGTCGCGCTTCTCGATGGGCACGGTGCGGTCGAGCGAACGGTAGGCCTCTGCCAGGTAACGCAGCAAAATGCCCTCGGAACGGGCGATGCCGAGCTTTTGAATGTAACCCTTAAAATCGCTCGCGCTTTCCAGCATATCGCGCAGGACGCTTTTGGGAGAGAGCTGGTAGTCGTTTGCCCAGGGCACTTCCTGGCAGTACTTGTCGAAGGCGGCGTCGAGCAAGTCCTCGAGCGGTTTTTCGTAGGTGACATCCTGGATGCGCTCCAGGCGTTCCTCATATTCGACGCCGTCAGCCTTCATTTCGGCCATCGCGCGGTCGCGCGCTGCGCGCTCCTGAGCGCGCAGCACCTGCTTGGGATCCTCGAGCGTTGCCTCGACCATCGAGATCAGGTCCATGGTATAGGTCTCGCTCTCGGGATCGAGCAGCTCCAACGCGGCAAGCAAAAACGGCGAGAGCGGCTGGTCGAGCGCAAAGTCCTCGGGCAGGTCGACCGTCAGTGCGTAGTCGATGTCCGGCGCGGCGTCAGCCGGAGCGTCGGGTGCGGGCGGCACCTCGGTGCGCACGACGACGCCGGAATCGATGAGCGTGGCGAAGATCTCGTCGGCACGAACCTCGAGCTTAGCCTTTTCCTCGGGGGTCTGCAGGCTCGTCTCGATGAGGTCGTGTACGCGGGCTCGGGCATCGCCACCCTGCTCGACCACGCTAATCACCATGGAGTGCGTGATGCGCAGGCGCGGCTTGAGTGTCTCGGGCTGCGTCTCGATCAGGCGCTCGAACGTCTGCTTGTTCCAGGTGACAAAGCCCTCGGGGGCCTTCTTTTTTTTAATCTTGCGGAGCTTTTTGGGGTCGTCGCCCGCCTTGGCCATAAGCTTGGCATTCTCGATCTCGTGCTCGGGTGCCTCGGCGATGACCATGCCCTCGGTATCGAAGCCCGAGCGGCCGGCACGACCGGCAATCTGATGGAACTCGCGGGCGCGCAGACGACGCATCTTATAGCCATCGAACTTGGTGAGCGCGGTGAGCACCACGGTGTGGATGGGCACGTTGATACCGACGCCGAGCGTATCGGTGCCGCAGATGACGGGTAGCAGGCCCTGCTGCGCCAAGCGCTCGACCAGCAGGCGGTAGCGCGGCAACATGCCAGCATGGTGCACGCCGACGCCGCATCCGAGCAAGCGCTTGAGGATTTTGCCGAAGGCCGTCGAGAAGCTCGTGCCCTTGGCCGCCTCCTTGATGGCCTCGCGCTGCTCCTTGTTGGCAATGCCAAAATTGGCGAGCGACTGTGCCGTCGCAAGTGCGGCATCCTGGCTAAAGTGCACGATATAGAGTGGGGCCTCGTCGCGGCGCATGGCGAGCTCGACCGTGCCCTCGAGGGAGGTCGTCACATAGTCGTAACTCAGCGGAACAGGACGCGGGGCGTCGACGACCAAGTCGCAAGCAGCGCCGGTGTGCTCCTCGAGTGAGGCGGCGATGGCAGTGACATCGCCGAGCGTGGCGCTCATGAGCATGAATTGCGTGTGAGGCAGGGTGAGCAGCGGCACCTGCCAGGCCCAACCGCGATCGGGGTCGGCAAAGTAGTGGAACTCGTCCATGGCGACGCAGCCAACATCGGCATCTTCGCCCTCGCGTAGTGCGTCGTTGGCGAGGATTTCTGCCGTACAGCAGATGACGGGCGCCTTGGTGTTGATATGCGTGTCGCCGGTGATCATACCGACGTTATCGCGGCCGAGCACCTGCACAAGGTCGAAAAACTTCTCGCTGACCAGAGCCTTGATGGGGGCCGTGTAATAGCAGCGTTTGCCCTGTGCCATGCCCATAAAGAGCATGCCCAGCGCGACAAGCGACTTGCCCGATCCGGTCGGCGTGCCCAGAATGACGTGATCGCCGGCGGCTAGATCCATGAGGGCCTCTTCCTGGTGGTCCCACAGCTCAATACCGCGATCGCTCGTCCATTCAAAGAAGCGCTCGAAGGCCTGGTCGGGCGTGAGCCACGGTTCGGGCTCGCTGCCGTCCTCGGGCTCCCACCAGGTGGGGGAGAGCGCACCGAGTGAGCCGAATTCGGCTTCGGTTCCCGTGCCGCCCGAGAATGAACTGGCGGCTCCGGCACCGGGGACGGTGCTGGCGGCGATATCTGTCGTGGTCTGTGCCATGTGTTTGCTTTCTCTCGCGATTGTCCGCCAACTATTATGGCGTAGCGTCGCATCGATGCGTTCGCAGGCAAGAAAATGCAGGAAATGGGCGTTCTGCCCAGCCGTTTAGTGTAGTCGCTAGCCAAGTGAGTAGACTTTTTGCGATATTGCGAGCACATGACTTTTACGCAAGGGTTCTACCTGCGGTTTTATGTTTCGCTATGCGGGCTGTGCCTGGCTATTGCAAAAAAGTCTACTCACTTAGGTTTGAGGGCCGTTCGCTGGCGCCAATTTGCGCTTGTTTGCCGACGCCGCGACCATCAGAAGCCCCTAGGACTCTTGCGGCAGGCGCTTCTTGCCTTTGCGGGCGCGGTTTCTAAAGTTCTCGACGGCCTCTTCCATGCCCAGAGGTACATAGGTGAGCTCATCGAGGTTTTCGGGCAGGTAGCAGGCAAGGCTTTGCTCCTGCGCGCGGCCCGCCGCGAGCTGTTCATTGCTGGGCTGCGCGCCGGGTGTGGCGCAAATGCCATAGACGACGGCACCCATCTCGCGCGTGCGGCATTCGTACTCGGTCTCGGGATGCTCGGGATGGTCGCGGCGGACGTCGTCGCTTACCCAAAGCGTGTCGTAGCCGGCCGCGGCAAACTGCCCCAGGGCGTAGTCGCGCAATGGCTTACTGTCGGTTCGCAGTGTGACGGTGGCGCCGGCTGAAAAGAGCGGGCGGTAGAGCATCAGATGGTCGACATGGACGAGTCGTTTTTTGGCGTACTTGGCCTTGGGCTGCGGCGTGGGAAAGTTAATGGTAATGGCATCGAGCTCGCCTGCGGCAAACAGCTGCGGCAGCGATGCGGCGCCTCGGGGCAGGACGAGTGCGTTGGACAGCTCCTGCTCGCAGATTTTCTGTGCGGCATAGGCGATGCAGATGGGCTCCTGGTCCATACCGATAAAGAGGGTGTTTGGCTCGTGGGCCGCGCGCTCTACAAGGTACGTTCCCTTGCCACAGCCAAGATCCAGGTGAAGGTGTTCGAAGGGCTTGCTGCCAACTGGCGCGCAAGCCTCGCGCCAATCTCCGGCATAGGCCTCGGGGTTCGTCTCAATCGCATCGGCGTAGCGCTCCAGGCGCTCCTCGAGCACAAAGTTCTTAGGCGTGCGAACGTGGACGGCTCCCATGAGGCTCCTTGATCATGAGTATGGAACGCATGGCAGCACGTTCCATCAATGGGTTGAAAAGGGTGGGGCATAGCTTGCCCGAAAGTTGCGGTGCGGCTCGGCGGCAAGTCGCCGATGCCTACAGGCGCTTGAGAATCACGTAACGGTTGAGCTCGCCGCTGCGACCGTCGGCATGGAAGCGCTCAAGCTCGCGCACGGGGACCTCGCCGCTCTTGTAGAATGTGCGCACGCCGCGCACCAGGTCGGTGATCTGCTGATCGTCAAAGTGATGGCAATAGCGGTAGGCGTGGCGGTCGTTTTGCCAGCCAATGAGGTGGTCGCCGGCTTCAAACTGCGCGGAATCGTAACTTTCAAACGGCGGGGTGAGCTCGGCGCGGGCTTCGGCGCGAACGGCCTTGCGCGCCATGCGCTCGTCGTTCATAAACTCCCAAAAGCTGATGGCGATGATGCCGCCTGGGCGCGTCTGGCGCACCAGGGCGTCGAGCACGCGTACGCGGTACTCGCACGACGGCACGTGGTGCATAAAGCCAAAGCAGACCGAGATGTCGGCGAGCGGGGCGTCGAAAAGCACGTCGGGTGTCTCGGCGGGGTTGAGCTTCATGAGGGCATCGAGTACGTCGAGTTCCTGGAAGTGCAGGTTGGGAATGCGCAGGGCGTGACCGTGCGCATCGATAGCCAAATCCTGACACGAGTCAACACCATAGAACTCAAACGGGCAACTGGCGTCTGCCGAGGGGTTTGCGCCGTCGACGCCCTTGGCGGAAAGTGCGCCGCCGGCGGCAAAGTTCTCGAATCGCATGTTGCCGCAGGCAAGATCGAAGACGCGGACGGGATGCTCGATCGTGGCGACGTCGAGCTGCTCGAGCGCTATGTCCATGGTGCGTACCCAGCCGGGCCACGGTGCCTGGCGCGTATCGGAGAAGGAGGCGGAGTGCTCGCGATAGAACGTATTGTTGAGCTGAATGAGCGATGAGGCGAAATCGCGGTTCACGGCGCGGAACTCCCTCCGTTGGCGGTGCGGAATAAACAGTACGACCATACTACCGTTAACGCCGCAACGGGGACAACCGAGCTGCGGGTCATTGCTTTGTTTGGACACATTTCCGCAGCTCATATATGCCCGCAACCGCCGGTTGTCAAAAATCTCACTAGAATAGGTGGCATGCTTTTGGCGGTGGCGGATAGATTTTTAACTGTGCAAGGCGCCTTAAGAACAAAAACGGTCCGGCGGCACGGCTGGCATCGCATAGGAGGAACCATGAATGTAGAAACTGCGCAGCGGCTCGCCGACCTTCGTCGCAGCAAGGGTTTTAGCCAAGAAGGGCTGGCGCGAAAGCTGGGGCTGTCGCGCCAGGCGGTCAGTAAATGGGAGCGTGCGGAGAGCTCGCCCGATACCGAGAACCTGATCTCGCTCGCAAAACTCTATGGCGTGAGTTTGGATGAGCTCCTTAATCCGAGCGATGAGATCGAGGACGATATCGAGTTTGAGAACGAGGACCGCGCCCGTCAGCGCGAGGCCGAGGCGGCGGAGCGCGCCCGTACCCACGAGGCGGCGGCACGCGCTACCGAGGCAGCTACGCAGGCGAGTGATGCTGCGGCCAAGGCGGCGCAAGCGGCAAGCTGGAGCGCGCAGGCAGCTAATGCGGCGACGGCTCAGGTGACGGGTGCCGGTGCGACCAGCGTGACTCCGGTGAAGGGCCCGTTTCAGTCGTTCCCGTATTGGGCTGTGTGCTGGCTGCTGTTCTTTTTGCTGATGTTCCCGTTTGGTGCCGGCCCCTTTGCCGCGTTGATCTTCTTTACGATCCCCATCTATCACTGGGTGGCGCGTGCGCTCGATGGCGATTGGGCGCGCGGGGATATTCAGGTTGGTCCGGCAACGGTGGCAGCTGGGGCTCAGGATGTTTCCGCTGCGGTTGATGCTGACGCTGCTGCTCCGGTCCCTGCCGATCCGGATAGCAAAGAGGGTGATGAACGATGAGGCTTTCGCATGAATCGAAGGTGCGCCTGATCGTTGGCATCGGAGCCTTCGTGCTTATCATCGGACTCGTCTTTGGCACTTCGCGGACATTGATTCACTACGATGGCCCGTGGGGTCTCGGCGATATCGCATCTGGCTTGTCTGGTGTGGACCATGAGGACGACAAAGACGATCTTTTGAATGGCGGTAATTACTCCGCTCAGCCTCGGCGGCTTTCGAGCGCGACCTTTGATGCCGATTCATTTCAGTCCCTTGATTTGGATGTTACGTCGGGGACGGTTGAGGTCAAGTGCGTCTCCGACGGGCCGGTACGTGTCATCGAGAGTGGCCGCGTCGCAAAAGGAGTAGCTGCTTACGATGCGGCAACCCAGAATCTGGCCGTGGTTAAGGGTTCTGCGCTCAAGATTCGCCAGTTCGATTGCGATGACGAGCGCGCCATTGACCGCACGGTTACCGTCGAACTGCCGCGCGAAGTTGCCGATAACATGGTGGGCATTACAGCGAATGTAGGATCGGGCGATCTGACGGTCACGGACATTGCGTGCCACGACTTCGATTTGACGTTGGACTCGGGAGACGTCGAGTTTGCGGGTACCGTGACCGACACCCTGAATGCCGAGGTCGGTTCGGGCGATGTGACGTTCGAGCTCTACCAGGCCCCCGCGAAGTCGATGGATGTAAGCGTGGGCTCGGGCGATGTGGAGATAACGGTTCCGAACTCTACGGGCTTTAAGGCGCGCCTCACCGTGGGCAGCGGTGACTTTGAGAGTGATTTCCTTCCGCTTGGCTACGATGGCGAGACCACTTTGAATCATGAATTCGACAACGGTGATAAGTCTGCCACGTATCGCTTTAAGGTCGGTTCGGGCGACATGTCGTTCGATCCGGAGTGACGTGCGGTTTTCGGAGACCGGTGCATATAGGCATGCTCTTTGATGGAGGCGCCGGAGCCGTGACGGGCTTCGGCGCCTTTGCCTTTACAATGGGGACATGGAACAGATTATCTTGAACATACTCGAGGCCCTGCGTTGCGGCGAGACTGTAGACGACAAGGCACTCGTCAAACTGATACATGCCGAGGCGCGCCGCGAGGGTGCCGATAAGCGCGACCTGGCCAAGCGCCGACTGCTGCCGTTTTACCAGCGGGTTAAACGTGAGGAACCAGCTCGTTGGGCTGGGTGGAATGTCGATGCCGAGCTGGAGCGTCAACTGCTGCAGGTGCTACGCATGAAGCCGCGCCGCACGGCTTCGGGCGTAGCGACCATTACCGTCATCACCAAGCCCTGGTCGTGCTCGGGCGATTGCCTGTTTTGCCCCAACGATCTGCGCATGCCTAAAAGCTATCTGCACGCCGAGCCGGCATGCGCCCGTGCGGAGCAAAATTGCTTTGATCCGTATTTGCAGGTGAGCGCTCGCCTGACCGCACTTTCGCAGATGGGACATGCAACCGATAAGATCGAGCTCATCGTGCTCGGCGGTACCTGGAGCGACTATCCGCAAGGCTATCAGACGTGGTTTATGTCGGAGCTCTTCCGCGCGCTCAATGACGATGCCGTGGCTGGTGTGGCGGCTAATCCCATGCTGGCGCGTCCGGGTACCAGCCGTACCGAGGCGGGACGCCTGCTCGATGACGCTCCTGCCGATGCCCTGCCGCCGGTGGTAGCAGACCGCCGCGAGCGCTATCGGGCTGCCGGCATTGTGACTGATGAGGCCGAGCTTGCGAGCGGCGTTACCGACGAGCAGGAGCGTGTGGATGCTGCCGTGGGCGGCTATAACCGTGCAGTGCGTCGCCTGTACGGCTCCGGTACGCCCTGGGGCGAGGTCGCCGAGTGGCAGACGGCGACGATGGAAGAGCTTGAGCGGCAGCAGCGCATCAACGAGACGGCGAAGCATCGCGTGGTCGGGCTCGTTATCGAAACGCGTCCCGATGCCGTAACGCCGCAGGCGCTCACGCTCATTCGTCGTCTGGGCTGCACCAAGATTCAGATGGGTATCCAGAGCCTCGACCAGCACCTGCTCGATATCAACGAGCGTCGTATTTCGGTGGCACAGATTGAGCGGGCGTTTTCGCTTGCGCGCCTGTTTGGCTTTAAGATTCATGCGCATTTTATGCTCAACTTGCTGGGCGCCACACCCGAGGGGGACAAGCGCGACTACGAGCGCTTTATGACCGAGGGGGCCTTTACGCCCGACGAGGTCAAGGTTTACCCGTGTGCGCTCATCGAGGGCTCGCGTCTGGTGGGCTGCTACGAGCGCGGCGAGTGGCGCCCCTATACCGAGGAAGAACTGCTTGATGTACTAGCCGACGACATCGTGGTGACGCCGGCGTTCTGCCGTATCAGTCGTATGATCCGCGACTTTAGTTCCGATGACATCATGGTGGGCAACAAGAAGCCCAACCTTCGCCAGCTGGTCGAGAATCGCCTGGCGGCGCAGGGCAAGGGCGCCAAGGTGCGCGAGATTCGCTATCGCGAGATCAGCACGGCGGGCGCCGACCTGGGCGAGTTGACCCTTGACGAGGACGTGGCGTACGAGACGCCGGTGACACATGAGCGCTTTTTGCAGTGGGTGACGCCGCAGGGCAAGATCGCGGGCTTTTTGCGCTTGTCGCTGCCCGACCGCGCGTTTGTTGCCGCGCATGCGGACGAGTTGCCGACGACGCCGGACGAGGCGATGATTCGCGAGGTGCACGTGTATGGCATGGCAGCGCGCGTGGGCGATCAAGGCCAGGCGGCTCAGCATCATGGACTGGGGCGCTCGTTGGTGGAGCGTGCGTGCGAGATTGCCCGGGATGCGGGTTATGCGCGTATCAACGTGATTAGCGCGATCGGTACGCGCGAGTACTATCGCCATTTGGGTTTCTACGACCACGGACTCTATCTGCAAAAGGAGCTCTAAATGAACAAGCCGAGTGTTTCTGCCGGCGTCGTTGCCGGCGTTGCTCTGGGAGCCGCGGCGCTTGGTGCGGCCGCTGTCGCTGTTCGTGCTGTCTGTCTGCAGGTTGCGCGAACCCGCAATGGGTTGGCGCGTGTGAAACGCGTGCACGATGAGGGCGGCGATGAGATTCGCGTGTTGGTGCAAGGCGGAGTCTACCAAAGCGCAAGCTACGTTGGCGAGCGTTGGGCAGAGCCCGTCTTTGCGTACTATCGTGCGTTTGACGACGTGTTTGAGGCCGAGCGCGCAATGCATGACGCCTATGGTCACGGTATCGACCGCATGCTCATGCTGGGCGGCGGCGGGTTTGCCTATCCCAAGTTTGCGCTGATGTCGCACGAGAGCTTGCGCATGGACGTCATTGAGTACGATGCCGAGATTACGCGCCTGGCGCGCCGTTGGTTCTACCTGGACGAGCTGGAGCGCACGGTGGGCGATCGCCTGCGAGTGATTACCGCTGAGGCTCGCTCGTATCTGGGCGTGACGAGCGTGGGTCATCGTCGCTACGATGTGGTCGTGAGCGATTGCTTTGGCGGTGCCGAGCCCGTACGCGAGCTGGCGACGGTTGAGGCATTGCGTTTAGTGCGGGGCAGCCTGAACCCCGGGGGTATCTACGTGGCCAATATCGTGAGCGCAAACGAGGGGAGCGATGTGACGTTCCTGCGCGATTGCGCTGCCACGGCACTCGAGGTATTCGCCCACGCCTGGGTGGTCCCATGTGGCGATGCGGAGTTTGGCGGCGAAGAGAATTACCTGCTCATCGCCAGCGACGGCGACTACGCCTTTGCCGAAGCCGTGCCTTTCAATGCCGACTTCCTCGGCACCGCTCTCCACGACTAGCGCGTCTCCCTGCGACCAATCTGTTTATGAAGGGGCTTCTTTAGCTACTTCTTGGTTATGCCAAAGTAGCTCAACAAGCCCCGTCCCAAAAAGACTGGTCTTATGCGTGGTCGCGCCAGCTGAGGACGCGCTGCTTCATACCCTCGATGTCGAGCACGCCTTTGGCGAAGCCTTTGCGCACAAGCTCCTCGGGAACGTACTCGTCGTAGCGATCAAAATAAGGCACCTCGCCGGGATAGACGAGCTCGATGGGGTCGAAGTCCTTCTCAGCCTCGGCGGCGAGCACCTCGAAGAACGTCTCCTCATCGGCCTTCATCTTAAACTGCATAAAGTATGGACGCGACGGATCGAGCCCGCGAAGGTCCAGCTCCGCGGCGCATTTAATCTTGAGCATGCGCTCGAGCGCCAAAAAGGCGTAGCTTCCCAACCAGGGGAAGAGCACCCAGGTGTCGCCGCCCAGGTTAATGAGCGGTTTAGTTCCCGCGCCCGAAATCTCGGCGGTATGACGAGCCTGTGCAAGGCGTGCCCGTGCGTTGCCCATGAGGTACGGATATGCCGCGTGCTCGTTGAGCGCCTTGCGCATGCGCTCGAGTACGTGTGTATTGATATCGCCGGGACAGTCGCCAAAGTAGGCCGGCACACGGCCCTTGACCTGCGTGGCAAAGACGGTATGACGCTTCCAGTCCACTTCCTCGACAATCCAGCAGTGTCCGGCGATGGCGATGCGCTCACCGGGCGGTGGGGGATTGACGATCGTGCCCAGCTCGGCCGATTCGCTGCGAACGGTAAACTCCTCGTTTTCCTGGAACACGGCGTAGAACTTAAAGTTGTTGATGATGCGCTCGCCAGCGAGGCCCACGATGAGCCCACCGCCCTCGGTGACCTGGATGTGGTCGATCTTGATGAGGTGGCGCAGCAGTACGCGATAGTCATCGGCCGAGACGCGGTGGAAATAGCTGAGCGTGAGCACGCGCTGAGCAAGCTCGGCCGGTGTGAGCTCGCCGGTGCTGGCGAGCGTCGACATGGTCTGGTGATAGAGCAAACTGTAGGGGAGTCGATCGAGCTCGGGCGGCTCGACCCACTTTTCCTCGCGATAGAGTTGTACGAGCGCGATGCCCTGGAGGAGCTTCCACGGAATGGTCTCGGGCATCATCGTGCGCGGCTCGGGTTCCTCCTCGCGCATGACAAACCACATCTCGGGCGGAAGATCGCGGCGTCCCGTGCGTCCCATGCGCTGCAAAAAGGAGCTGACGGTAAACGGTGCATCGATCTGGAACGCGCGCTCCAGGCGACCGATATCAATGCCGAGCTCCAGCGTGGAGGTGGTGACGGTTGTCTGCGCCTGTTCCTCATCGCGCATGAGCTCTTCTGCCGTCTCGCGTAGCGATGCCGAAAGATTGCCGTGGTGGATGAGAAAGCGGTCGGGCTCGTGTCGGCTCTCGCAGTAGCTGCGCAGCATGGAGCATACGGCCTCTGCCTCCTCGCGCGAGTTGGCAAAGACCAGGCACTTGCGGCCGCGCGTATGTTCAAAGATGTAGCCCATGCCGGGGTCGGCGTTTTCGGGCGCGGTGTCGGTGGGGTTGAGAAGTGCCTGTTCGGTTGCCCGTGGGATGTCGACTTCGCCCTCGGGGGCCGAGGAAGCGCGGCGATCCCTGGAAGTAGCCTTGTCCTGTGCCTGTTCGCGACGCTGGCGGCGCTCCTCCTGCGTGAGTTGTCCGCTGTGACGTCTGTCCTGGGTGCCGGTGGGTAGTGCCGTGGGCGTCGCCGCCTCGATGCGCTCGCACGCAAGCACCTCGGCCTCTTGGGGACCTGCGCTCTCGAATCCTCGCTGCTGTGCCTGGGGGCCCGAGTTGTAGAAGTGCTCCATGGAGATGCGCCATACGCGGCGCGGTTCCTCAAAACGGGGGATAACGCAGTCACGTCCCGTTCCCTGCGAGAGAAAAGCGCCCGTGCGCTCGGGGTCGCCGATGGTGGCCGAAAGGCCAATACGGCGGGGCTGTACGCCCGCCATGCGCGAAAGGCGCTCAATAAGGCAGAGCGTCTGCCCGCCACGGTCGCCGCGCATGAGCGAATGGACCTCGTCGATGACCACATAGCGCAGGTCGCAAAACATGCGCGGGATCGCCATGTGCTTATGGATCAGGAGCGCCTCGAGCGACTCGGGCGTAATCTGCAAGATGCCGCTCGGTTTTTTGATGAGCTTAGCCTTGTGCGATTGCGAGACGTCGCCATGCCAGTGCCAGACAGGGATATCGGCCTCTTCGCAGAGGTCGTTGAGGCGAACGAACTGGTCGTTGATGAGTGCTTTGAGGGGACCAATGTAGAGGGCGCCCACGCTCGCGGGCGGGTTCTCCCAAAACTCGGTCAGGATGGGAAAGAAGGCCGCCTCGGTTTTGCCGGAAGCCGTGGATGCCGTCAGGAGTACGTTGTCCTGCGTGTTAAAGATGGCGTCTGCCGCCGCAACCTGGATAGAGCGCAGACTCTCCCAATCGTGGGAGTAGATGAAGTCTTGGATAAACGGGGCATATCGGTCAAAGGCGTTCATGGGACCTCCTCTCAACAACGGGCTGATCAACACAACGGGCAACGGCTCGATATCTTGCAACATCGGCGTTTGCCCAGATAAAACCTGCCAAAATAAACCTGTCCCTTTTTGGTAGGTTAGATGGTGAACTCGGCGAAGTTGCGGTTGCCGCCTGCGGTGCCGGTGTCGCCTGTTGCGGCTGCCGGCGCCATCGCGTCGCCGCCGACGCTTTGCAGTAACTCGGCCACGTTGGCGTCGGGGTTCTGACACAGGATGTCGAGCAGCTCGATAAAGTCGCGGATGACCTCGCGGGGCGTCAGATGCGTGTCGGCTCCCACACGACCGAACTCGATCTTGAGGAAGTCAACCAAGTCGTTCTCGGTAAGCGTGGGCGTCCAGCCAAAGTAGCCGGCGTGAATTTGCATGAGCTTTTCGATGAGCACCAGCAGCTCCTCGTAGGTGAGCGGCTGCAGACGGATGATGGGCGCGAGCATGTCTTTGAGATCATCGCGCGCAAAACGACCCTGAGCGAGTCGGCTGCGCAGGGCCTCGTAGGAGAACACGCCGCGGCGACGGTCTTCGATGGAGGTTGGCGTGCCGCCCATGATCACGCCCAGGTACTGCGCTTTGCCCTGGAGCGTGTCGTTGTACATCGTTAGGATTTTCTCGTAGTTGTACTGTCGCGTGATCGCGTTGGGAATCTTGTACAGATTCACGAGCTCGTCGATGAGCACCAGCATGCCCTTGTAGCCGCTGCAGACCAAAAAGCGCGCAATGAGCTTAACGTAGTCGTACCAGTCGTCGTCGCTGATGATGGTCGAGGAGCCCAGCTCGGCGCGTGCCTCGCTCTTGGTGCGGTACTCGCCGCGAATCCATTTGGTCACGCGACTCATAGCTTCTTCGTCACCCTCCGAGACGGCCGTGCGATAACGGCGGAGCATGCGGGCAAAGTCAAAGCCGTGGACCATCTCCTCGAGCGGGGCCAGTTGGGCATTGACGGCAGACTCGTCGGCCTCGGCACACGAGGCGACCCAGCGGTCCAGGATAAGGTTGAGCGCGCCGCCCTCGGGGCGCGTCTTGGTCGATATGTTGCGGATGAGCTCGCGATAGGTGGCGAGGCCCTGGCCCTGGCCGCCCTGTAGGCGGCGCTCGGGGGAAAGGTCGGCATCGGCGACCACGAAGCCCTCGCCCATGGCATGCGTTCGGATGGTCTGGAGCAAAAAGCTCTTGCCGGCGCCGTAGCGACCGACTAGGAAACGGAAGCTTGCGCCGCCGTCGGCGATGAGACTCAGGTCGGTGAGCAGGGCGCGGATCTCGACCTCGCGTCCTACGGTGATGTAGGGAAGGCCAATGCGCGGGACAACGCCGCCCTTGAGCGAGTTGAGAATGACGGCGGCGACGCGCTTGGGCACACGGGGTGCTGCGGATGCGGTATCACTCATGGTCTAAGTATCCTCTCACGTCTGCTTCGTAGTCCTCGATAATTTGCGGTCCTGCTGATCCAAATTCAATAACGGTGTCGCCCACCAGGTCAAAGAGCGCTTCGTTGATGCTATCGACGAGCATGTCCTCACTCTTGCCCGACTGTTCCACCGCCGATGCCGTCTGTGCTGCGTTTTGCTCGAGTAGTGCTCGAAGATAGGCGTCTGCGGCGGGATCGAGTGCGGACGCGGTGTCGGCGGGCGCGGGCGTTGGCGCGAGGAGCGGGGCTACGACGCCAAACTGCTCGGTGGAGATGGTCGGCTCGCTAGCCTCGTCCTGCTGCATGGTCGTCGCGACTGGTTCGGCGATCGTGTCGGCCACGGGCTCGGCTTCCGGTCGTTCGGCAACTGCCACCTCGGCATCCGCAAGCGGGCCGTCCTCGCGCTCCTCGTCGATCAAAAGCGCCTCGCGCGTTTGCGCGGCGGCGCTCCGAATGTACCCCAGCTGACTCAGATCGATATCGATCTTGACGGGCTGGTGTGCGGCGTCCCACGAAAGCCATGCCACAATCTCGTCATCGATAATCTTGGCCAGATATTTGGGGACCTTCTCTTCCTTAAGGGGATGGGCGGGGTCCAGGGCCAGGCGTAGACGCTGGTCGCAGGCGCGCATCATCTCACCGAGCTTGCTACTTTTTTGTCTGCTGCCGTGAATGCGCATGCATTCCCAAAACCCGTTTTGGCAGCGGTAGACGTGAATGGGGTCCAGGCGATATTCGCAGTCCTCGTGGCGCTCGGGCGCAAAGAATACGGCCGACGCAAACATGGTGTAGGGCATGGCCGTCTCCTCCCCAAATAAACTCGCCACGATGCTGGTCTTTCGGTGCGTGTCATAGTAGCGCGCCATGCGGACATACGCGGCGCACGCCACGTGGCGCAGATCGCGGTGGTGGCTGCGGTCGAGCCGCGAGTTACTTAGGTTGTACGTGGAGAGGGCATTGATGGCGGCCATGAGTCGCTCCTCGCGCACCTCATCGGGCGGAAGGGGGAGCGTGGGCTCGGAGGTTTTGCGACGCTTAGGGGTCTGGCCGGACGGTGCCGGTACAAGGTCTCGTGCCGCGCGCCGCAGTTCGATAAGGGCGTTATCGAACATGACGGTTTTAGAGTCGCGAAGCAGCTTGGGGTCGAGCCCGTGGAACACGGCGTAATCTTGCAGCCACACGCGCGCAAACCGGTCGATGCCGGGCTCGAAGGCGCGATAGACATCCCAAAAAGCCCTGATCTTGTTAAAACCATCGAGTGGATCATCTACGCCAATGCCGCAGATCAGCTCATAGAGATACAGAAAGGCAAAGGACGTAGACGTTTCCTCGACGGTTCCGCGGCGCACTTGGGCACGCCAGGTAAAGTAGCCGCGCAGCTGCCGGTCGCTCATGGCGTTGTAGGTGGGAAAGTACGACTTAAAGGTGCCGTTGTAGGGACAGTCGTCCTCAAAGTCGGCCATCAGCAGGCCCTGGCGGTAAAAAAGCTCGGCTTCCGAAAGCCAGCGGCCCGCACCGCCCTTGGGGTCATCCTGCCAGCGCGATATCTCGCGCATTTTACGGTACTGGTCGGGGAGGAAATTCTGCATCTGTCGGCCGGTTTTGAGAATCGGCTCGTCTGCGTAGGTTTCGTTTGAGAAGCGGGCGGACTGATGGGTCCGGGCCTCGGCCATGATGCGCTCGATGAGCATCTTGATGTCCTGGTCGGCCACCGCTCCTCCTCTCGAACACAGCTACGGTGACCTCATATCATAGCACAGCATCAAACAGATGTTCGAGATGCCGCTGCGTTGATAGATTTAGAACAGGAGGGCGTAGATGACGGCGATGACGACGGAGGGAAGCATATTGGCCGTGCGGAAGGTCTGAGGACGGATGAGGTTGACGCCGACACAGAAGATGAGCATGGAACCTACGAGCGAAAGGCTGTTGAGGGCAGCTGTGGTCATGATGGGGGAGAGCGCGCCGGCAAACAACGTGATCGTCCCCTGGAACACGGCGACGGGCAGGGCCGAGAAGATGCAGCCGCGGCCAAGCGAGGCCGTCATGGTGCAGACGATGATGCAGTCCAGTGCGCCCTTGAGGGCAAGCGTTGACCAGTCGCCGAGCAGACCGTCCTGGATCGATCCCACAATGGCCATGGCGCCAATGCACACGGTGAGTGAAGTCGAGACAAAAGCGTTGGTGAACTCGTTATCGCCCTCACTGCCAGTCTTGCGCTTGAGCCATTCGCCAAGGTTCTCGATGGCGGCTTCCAAGTTGACGGCCTCGCCGATGAGCGAGCCGAGCGCAAATGAGACGATGAGCATGGTGGTACCGGTGGTCGCTAGCGCCTTTCCATCGATGATGAGCATCTTTTGCATGGTGCCGCCCAGGCCGATAAACAGGACGCACAGCCCCGATGCTTTCATGAGCGTGTCTTGGATGCGCGGTGTAATGAAGCGGCCGCCCGCTAATCCCAAAAGACCGCCCGCAACTAAAAGCGCAACGTTGATGATTGTTCCCAAGCCCGGCATGAGCCCTCCTGTATTGATGCCAACGTGGCAATCGTAGCAGAATGAAATGCGAGGCACATCGCAACTCATCTAATACGTTATATAAGTGGTATTAGGAATGATGCGCAGCATTTAAGCCTCAGGTGGTTGTCGGGACATAGGGATAGTAGTCAAAGCGCAGTGTCATAAGCCGCTGTGGGGATTCAATAGCCGCGGCGATGATATTGGCATCGCGGGCACGATCAAACCCTTCGAGTTCGATCTGATACGAGACGTCTTGCATAATGTCCAGACGTCGCCAGGCTAGAAGTGTGTCGCCATCGAATTCCAGGGTCTTGCTTCCGTCTGGGGCAACGGCGTATAGACGCAGTTTAGCGGTGGTTGCAGGGTCGACAACCGTGACCTTTTTAATTTCGTTTCGAGTATTCTTGGCGCCCAACAAGGTGAGCAGTGTTGGGGCCACGACCTCGCCTGATGGCAAAAAGACGACTTCGATGGATTCGGGAAATGCGATGATGGCCGACTTGCGGACGGGCTGATTGGCGGCGGCAACTTCGATGCTTGCAGCGTCGATGACCTCCGTGTGGTCGAGCGCGGCAAACACGCAGCAGTTACCTTCATCGATCTCCTGAGGATCAGCAAGCCCCAGACTGTCCGCGAGCTCGGGATCGTTTTGATCGGTAGCGGGCTCATTCGGTGCTTCGAAAGAAGCTGGGACGCTGTTTGTCGGCGATGACGTGTCGCCCGCACCCGCTTCCTTGTCCGCGCTCTCTTCTTGTATGGTTGCGTTGATGGGTTCGTCGTTTGAGGGGAGCGTCTTGGCGTCAAGCGCGGAGGGGAGAATTCCGATGGCTCCGGATCCGTTCCACTCCATTTCGAGAAGCGCCGGGTCGGCAAGAATGCGTTGCCTGCTTTGCGCGTGGGCATCGATTTCAATAGGGCCTGCCTCTATCCCTCGTGTAAGGCTGAGTGATCCGGCTGGCTTCTCGAAATGAGCGTCTGTATCTTTGGTGCTGGCGGCGTAGAACAGCAGGGACGTTTCTCCCGCCGCGATGGCATCGGTGCCGGCTTTGGCCAGCCGCAACGATGCCGTGAATGAGAGGGTGGGCTGCGTGTCGTCTGCATTCGCGGCGGCGCAGCCCAGACATATACCGCCTCCTTTCTCGAAAAACGCACCGTCAAAGGCGACCTTCGCTCCGTTCGCCGAGTCATCGACCGAAGCGATGTCGATGCGCAGCTCTAAATTGCATGGATCGCCATCTGCATCGAGCACAACCGAGCGCCACGTGCAGACGGCGCACCCCGCCTGGGAGCCGTTTACCTTGTTCGAACGATTGATATCCACGACTATCGAGCCGTCCGTATTACGACGAAGGCATCCCGAGGTTGAGATTGCGGCCTGTGCAATCGAAAAACGCTTACACGCAATGGCGCTCGACGGATTTGGTGCGGAGCTTAGGGCTGCTGGTAAGGAGTCTGCCATGACGGGAGTCGCCCAAGCGGCGACAGGCGTTCCGGTTGCGAGCGCGCCGCAGAGTGCGACGACGGGCAAAAGGTTCTTCGATGCCATGGGGTCTCCTTAGCTAATTTAGTGCGGCCTATCCGTGTTTTGTTTCTGGCTGTGTTTGATGTGCAGACCGAGGCCGGCGGTCCCCGCGCCTGCTGCCGTGGCGCCTGCTGCCAAGAGCCATCGTCTGTCGCCTGTCTGCGCCAACGGTTCCTCGCGGTCGCCGCGGTCGAGTTCCGAGAGATCGACCGTCACTTGCGTGGCGGCCTGTGCCTGTTCTTGCTGGGCAAAGGCCATGGCTGGCCCAAACGCTAGGATGCTGACGGTGGCGGCCAGGGCGATAGCCTTATGCCGTGTGCGCACCGGGCTCGACCGTCCAGGTGATCGTTGCAACCTGATCGCCTTCGCCGGTTACGCGGAAGATGTCGCGCGTGACGCGGGCGACGTTTCCGCTTGTCTTGAGCTTAATTTTGTCCGTGCCGCCGGCAATGCCCTGGTAGCCCATGTCGAAGGCTGCATTCTTGGAAAGATCGAGGCCCGTCTCCTGCATTGCGGCGCTGGCGTTCTGGAGTGCGCCGTTGGGGCCGACCTTAAAGTCGATGGAATTCTGCGCGGTTCCGGCCTTGGCGTCGGCGGCAATGGTCCAGGTGTTCATGGCGTCGATCTTCATGTTGGTGACATGGATGCCGTAGGCCGAATGATTGTCGATGGTGGTCGCGTCTTCTGAGGGGCCCTGAAGCGTGCCGTCGGCCTTGGCGACGAAGGGAATAACCGTCGGAACTTTGAACTCTACGTTGTCGATCTCGGTCCTGACCATTACCTTTGTGGTTCCAACGCGCCCGGCTGCCAGAGCTGGCGTCGGGGCGGCGCCCATTGCGAGCGCGAGCGCGAGCCCTGCGCCCACGACGAGCGCTCTGGCTCCGTTCATGTTCCTGGTGATGTCCATGGTCGTTCCTTTCTATTCGCCGCGGGCCGTCCCCGCGATGATTGGACGAATGCTGGTGAATTGCGTGCGGTGCCGCGTCGGCTGAAAAAGCTAGTTCTCGGTTTGCTCAACCCGTACCTTGACACGTGTCGGATTGCCGTGGCTGTCGAGGGTCTTGGCATCGAGTGCCTGGATCTCGATGTACGCCTCGCCTTCTTTGATGTCGCCGGCGGGGCACGTCTCGATTGTCTTGCCGGTCTCGACCACACCGGATTCGTACATGGTCTCGTCGTTTTGGATGACGCGGAATCGCTGGGGAAATTTATTGTCTTGGACGTTTTGCACGTTGACGCGTAGCTTGCCGTCCTCCTGTAGCTGAGCGACCGGCGCGACCGAAATCGTCATCATGTTGTCGCGGACGATGGCATCGAGCTCATCTTGGATTTCTTGTCGCGATTTACCCTCTGCCGTCGTGACTGAGGCGCCCGCTTCGGGCACGGGCTGCGACTGCCAGGCGTATAGCCCTACGGCGATGAGGGCGCAGACGATAGCCAGGCAGACAACGACGAGTTTCTTGCGACGCCCCAGTCCTGCAAGGCGGGGCGGCTTCTTCGCACTCATGCGGCGTCCTTGGTGGTGTAGACACGTGCGAACGTGGACGGGTCCGCTCCAAAGAGCATGTGAAGCATCAGGCGGCGCGAGTAGATGAGCTCGTCAAAGTCGTGAGGGAGCTCGATGTCGTGGATACGCGCGATGTGGTGGGCGAGCGCCGAGAACGACTCGGGGTCGCAGATAACATCGGTGGTGACGTGGTAGACCGCCGTATCGGGGAACGCCTCTTCGTCGAAAGGCAGGAGATAGGGATCGTCGTCGACCTCGATGGCGACGCCGTACTGGGGCCAGTAATATGCCATGGGAACCTCCCTGCTTC
>CAKXKM010000008.1:14073-18839 GCA_934876235.1 Collinsella sp. AF02-46-1 | reverse complement strand
GTTTTGGCTGTCGATGCCGACCGTATCAGCCGCTACTTGACCAATTTCTGACCAAATGCTTGACGGATTGACATCTCCACAGGTAAAAGGTGGGAAAAATTACTTCAACTTTTTTCGAGCGACAATCGAGCGGTCGGCGACGGCGGGGCGATATGTGTCAAAAGCATCGTCTGCCGAGGAAGCCTTGCCGTTCGCCGAATTGCACGAACGTAAAAAACGCCAATTATGGAGATGGTCTCGAACACGTCGACGAAACGATGCGGTAACATCTCCCTGCAAACACTGTAGTTAGCTAAAGGGGGAGTTCGCGTGTCTGCAACCATCAAACCCTTCACCGACGAGTTCGAAGAGTATGGTCGCGATGAGTCTCGCGCATCGGGCGAGGCCTCGAGCATCTCGTTTCCGACAACGGAAGACGAGGTCCGTGCCATTTTGGAAAAGCTCCATGCCGAGCGTGTCCCGGTAACGGTTCAGGGCGCCCGAACCGGCCTTGCTGCCGGTGCCGTGCCCCACGGCGGGCATATCCTCAATACTTCCCGTATGAATCGCTACTTGGGCCTTCGCCGCGATGAACAAGGCCAATTTCTGCTGCGCGTGGAGCCGGGCGTTGTGCTCTCGGAGCTGCGCAAGCAGCTGAGCAAGAAGGTGCTGCCGACTGCTGGTTGGGACCAGGCATCGCTTGAGGCCTACGAGGAGTTCCAAGAGGCCCCCGAGCAGTTCTTTCCCACCGATCCCACCGAGGCGTCTGCCTGTCTGGGCGGCATGGCGGCATGTAACGCCTCTGGTGCCCGCAGCTACGCCTACGGTCCCATGCGCCCACATATCACGGGACTCCACGTCGCACTGGCTGATGGCGATTTGCTTGAGCTTCAGCGCGGCGAGGCTTTTGCCCAGGGCCGCCACCTGTCGCTCGTGACGGCAGCGGGCCGTACGCTCGAGCTCGATCTTCCCGGCTATACCATGCCCGAGACAAAAAATGCCTCAGGCTATTTCGTTGCGGACGAAATGGACGCCATCGACCTCTTTATCGGCGCGTGCGGCACGCTCGGCGTCATTACCGAGCTCGAGATCGCCCTGCAGGCGGCACCTTCGGTCGTATGGGGTGTGAGTTGCTTTTTCGATAGCGAGGACAAGGCGGTGTCCTTTACCGATTCCGTGCGCCCTGTCCTGTCCCATGCGGCTGCCATCGAGTACTTCGATGCTGGCGCCCTGGATATTCTACGTCGCCAGCGCGAGCAGTCGACGGCGTTTGCCTCGCTGCCGGCGCTCGACGACGAGGCAAAGGTCTGTGTCTACGTGGAGCTCGACTGCGACGACGAGGCGCAGGCGACCGAGGAGCTGTACCACCTGGGATGGGTGCTGGAGCTTGCGGGCGGCCGCGACGATGCGACATGGGTCGCCCGCACCGAAGTCGATCGCGAGTGCCAGCGGTTCTTCCGCCACGCGGTGCCTGAGAGCGTCAACATGCTTATCGACGAGCGCCGCCGCACGGATCCCACTATCACTAAGTTGGGCTCGGACATGTCGGTGCCCAATGCATGCCTTGCCGATGTCATGGCCCTCTATCGCCGCACGCTGGCCGAAAGCGGGCTTGAGTCTGCTGCCTGGGGACACATCGGGAACAACCATCTGCATGTGAACATCCTGCCGCGCGATGCGCAAGACTACCGTCGTGGTGGAGAACTCTTTGCCCAGTGGGCTTCCGAGGTCACGGCCATGGGCGGTGCCGTTTCTGCCGAACACGGCGTCGGCAAGATCAAGGCGGGCTTCTTGGAGACGATGTACGGCCACGAGGCCATGGTCGAGTCGGCGCGTCTCAAACTCCAGCTCGATCCTGCCGGCCAGCTGGGTCGCGGCAACCTGTTTACGGAGAAGCTCTTGGATGAACTCGTCCAGAAAGGGGCGCGTGAAGATGAGTGATTTCCATATGGTGGTGTGCGTCAAGGCGGTGCCCGGAAGCACCGAGGTCAAGATGGACCCCAAGACCAATACTATCGTGCGTGATGGCAAGCAGGCGGTCATTAATCCCTTCGATGCAAGTGCCCTCGAATGTGCGCTAGCGCTGAAGGACGACTTTATCGGCTTTGGCATGGACGTGCGTGTGACGGTGGTGTCGATGGGCATCCCCGCGACCGAATCGCTGCTGCGCGACTGCATCGCCCGCGGTGCCGACGATGCGCTGCTGCTGACCGACCGAGCCTTTGCGGGCGCCGATACCCTAGCCACCACCTATGCCCTCAAATGCGGCATCGAGGCACTCGATGAGGACTTTGACCTGCTCATCTGCGGCAAGATGGCAGTGGACGGCGATACGGCCCAGATCGGCCCCGAGCTGGCCGGCGCCTTTGGGATCCCCTGCGTGACCGACGTGAGTCGTGTGCAGAGCGCGGGATTTACGACATGTGGCTCGCTGGCGCTCGTTCACGGCTGCGATGCCGGCGAGGAGACGGTGTACCTGGAGATGCCGTGTGCGATGACGACCGCCAAGGAGATTGGCCAGTTGCGTATGCCGAGTATTGCCGGTATTCGCGCGGCGGAGGAGGCGGACGTGCGCGTGGTCAGTGCCGCCGACGTGAACGCCGACCCCGCGCGTTGCGGTCTTGCTGGGTCGCCGACACAGGTCGTGCGCTCGTTTGTGCCCGACCGTGACCAAACGTGCGAGGCCGTTGAGGGGACGGCGTCCGAGCAGGCGGCAAAGCTTGCCAAGATTATCGAGGGGATGGCATAGATGAGCGGACTGATTATCGATAGCGAAGCCTGTGTCGGCTGCGGTCGCTGCGTTCGCGCCTGTGCCTCGGGCGGCATCATAGTGGAAGGCGAACGACCCAGCCGATGTGCCCACGTAACCGACGGCTGTATCCTGTGTGGCGGGTGCGTCGACGCCTGCCCCGTCAACGCCATCTCGATCGAGCGCGACGAGGCCGCCGGCGCGGTAGACCTTGACGCATATCGAGACATTTGGGTCTTCGTACAAACTGACGAGCACGATGCCGTGGCATCCGTGGCCTTCGAGCTCATGGGCAAGGGGCGCGAGCTTGCCGATGCCCGCGGCCGCCGTCTGGTGGCACTGGTCGGCATGAGCCCCGAGGGCTCGCTCGGGGACCTCGAACACCTGGTTTGTGCCGGTGCGGACGAGGTCCTAGTCTGTCGCGACGAGCGCCTGTGCCAGAACGATGCGGAGGTCTACGCCCGGCTGATCTGCGATTTGGTAGCCGAGCGCAAGCCCGAGGCAATTCTGTACGGCGCGACCGCCTTTGGTCGCGAGCTGGCGCCCGGTGTGGCCGTGCGCTTGCAGACGGGCCTTACGGCCGATTGCACGGTGCTTTCGATGGATACGGAGACGGGTCTGCTGCAGCAGACGCGCCCGGCGTTTGGCGGCAACCTGATGGCCACCATTATCTGTCCTAACCACCGTCCTCAGATGGCAACGGTGCGCCCCGGTATCTTTAAGGCGCCCGAGTTTGACTATAGCCGCTCCGGCACGATTACCCAGGTAGTGCTTGCGGATGACGTTAAGGCCCGCGTCGAGATCTCGATTCCCGCCGAGGAGTGGGGACAACAGGCCTCAATTGCCGATGCCGAGCGTCTGGTCGTGGTGGGCCGCGGCATTGGCTCGAAGAAAAACCTACCGCTGATGCGAAAGCTTGCCGATGCCCTGGGTGCCGAGCTTGGTTGCACGCGTCCCATTGTGGAGGCAGGCTGGTTGGAGTATCGCCACCAAATTGGCCAGACGGGTGTATCGGTCTCGCCCAAGCTCCTCGTGAGCATCGGTGTCTCGGGTGCTATCCAGCATCTCGCCGGCATCGGTGGGGCGGAGTGCATTGTTGCCATCAATGAGGACCCGGATGCCCCCATCTTCGGTGCCGCCCAGTACAAGGTCGTCGGCGATGCCGTTGAGATCGTTGAGGAACTGCTGGCTCAGCTCGAGTGCTAAGCGCTTGCCAGCCAGCGGCGCAGCTCGTCCTTAAGGCGGCTCCAGGTTGCCTGCGCGGCGGGGTCGGTAAAGGGTCGCGTAATGCCAAAGGGCGCGTCGAGCAGGCGATAGATATCGCCTTGCTCGCGCGCCAGTGCACGGCTTGCCGGATGGACGAGCTCAAACATAAAGCAGATGAGCCCCACCAGGTAGTCCGCCGGCTCGTTGCGCTCGTCACGCGCGACGCAGCGATGCTCGTCAAAGGCGGTAAGCGCCGGTGTCGAGAAGTGGCTGGCGAGAAACGTGTCCTCATCCACCTTGAGGATGGTGTCGACGGTGCTGTCGGCGATGGTGCGCATAATGTCAATCTTGTCGCCATCGCGCACGATCTCGCAGAAGCTCCGTGTACGGGTGTCGAGTTCCGTGGGCAGGCGAAAATCACTGTGGTGGGCGATGCTCGCGCGGATCAGTTCGTCCTCTGCCGGGTCATCGATAAAGTCGCGGATGCTCGTTACGGCGGGTGCATCGGCGGGATTCTCGCCAAAGAGGACCTCGATGCCCAGCGCTGCATGGCTCATGCTCTCGGCGTCCTTAAAGGTGTCCCAGCGCCGCAACTGCTCAAAGCGGCCCATATCGTGTAGCAGGCCGCAAAGCCATGCCAGGTCAATATCTTCTGACGACCAGCCCTGCTCGCGCGCTACGGCATCGCATGCCTCGGCCACGTGGTACGTATGCTCGATTTTGAGCGCGATGCGTGGGTTGGTGGCGTCGTAGGCATCGGTGTAGCTTTTGAAGGCCGCGCGCGCCCGGTCTCGATCGATAACTGTCATAATGACTTCCTAAAAAGTTGTGT
>CAKXKM010000008.1:0-14063 GCA_934876235.1 Collinsella sp. AF02-46-1 | reverse complement strand
CTTTCGATCCGGTGGCAATTGTAGGTGAACTTTATTGCCACCGGTTGATATTTCTGCTGCGTTGCAAGGCGCGCTGCAGACGACTTACCAGAATGGGAGTGGCATGGTCCTTAGGATCTTTAAAATCGTCTGGCCAGTGATGCTTACCTATGTTGCAATAGGCGCGCCGTGCGGAATGATCATGGGGCAGACGGGAATGGAGCCCTGGATGGTCTTTGCTCTGAGCAGCACGTTTGTGACGGGCAGCGGCCAGTTTATGATCTGCAACCTGTGGCTGGCGGGCGTGCCTGCAGCATCGATCGTCGCGAGCGTCGCCGCCATCTCCTCGCGCTTTGCGCTTTACTCGGCATCGATCGCACCCCATCTGGCGGGCGCCTCGAAGCGTCAGACGCTGGCTGTTGCCGCGACACTTACCGAGGAGGCATATGGCATCTCGCTTGACAAGTTGGTTGAAGGGGAGGATTGGGGCCCGCGCGAGTCCTTTGTGCTCAACGTGATCCTTATCGCAACATGGGGCGTATCGTGTACGACGGGCGCCATCGTCGGCGCCGTTGTCGATGTTCCCACCGCTATTGCGAGTTTCGTCTGCACGTCGCTCTTTATCTGTCTACTCTTTTCGCAGCGGTTGTCGCGCGGCAACGTTGTCGCGGCGGTTTCGGGCGCGGTGTCCGTCGCCGTATGCAAGTTCTTGGGCCTCATGAATATTACCGTGCCGGCAAGCGTCGTGGTCGGCATTGCCATTGCGCTGGCGTGCGATGCTGTATTTGACGGAAGAGGTGCCCGCGATGCCCGTTAACGAGTTCTTGGTTCTGTGGCTGTCGTCGTGGGCTGCTATCGCGTTCTTTCGCATCGCGCCGGCGTTCGCCTTGCGCGGGCGGACCCTGTCGCCCCGTATTACCGAGGCCCTGGGCTATATCCCGCCCGCTGCCTTTGCCGCGCTGGTCGCCAACGACTTGGTGAGTCCCGGCGCGTTCGACGCGGGGCTCTGGCCTGCCTTGGTTCCCTGGATTGCGGCCGCCGGCGTCGTGGTCGTGGCGGTCAAGACAAAATCGATGCTGTGGTGCTGCGTCTCGGGCATCGTACTCTATATTGTCTTGAGCCTTATATAGGGGTGGCGTCGCGGGCGCCGAATCTCGTTCCATCCCAACTTGTCGAGTTTTTCACCGAGCTGGTCTATTTCTTCTGGTACCATGGTCAAACTTTACTGTAGCAAAGCGTGACGTGGGCTTTTGTATCCCGTCAGCGGAAATGGGGGTTTCATGGCACAGGAAGCAACCACCAACGAGCAAAAGAAATTCAAGGTCCCGCGCATCCCGGGCGACATCATGATTTATCCGATGATCGTCGGTCTTTTGCTCAACACCTTCTGCCCGCAGGTTTTTGAGATCGGCGGATTCTTTACGGCTGCCTGCCGCGGTGGCTCCAATACCATTGTCGCCGCGATCCTGCTGTTTGTGGGCGCCGGCATCAGCTTTAAGTCCACGCCGGGTGCCATCAAGACCGGTATCGTCGTGCTGATCCCCAAGCTGGTCGTCGCAGCGGCTCTCGGCCTGGGCGTGGCATATTTCTTTAACGACAACTTCCTGGGTCTGAGCTCCGTGTCTATCATCGGCGGCATCACGTTTTGCAACATGGCGCTCTATACGGGCATCATGGGCGAGTTCGGCGATGAGTCCGAGCAGGGCGCCGTCGGTATCCTGTTCTTTACGGCTGGCCCCGCCGTCACGATGATCATCCTCGGTGTTTCCGGCCTCGCCAACATTCCCATTGGCACCATTATCGGCTCCATCTTGCCACTCGTTATTGGCATGGTTCTGGGCAACCTGTTCCCGTTTATCAAGAACCTGCTGGTTCCCGGTGCCAATCCCGCGATTGCCGTCATCGGATTTCAGCTCGGTGCGTCCATGAGCCTGTCGAGCTTTATCACCGGCGGTATTTCCGGCATTCTGTTGGGCCTCATCACCCTCTTTATCGTTGGCCCCATCACCTTTGCCTTCGAGCGCTTGTGCGGCGGCAACGGCAAGGCCGCCGTTGCTTGCTCCACCATCGCCGGCACGGCTATGACCACGCCGGTTGCTCTTGCTGAGGTCGCGCCGCGCTATGCCGAGCTTGCGCCCACCGCGTATGCGCAGATCGCCACCGCCGTCATCATCACGGCCATCATGGCCCCGATTCTGACCGGCTGGGTCGATAAGAAGTTCTGCCACGGCGAAGAGGATCTGTCGGTCGAAGGCGTCGAGGCTATTGAGGAGGCCGTCGCGACCGACATCGACGGCGAGTAATCGTCGACGCGAGTCAATCAAGCCGGCGTGTGCAATTCGCGCCGTATGGGCGCCCGAACGAGAGCTGTCTTGCAGTGACGTTCGGGCGCTCTGCTATTATTCCCTATACCCCTGCGGAGTAGGGGTGTTTATTGCCCAGGCACGAATCGGGCGATTCTGACCACTTGGATATTGAAGGGATGGCGTCTAGTGGTTAAGGCACTCAAGATCGAGATATTCCTGCTATGCATGATTGTTCTTATCGGGCTTGCCGCGCGAAGTCGCCACTCCTTGTTCTCGAGTACCCAGCAGTTATTGTTTAGTACGCTCGGCTACACCTCTGCCGCGTACATGTTATTCGATATAATCTGGACGCTTTCGGACGGTGTGGGCGGCACGCTGGGCATTGCTGCCAACTGGATTTCCAACGCGGTTTCGTTTTCGCTCTTTGCCGCCGCGTGCCTTATTTGGTTTATCTATTCCGAGACGGTGCAGGGTTCTCGCCTTTTGACCGCGCGCTCTAGAGTGGCGCTTGTAACGCTGCCTGCGGCGCTGGTAGTCGTACTGGCGTTTTCGAGCTACTGGACGCATGCCCTGTTCTATATCGATGCGCAGGGCGTATATCGTCGCGGCTTTGCCTATATGATCCAGCCCATCGTCAGCTACTGTTACGTTATACATACGTCCCTGCATGCGTTTGTGCAATCTCGCAGGGTCGAGAGCCTGCAGACGAAGGCCATCTATCGAACCTTGGCATTTTTCGCCATTCCGGCCCTGGTGGGCGGTACCTTTCAGGTCGTATACTCGGTGCCCGGCCTTTGTGTCGGCATAATGATTAGCATGTTGCTGCTCTACATCATCTACCAGGAGCAGCTCATCTCGACCGACCCGTTGACTGGACTTAACAATCGCAACCGTTTTGAGACCTATATGCTGTCGCTCTTCTCAAATGTGGATCAGGCCGAAGATGTATATCTGCTTATGATGGACGCCGACGGCTTTAAGCAGATTAACGATCGCTATGGGCATGTGGAGGGCGACCACGCTCTTCAGGTCATATCCGCTGCGCTCAAAGAAGTCTGCTCGGCGTCTGGCGGCTTTATCGCACGTTATGGCGGCGATGAGTTCGTGGTGCTCCAAAAGGCGACGGCGGAGCAGGACATCATAGACCTGTGTTCGGCGATTAACGACGAGCTCGCTCGTGCCGAGGCGCCGTATGCATTGCGGATGTCCATCGGTTACGCGCGAGTCGGCGATAATGTTGATACCTGGCAAGACTTACTTCGCGCTGCCGATGCGGAGCTCTACCGCGTCAAGGCCGAGAAAAAGAAAGCCGGCGTTCAGATACGCTAGAAAAAGGGGCGCACGCTTGCGTGCGTGGCGGCCCTCAGCTCACCGATGTACTCCAATAAGCTAAAGTGTGCGAACAACCTCTCAAAAAAGTGAGCTCGCTAGGCCTTTTTGGGTTTGTTGACGATGATGATGCCGCTGCAGACCAAGAGCAGGGCAACGATGACAGTAACGGGGCTCGTGCCGGCGCCCTCGCCAAGCAGCAGTGCGCTCAGCAGTACGCCAAAGACCGGGTTCATAAATCCAAAGACCGAGACGCGGCTGACGGGGTTGACGGCAAGCAGGCGCGACCACAGCGAGTAGGCGACCGCGGAGATAAGCGCCATGTAGATGATGAGCACGATGGCGGGGACAATCGCTATGGGGGAGAGCGCGCCACCCATCAAAAAGCCGATGGCGGTGAGGACCAGGCCGCCGACCAAGAACTGCCACCCGGCAAGCAAGACGCCGTCGTGCTTGCGCGAGAAGATGCCGATCAGGCAGGTCGAAAGAGCACCCGCGACAGTGGAGGCTAGGATAAAGCCCTCGCCATCGAGCCTGAAGCCAAAGGTGCCATCTGCGCCCGAGAGGTTGACGAGCGCGACGCCGGCAAAGCCCAGCGCACAGCCAAGTACCTTGGCCGTATTGAGCTTCTCGGTGTGAAATGCCAGGGCGGCAAAGAGGATTGCGAGGAAGTTGGCGCTGGCCTCGATGATGGAGCTCGACATGGCGCTGGCGTGCGAGAGGCCCAGATAGAAAAAGAAGTACTGCCCGATAGTCTGGAAGAGCGACAAGACAAAGATGGGCTTGATGTCGCGAGCCTGCGGAATGAGGGGGCGGCGTTGGGCCGCACTCATCCCAACGATAACCAGGGCGCCGGCAAGCGTGAAGCGCAAGCCCGCAAAGAGCAGCTGCGAGGCGCTATCGTGCGCCGGGATACCAAAGAGTGCGTAGCCGATCTTGATGCAGGGAAAGGCCGATCCCCAGAGTGCACAGCAAACAAGACAGCCCAGGATGAGTCCGGGCAGGGTGGCGAGATACGGCTTGCGGCTTTCCATGATGTCCTTCCTGCATGCGCGAAGCAAAAAAAGAACCCGCCACCGGATGTGTCGGTGGCGGGTGTTGTTACCCGAGGGGATTGTACCCGATGGGAAAGGTTTAAGCGAAGTAGGCCACGCCGCTCTCAAAGATCGGCATGAACTTATCGCCGGGGACATGCTCGGGCACGTTGCGGTACAGGTTGTCGCCGCGACGCTCGGCATGGCCCATCTTGCCCAGGACGCGGCCGTCGGGGCTCGTGATGCCCTCGATGGCGAGTGCGGAGCCGTTGGGGTTGACGGAGAGATCCATGCTGGGCTTGCCATTCTCGCCCACGTACTGCGTGGCGACCTGGCCGTTGGCGATCAGCTGGGCGAGCACTTCGTCATTGGCGACAAAGCGGCCCTCGCCGTGGCTGATGGCGACGGTGTAGGGGTCGTCCAGGCTGCACTGCGACAGCCACGGGGACAAGTTGGACGAGATGCGGGTACGCACCAGACGGCTCTGGTGGCGACCGATGGTGTTGAACGTCAGCGTGGGTGCATCCGGCGTGGCGTCGACGATGTCGCCGTAGGGCACCAGGCCGAGCTTGATCAGGGCCTGGAAGCCGTTGCAGATGCCCAGCATCAGGCCATCGCGGGCCTTGAGCAGGTCGCGGACTGCCTCGGTGACCTCGGGAGCGCGGAAGAACGCCGTGATGAACTTGGCAGAGCCGTCGGGCTCGTCGCCGCCCGAGAAGCCGCCGGGGATCATAACGATTTGGCTTGCACGGATGCGGCGGGCAAGCTCGTGGGTGCTCTCGGCGACGGCCTCGGGCGTGAGGTTGTTGATCACGAAGGTGTCGGCCTCGGCACCGGCGGCACGGAAGGCGCGGGCGCTGTCGTACTCGCAGTTGTTGCCGGGGAACACGGGGATGATCACGCGCGGGCGGGCGATCTTGGCGCCGCCGTACACGTGGATATCCTTGGCGCGGAAGTCGATGGTCTCGACCTCGGGGGTCTCGCCGGCGCTGCGGTAGGTGAAGACGCCCTCGATGCCGCTCTCCCAGGCCTCCTGGAGCTCGGAGAGCTCGATGACTTCGGAACCGGTGTCGATGACATAGCCCTCGACGGTGGTGCCCAGGGGCTCGACGACAACGCCGTCGGCGACCTCGGGCAGCTCGGCATCCTCGGCGAGCTCGACAATAAAGCTGCCGTAGAGCGGGGTGAAGAGGCTCTCCACGTCTACATCCTCGGCAAGCTCGATACCGATCTGGTTACCGACGCACATCTTAAAGAGGCTCTCGGCGCCGCAGCCGTAGCCGGGCGTGGAGATGGCCAGGGCGTTGCCGGTAGCAGTGAGCGCCTCGACGGCGTCAAACGCGGCGAGCAGCTGCTGAGCGTCGGGGCGGTAGTCCTCACCATAGGTGGCGGGGGCGATGCGCACGACGCGATGCGTCAGACCCTTGAACTCGGGCGAGACGGCACGGGCGGCCTTGCCCACGGCCACAGCGAAGCTGATCAGGGTCGGCGGAACGTTGAGCTCACCGGCCTCGTCCTCAAACGAGCCGCTCATAGAGTCCTTGCCGCCGATGGCACCGGCACCCAGATCGACCTGGGCCATAAGGGCGCCCAGGACGGCTGCCATGGGCTTGCCCCAGCGCTCGGCCTCGGTGCGCAGACGCTCGAAGTACTCCTGGAAGGAGAGATAGGCACGCTTGTGCTCAAAGCCGGCAGCCACGAGCTTGGCGATGGACTCAACCACGGACAGGTAGGCGCCCGCAAACTGGTCGGCCTCCATCAGGTAGGGGTTGAAGCCCCATGCCATAGCGCTCGCCGTGGTGGTCTCGCCGTCCACGGGGAACTTGGCAACCATGGCCGAGCTCGGGGTGAGCTGCGTCTTGCCGCCAAAGGGCATGAGCACGGTTGCGGCACCGATGGTGGAGTCGAAGCGCTCGGACAGGCCCTTGTTGGAGGCGACGTTGAGGTCAGTGACAAGCGAGGTCATGCGCTCGGCAAGCGTGGTGCCGGCCCAGCTGGGCTGCCACACGCTGCGGGCACAGACGTGGGCGACCTGGTGCTTGGGCGCGCCGTTGGAGTTGAGGAACTCACGGGACAGGTCGACGATGGCGACACCGTTCCAGGCCATGCGCATGCGCGGCTCGGCGGTAACCTCGGCGATAACGGTCGCCTCGAGGTTCTCCTCGGCGGCGTAGCCCATGAACTCCTCGACGTCACCGTCGGCGACGGCGCAGGCCATGCGCTCCTGGGACTCGGAAATGGCGAGCTCGGTGCCGTCCAGGCCGTCGTACTTCTTGGTCACGGTGTCCAGGTCGACATACAGGCCGTCGGCAAGCTCGCCCACGGCGACCGAGACGCCGCCGGCGCCAAAGTCGTTGCAGCGCTTGATCAGGCGGCAGGCGTCGCCGCGGCGGAACAGACGCTGCAGCTTGCGCTCGACCGGGGCGTTGCCCTTCTGGACCTCGGCGCCCGAGGTCTCGATGGACTCGGTGTTCTGGGTCTTGGAGGAGCCGGTGGCGCCGCCGATGCCGTCACGGCCGGTGCGGCCGCCCAGCAGGATGATCTTGTCGGTGGGGGCGGGGCACTCGCGGCGCACGTGGTTTGCCGGGGTAGCGCCCACGACGGCGCCAACCTCCATGCGCTTGGCCACGTAGCCGGGGTGATAGAGTTCGTTGACCTGACCGGTGGCAAGGCCGATCTGGTTGCCGTAGCTGGAGTAGCCGGCGGCGGCAGTGGTCACGAGCTTGCGCTGCGGAAGCTTGCCCTCGAGCGTCTCGGAAACCGGGACGGTGGGGTCGCCGGCACCGGTGACGCGCATGGCCTGATACACATAGCTGCGGCCCGAGAGCGGGTCGCGGATGGCGCCGCCCACGCAGGTAGCGGCGCCGCCGAAGGGCTCGATCTCGGTCGGGTGGTTGTGGGTCTCATTCTTAAAGAGGAACAGCCAGTCCTGGTCCTCGCCATCGACATCGACCTTCACCTTGACGGTGCAGGCGTTGATCTCCTCGGACTCATCGACATCGGTCATGACGCCGGTCTTCTTGAGATACTTGGCGCCGATGGTGCCCATATCCATGAGGCAGACGGGCTTGGCGTCACGACCGAGCTCGTGGCGCATCTCCATGTAGCGGTCGAAGGCCTGCTGCACCACGGCGTCCTCGATCGTCACGTCATCCAGGACGGTACCGAAGGTGGTGTGGCGGCAGTGGTCGGACCAATAGGTGTCGATCACGCGGATCTCGGTGATGGTGGGGTCGCGATCTTCATCGCGGAAGTACTGCTGGCAGAAGGCGGTGTCCGCCTCGTCCATGGCAAGACCGCGCTCGGAGATAAAGGCGGCAAGACCGGCCTCGTCGAGCTCGCGGAAGCCGTCAAGCACCTCGACAGGCGCAGGCTCGGGGGTCTCCATGTGCAGCGTCTCGGGTAGGTCGAGCGAGGCGATGCGGGCCTCGACGGGGTTCACCACGTAGTGCTTGATGGCCTCGATGGCGGCCTCGTCCAGGGCGCCCGAGATTATATAGACCTTGGCGGAACGCACGACAGGGCGCTCGCCCTGGCTGATGAGCTGCACACACTCGCTGGCGGAGTCGGCGCGCTGGTCAAACTGGCCAGGCAGGAATTCGACGGCAAAGACGGCGCCATCGCTTGCGGGGAGCTCGTCGTAGGTCACATCGACCTGGGGCTCGCTAAAGACGGTCGGCACGCAGGAGCGGAACAGCTCCTCGTCGATGCCCTCGACGTCGTAGCGGTTGATGATCCTCAGGGCCTCGATGCCCTTGATGCCGAGAATCTCGGTCAGCTCGCCCTTGAGCTGCTGAGCCTCGACGTCGAACCCGGGTTTCTTCTCCACGTAAATACGAGAGACCATTGGTTCCTGCCTTCCTGATCGGTTGGGCGTACGGTACGGTATGCGGCAGCGGTCGGTTTGCGGGGCAAGCCTCGCGGTCGCCTTGAGCCACATGTTTGTAAACGTCACTATGATACGACAGCTCACGGCGCGTTGAGGACGGCGAGGGTGCTACAGTGAAGTGCAAACAAGAGAAAGGCATCACATGGCATTCGTTTCGCTCGCCATCATTGCGCTCGTGGCCTTTGCAAGCCCCTTCATCGCCTCGGCGATTCCTGGAAAACCCGTTCCCGAGACGGTCTTTTTGCTCGTGTTCGGCGCGGTGCTGGGACCTCATATGCTCGGCATTATCCATGTAGATGCCGAGGTCTCGCTCGTGTCCGAGCTTGGCCTGGCCTTTTTGTTCCTGCTTGCCGGCTTTGAGATCGATCCCAAGAACATCATGGGCATCGAGGGGCGCTACGGCATGGCGACGTGGGTCGTCACGTTTGGCATCGCCTGGATTGCCGTGCGCTTTACCCCGTGGTTTTCGGTCAGCCATTTTGACGGTATCGCGGTGACGCTTGCCCTGACCTCTACGGCCCTTGGGGCGCTCATGCCCATCTTGCGCGAGCGGTCGCTTGCCGGGACGCGTGTCGGCGATTCGATTCTTGCCTATGGTACATGGGGTGAGCTTGGCCCCGTGCTCGCTATGTCGGTGCTGCTGTCTGCCCGTACGGGTATCGAGACACTGCTGATCTTGGGACTGTTCGCTGTGGTGTGTGTGCTGCTTGCCGTGGTCCCGAGCCGCTCCAAGCGTATCGGTAGCCGCTTCTTTGCCTTTATTCAGGAGCGCGCCGATACGACTTCTCAGACGTTCGTGCGCCTCACAGTGCTCATCTTGGTCACGCTCGTGGCGTTCTCGGCCATTTTTAGCCTCGACATCGTGTTGGGCGCTTTTGCCGCGGGCTTTGTCCTGCGCTACATCATCCCCGAGGGCAACCATACGCTCGAGCTTAAACTCGATGGCCTTGCCTATGGCTTTTTGATCCCGGTGTTCTTTACCGTTTCGGGTGCCAAGATCGACCTGACGGCTGTAGCATCGCGCCCCGGCCTGCTCGTGGGCTTTATCGTGGCGTTGCTGGTTATCCGTGCCGTGCCCATTTTGGTCTCTATGGGCATCTGCCCCAAGACGCGCGACGTCTCGGCGTATGGTCGCATCACCGTGGCGCTCTACTGCACCACGGCGCTGCCGATCATCGTCGCCGTGACGAGCGTTGCCGTCAATGCCGGTGCACTATCTCAGGATATTGCTTCGGTTATGGTCGCGGCCGGTGCCATCACGGTGTTTTTGATGCCGCTGCTCGCGCAGCTCTTCTACCGCGTGGTCGATGCTGCGCCGGTCGCCGCCGTGTCGGAGGTTGCCGAGCATCCTTCCGATGCGCTCAATATCCTGCGCGCCCATCACGACCTGGCAAGTCTGCTCGCCCGCGAGCACGAGCTATTAACGTCGCATGGACATGGTCGTGCATTCGAAGGCTTGCCTACGCTCGATACGATTGCCGAGCGCCTTTCTGATCGGGCGGCGAGCGGCCGCATCGATGCGCGCATTGTGGACGCGGCGCGCCTGCTTGCCGATAAGACCTATGGTGACGAGATAGATCCGTCCGAGCTCACCCCGCGCGAGCGTCGTCGCTTGGAGCGTGCCAAGCTCGCCGTGCATGAGTACCGCCGTCGCATGCTGGAGCTTTATGCGCACGAAGAAGCCGACGAGGACGACGGCAAGTAGTCGATACTTTCTCGGGGAAGCCGCGTCCCGATTTGAAGGCTCGGAACGGGATGTGGTTTCCGAAACGGGGACCGTTGGGAAACTGTGTCCCGGAATGGGCGCTCAGAGTGGGATGCAGTTTCCGCGAGAGGCTCGTTAGGGAAAGCGCATCCCATTCTGAGCCGGAATTATGGGACGCAGTTTCCTTTTCGAATAGAAGAAGGTGCGCTGCCTGCGGTTGATGCAGACAGCGTGCCTTCTTGCATAAAGCTCTGCTGAGGTTTGAAATTAGCTCGCTATGTAAAAAAGAACCCTTAATTCCCAATACTTCAAATTCTGAAATTAGACAATGCATTTCTTGAGTCTTAATTGCAAATATCCGATATATTCGAAATAATGAAAGACGATTAAGCTATTTGATTTCAAAGGAGCGATGAAGCGATGGCGTACAAGACGCTCGAAAAACTCTTTTATGCAGATCCAAGCTCCGATCGTTATGCTTGCCATGACGAGCTGCTGCGCGAGCGCCTTACTGCCGACGGCACGGTGCGGACTGGAATTCACCTTGAGCATGGTGAACTGTTCGCTTGTGTTCCTTTGAACCTGTCCGTTGCTAGCGAGCGGATCCTCAGAAAAGAGCGAAAGATTTCCAACCTGTGGAACAGCTTGCCTTATGTGGCTTTGGGGGCCTCGATTCGTTCGCTGGTGCTTGAGGAGGTTGTTTTCAGCAACGAGATGGAGGGTGTGCACAGCACGCGGCGCCAGATTGAAGCGGCGCTGGAGTCTGCGGAGGATGCTGCGGCCGAACTTTGCGGTGCCGCCGAAAAGGAGCACACTCCTTTTATTGAATTCGCTCGCCTCTACCTTCAGCTGGTGGATGGTTCAAGTCGTCCCGGCAAACCCGAGGATATTCGCGAGATTTTCGATGCCGTCACTAAGGGCGTGCTTGACCCGAAGGACCGTCCGGATGGCAAGATGTTCCGTTTGGGTCCCGTTGTGATTGAGAACAGTCGGGGCAAGATTCTCCATCAGGGTGTTTCCTCGGAGCCCGAAATCATTGACCTCCTTGGCAAGATGATAGAGTTGGGCAATCGCGAAGATGTCCCAAGCCTCTATGCAGCCTCAATCTGCCATTTTCTCTTTGAGTATATTCACCCCTTCTATGACGGTAACGGGAGAACGGGGAGGTATCTTCTCGCGTTGAGCCTGAACGAGACGTTGTCGCAGCCTACGGTGTTGTCGCTCTCTAGGACGATTGCTGAGAATAAAACCGCATATTACAAGGCGTTTGACGTGGTGGAGAGGCCCCTTAACGGTAGCGAGGCTACTCCGTTTGTTGCAATGATGCTTGATTTGGTCGAGCAAGCGCAAGATGCCGTTCTGAGCGATTTGGCCGAAAAGCGCGTACAACTCGATGATCTCAAGCGGGCGATCGATGAACTCGACGATACGTTTACCGAAAGGGCAAAAGATATTCTGTTTTATGCGGCACAGATGCATATCTTCGGTGCCTTTGGTGAATCTACGCTTGATGGTGTGTCGGGCTATCTCGATGTGACAAAGCCGACAGCGAGTAGGTCATTGTCGAGCCTAATCGCTGCCGGATATTTAGAAAAGGTGTCCGCAAGGCCGCTCGTGTGCAAGATGACGGTGGCGGGACTTAATCTGCTCGGGCTAGAGTGAACATCGGTTATCAGACAAATGAACACTCCGAGCGTTTGCCCGCCATTCCTCCATGGTGTGAAATCGCTCTTATCCCATTGAGGCGCCTTTGAGGTCGCCAATGGACTGTTGCGGCAAGCGGTGAAAGCTATGATTCAATTTCGTTCGACACGTACGCCATGAGTTCATCGTCTAAGGCCTTCAAAGAGTCTTTGATTTCCCGCCTGCGCGCGCGGGCCTGTTCTATTTTTGTGTCACATTCTCGTTTCGCTTTGAATTCGAATGGACTGAAGAAAGAACGTCTGCTCTTAAGCTCTCGAAGTTCGGTCCCCAAACGGTCAAATTCATCTTCGAGCGCTTGTTTTTGCGACTTTTTAACAGGATTATCTAACCAATATTTGGCTTGGAGCTCTGCTTCTTTTTCAGCGCGCTCACGTTCCTTCTTCTTCTCGGGGTCGTATTCGTCACGCTTTGCCATGTCCTTTTCTAACTGTTCTCTCCGAAGCTGCTTTGCCTCATCGCTAAGGAAAAAGCCGTCGTTTGTTATTTGTTCGCTGGAGTGTCCGTAGTATCCGTAGTATCGGCGATTTGTTCGAACTTTGATACATAGCTCCTCGAGACTGCACAATATGCCCCAGCATCTTAAGAGCATCTCGTCTGTGGCAGTACCTTGTTTAGTGACTTTATTGTCAAAGAGGTCGATAGCTAAGCGAGCCGCTTTTATGCAACTATCGTACGCATCTATGCATAGATCAAAAGCTTCTTTTTCGTTGTCATAGTCGAAATCATCTGTCGCGTAGTAATCAAATACACGGACCTTGTTCCACCGTTCCGACCATGTGGAGCAGCCGTTGACCGCAGACTTTAGGATCGTGATTGCAGCATTGTAATACATTGATGAAATGTTGCGCGCTGCAAGACCGGAAAGGTCTTCGGTAAGGGCGCCGAGGAGATCTTCGATATTCTCGGGTATCTTGGCACTCTCCCCCTGCTCTTTGCTGAGCCTCTTTACGGCAGCCGTTTGTAATTCGCACACGGCCTCTATATTTTTCCATTGGAGTTCACGCGACTGTAGGTGACGAATGAGCCCCGATTGAATTAACTCTAGATTCTTCGCATTCGGTAGATTTGCAAGTTCCTGGCAGAAATAGTCTATCTCAGAGTTTGCGATAGCTCGCAAATGCTCAATGAAACCTATCGCTATGTTTAGCGCGGTGTTTATCTCATCAAAATCTGATGGGGCTCGATTTAGCAGCTTTAGCATATTAATGCATGCTGCATTTGATTCCGACAAGCGATCGTTGTCAAACGTGAGCTGCCAGTCTATCGCTTTTGCCTTTATTGACCATGCCTCGGCGTTCTTAAGATCAATCTCGAGGGCCATGGAGGCATATTTCTCAGCATCAGCGTTGTTACCGGCTTTTTGAGCGGTTCTGGCCAAGGCGAGATATCGATCGACATCTTCAGTGCGGTCTGTTTTCACTGTGCCTTCGACTTGGACAACACCTTCGACCATCATTTTCTTTGCGGTTTCAAGCGTATATTTCATTCCACAGCTTTGACAGACGAAAAAGTCTCCATCCTTGATAATCTCTGTGCTACCGCAGAGCTCGCATTGTAGCGCTTTCATTTCGATTGCTCCATTTCATACCCCTTGCTGTTCATTTCCCGTATTAGTTTCTGCTTTATCTCAAAAACGTCTTCCTTGTAAGGGAGATATAAGATGCCGTTTATATCGGACGGTTTTTCTATTGGTGGGTCGGCTTCTTTGAGAAGGATCGCGGTCCTAGACCTGCCGAATTTCATCAGTAGCATCCCAAGCTCCAAAACTACGTTCTGGCGAGCTCTTGGCTGCGGTCGATCCTGTTTATTCTTTGGATAGCCTATGTCGTCCGGGGTCATAAGTACTATCCCGAAATTAGCGCAAGGGATGTATTCCATTAGTTGTTCGATTACTGTTCGGCCCCCTATAGGCTGATTATCGAGAAAAATAGGCTCGAGATTTAACTCTTCGAGAAGACGTTGGAGTTGGTTTCGTGCGGTTTTATCGTGGCCGTAAACAACGAAAACTTTGTTGTTTGGTTCATCAATGATTTCATCTTCGATGGCTTTTCGGACCTGATCAGCGTTATTTCCTTGACAAAAGAAGCCGCCGCTGTCGTAGACATATACGGCTGTTC
>CAKXKM010000007.1:32305-44369 GCA_934876235.1 Collinsella sp. AF02-46-1 | reverse complement strand
TCCTCGCCGCGTTGCGGCTGCGGGATATGCCCTTAGGAAACCCCTCCCGGCCCCGCGGCCTTCGCAGCCTTACTTCAGCGAGTTGGCTGATAAAAGATGGCGTGCCGCCCCGTTTGGGGTGGCACGTTTTGTTTGGGCTGCACGTTTTTGTTTGGGTGGGCGTCTGCCGCGTGCGTTACTCGAAATATTGAAACTTATTCGTTGAAAACGCGAATGTTACGACGAAGCCTTCGCCGGGCTCGGATGCCGCGGTGACGTCGATGCCCATCTTGGAGCACAGGCGCGCCACCAGGTAGAGGCCGATGCCCGTTGCGCGCTTGGTGGTGCGGCCGTTGTCGCCGGTAAAACCCTTCTCGAACACGCGCGGCAGGTCGGCCGCGCTCACGCCGCAGCCGTTGTCCGCGACGGTAAGCTCGATGCGTTCGCTCGCCAGGCCCTCGTCCAGCAACGCGCCCGAAAACACGATCTTTGCGCCGTCCTCGCGCGCATATTTGATGCTGTTCTGAATAAGCTGGCCTAAGATGAACTCCAGCCATTTCTCGTCGGTAAAGACCTCGAAGTCGAGGTTCTCGCACACCGGAGCCACGTGCGCCGCGATAAGCTCGCGCGCGTTGGCTTTAATCGCGCCCGTCACCAAGGTCTTGAGATCCCAACGGCGAATCAGGTAGTCGCGCTCCACGACTTCCGAGCGCGCATAGTACAGCGCCTGGTCGATATAGCGCTCAACGCGAGCCAGCTCGCGACCCAGGTCATCCACACGCGACAGGTCGTCTTCGCTGCCGTCCAGGTTTTCCAAAATCAGGTGGGCCGCCGCCAGGGGCAGCTTGGCCTCGTGGACCCAGCTCTCGATATAGTCGCGATAGTCATCGGTCTGACGTCGGCCTTCGGCAACCTCGTCGCAGGCAGCTTTGCCCACCCGGCGCAAGACCTCGTATTCGAGCTCGCCCTCGGCATAGGTCGGGCATTGCACCATCTCCTGCACCCATGCGGGACTCTCGAGCTCCTCTGCCGCGCGCTCCAACTGACGCAGAAAACGGCGACGGCGAGCGTACTCGATCACGATGCCGAGCATACCGAAGATAAAGGACACGCCAACCGCCACGACCACGATAGAAACGGGTGCGCCGGCGACCGTCAGCACAAAGCAGCTCAGCAGCACGCCGCACGTCCACACGGCGACGGGAAGCAGTGCATCTTTAAAGAACTTGCCAAACGACATAGCCGGCCCCTAGACCGAATAGCCTTGGCCGCGATGCGTCGTCAAATACCCCTTGATGCCGATTTTTTCGAGGGTGGTGCGCAGGCGGTTGATGTTGACGGTGAGCGTATTGTCGTCCACGAAGGCGTCGGAGTCCCACAGGTCCTGCATGATGGCCGAGCGCGAGACGATCTTGCCCGCGCGGCTCAGGAGCAGCGAGAGAATGCGCAGCTCATTTTTGGTGAGCTCGGTGCTGTCGCCGGTCGCCGTGTTGGTGACCATAGAGCGGGCGAGGTCGAGCTCCAGCCCCTTGTGGACGAGCGTGCTGCGCTCGCCTGACGCCGCGGTGCGACGCAGCAGTGCGTTGATGCGCGCCACGAGCACGCGCGCGCTATAGGGCTTGGGAACAAAGTCGTCCGCGCCGAGCGTCATGGCCATGACCTCGTCGATCTCGGTCGTGCGCGAGGTGAGGACGATGATGGGGACCTCGGATTCGCGGCGAGCCTCGTGGCAGATATGCTGGCCGTCCTTGACGGGAAGCGTGAGGTCGAGCAGCACCAGGTCGGGCGCGGCGGCGAGAATATCGCGCGAGACATGCTCGAACGATTCGCAGGCCTCGATTTCAAACCCGGCGCGGGCAAGGATGTCGACAAGCTCACGACGAATGGGCTCGTCGTCCTCAACGATATAGATTAGCGCCATGGATTCCGCTCCCCTCTTGGTTGTCTTGCCACCATTATGGCTGCGAAACTGCAGGTGCGCGCCACGCACGTCGCCAAGGTGACAGAACTGTTCGCGAGCGGGGGCGTTTTGTCCGCCTCGCACTCGCAGCGGTGGCGGGAACCAAAATGATTCTTTAATCCCCGTCCCAGAATAATCATTTAGCGACGGGCACGAAGCTTTTCGTAGCCGTCGGCGAAGAAAGCGACCGTGGCGGCGTCGGACTCGGCGGCGTCGGCGTCGGCGGCAGGCACCACGCCGTGCTCGTCACTTACCAGGAACAAGGCGCCCTTGAGCTGTGCGGGAATGTCTACGCGCGTGACCGGGATGCCCTTGGTCTGGGCCAGCTGCTCTATGAGCGTCGCCGTGCCACACAGGCACTCGTCCGCCGGCGCCACAAAGGCCAGCTCGCCGTTGTTGACGGCAGCGAGCAGCTCGGGCGCCACGCCGGTTTCGTCGGCCTCGGAGCGGGCCTCGGCGGAGCGGGCACGCAGCGCCTTGGCCGAAGTATCGGCCAGCGGCTCGTACTCACCCACCGTCATGGCGGCATTGCCGTTAACGTCGATCACCAGCATGAGCACGCCGTCGTGCGCGGTGTAATCGCCCTCGGCAAGCGACCACTCAACGTGCTGCTTGGCCCAGCTGAGCATGTTATGGGTAAGCGGCTCGCCCTGCACCAAGCGCTCGGACAGCGCGCGAATGTGACGGTTGAGCATGGGCACCTTTTTGTTGGACATGCGCCAACGGCAGATAAGCGCGGGCTTGTCGAGCGTAAACTTCTCGACCGCCTCCTGATTGGCGCAAAAGTCCTCGTACGCACGCTGATCCTCGGCATTGCCAAACAGCTCGGCATCATCAATCTGGGGCATGGTCATACCTTTCGTGTTAGTCATTCCGTCCTCTTATACCAAAAAGACGGCCCTCCAAACGGAGCGACCGTCTTTTGCAGAGATTATTTTGACGATATGGTCAGGCGACCGAACAGTTTAATGGGATAGAGAAACATCCCATTAAGGGTTTTCCAAGTGCCCGAGATTGCCCCGAAAGAGGAGCGCCGCGTACTAAATGTACGCAAGCGACGGTTTGAGGGGCAAGGTCGGGTGCTTGGGAAAGCCTCTAGTGCCTAAAATGCCTAGCTCCGGTGAAGACCATCGCAATACCATGCTCGTTGCAGGCCTGGATGCTCTCGTCATCGCGCTTGGAGCCGCCGGGCTGGATGATGCAGGTCACGCCGTGTGCGGCAAGCACGTCGACGTTGTCGCGGAACGGGAAGAACGCGTCGCTTGCGCAGGCAAAGCCGCCCTTCTCCACGCCCTCGCGCTCGCAGAAGTCCTCGGCGCGCTCGCAGGCAAGCAGCGCAGAGTCAACGCGGTTGGGCTGACCGGGGCCCATGCCAATGCCGGCCTTGCCCTTGGAGACCAGGATGGCGTTGGACTTGACGCCCTTGCAGACCTTCCAGGCAAACTCGAGCTCGGCCATCTCGGCATCGGTGGGCTTGCGGTCGGTGGGGAACGTAAAGGTCGCGGGGTCCTCGGTCACGTGGTCGACCTCCTGCACCAGCATGCCGCCGTCGATGGAGCGCAGTTCCACCTGGGCGCCGTGGTCCACGCCGCCGGTAGCCAGCACGCGCAGGTTGGGGCGCTTGGCCATGCGCTCGAGCGCCTCGGCAGTGTAGCTCGGGGCGATGATGACCTCGACAAACTGCTTGTTCTGATCGGCAAAATGCTCAACCAGCTCAAAGGGAACCTCGCGGTTGCAGGCGATGATGCCGCCGAAGGCGCTCTTGGGATCGCAGGCGAAGGCGCGGTCGTAAGCGGACGTAATGTCCTCGGCAACGGCGGAGCCGCAGGGGTTCTGGTGTTTGAGGATCACGCAGGCAGGCTCGTCGAACTCGCGGACCAGGTTCCAAGCGGCATCGGCATCCAGATAGTTATTGTAGCTGAGCGGCTTGCCCTGGATCTGCTCGGAGCCCACGAGCGGAAACTGCGAGCTCGCGGTGTTCTCGCAACCCTCGGCAAAGCGGTAGACCGTAGCCTTCTGCTGAGGATTCTCGCCATAGCGCAGGTCGTCGACCTTCTCCAGCGAAATCTCGAGCTTGGCAGAGGTATCCGCCACGTCACTTGCCTGGGCGGCAAGCCAACGGGAGATAGCCGTGTCGTAGGCGGCGGTGGTCTGGTAGACCTTCACCTGCAGGCGACGACGGGTGGAAAGCGTGGTGCAACCGCCGGTCTCGTGCATCTCGGCCAGGACGGCGTCGTAGTCGGCCGGATCGGAGATGACGGTAACGCTCGTGGCGTTCTTGGCAGCAGAGCGCAGCATGGAGGGACCGCCGATGTCGATGTGCTCGATGGCATCCGCGAAGGTGACCTCGGGGTTGGCAACGGTCTTCTCGAACTCGTACAGGTTGACGACGACCAGGTCGATCAGCTTAATGCCGTGCTGAGCGGCCTCCTGCATGTGCTGCTCGGAATCGCGGCGGGCCAGCAGCGCGCCGTGAACCTTGGGGTGCAGGGTCTTAACGCGGCCGTCCATCATCTCGGGATAGCCCGTGAACTCCTCGATGGGGGTTACGGGAACGCCCGCGTCCTCGATGGCACGAGCCGTGCCGCCCGTAGAGATGATCTCGACGCCAAAGTCATCGACCAACGTCCGTGCGAAATCGACGACACCCGTTTTATCGGTAACCGAGATCAACGCGCGTGCGATCTTCACATCAGATCCCATGCAGTCCTCCTGTCTGGTACGCCGCCGTGCTCTGTGAGTCGGTGATACGTCGATCTGCAGCGCTCGCGCAGCGGCATTGAAAATACTGATTCAATGTAGCGCATCGAGCGCGACGTTGCACCCCGCAACGCACGGCTGTGCAGAAAAAGTTTGCGAGCGGGGGTTGCAGAGGCGCCGCTGAGCACGGTGAGTTGATGGAACACAGGGGCACCATAATTAGATGCCAATGGCGTGGTAGAACTGTGCTCGATATGCATCCGCAAAAGAAAGAGGCACCATGGTCTCGCGGGTTCTCTACCGACCGTTTGATACTGAAGACTTTGACGCCATCGCGCTGATTCTGCAGCAGCTTTGGCATAACAATTCGGATAACGATGAGTACAACCGCCTTGAGGCCGCATGCGACCTCGCCTATTGCCTTTCGTCCTCGACGTTTTCGCAGGTTGCGGTAATTGACGGCGAGGCGCGCGGCATTGCGCTTGCACGCGCAGGACAGAGCCCCGGCGTCACTATCAACGAGCATTGGATGGATACCGAACGCGCGTTGCTGTCGCAGATGCGCGAACTGGAGCCCGATGCCTGCGCCGAGTATCTCTCGTTTGTGCGCGCAACCATCCGAACCAACAACCGCCTGCTCGAGAGCAGCCCATTGCCGCACGACAACGAAGTCACGCTGCTCGCCGTCGATCCCGATGTCCATGGCCTGGGCGTTGGCTCGGTGTTGCTCGATGCCGCTGTCTCGTACCTTTCCTCGCGCGGGGCGACAAGGGCGCACCTGTACACCGACTCCAACTGCTCGTGGAAGTTCTACGAGCTGCACGGCTTTAAGCGCACGGCCACGCACCGCGCCAACCGCGAAGAGCGTCGTCACGACATGCCGCGTGAAAGCTTTCTCTACGAACTCGACCTAACAGCCTAGCCCAAGCAGCCACACCTGGTCATTTAAGAACGTCCCCAATGACTGATCCCCAACAACTAGTCATTTAAGTCTGTCCCCAATGAGTGGCCTAGGGGGTTTGTAGATAGCCCTGGTCAAAAAACATCAAATATGAGTACTGTTACCTTTTTAGTAGCAGCGATTTGGGGCATTTTTGATGCTTATAGGCATGACGACCAGCTGCACGAGCTGACATAACTCCCCAAATGTTCAATAAAATGGGCTCCTAACGAGAAGTACTCTCATTAGGAGCCCATTATTATGTGCAAACATATGTGACCAACGCAGCAACAGTACTCATATTTGGCATTTTTTGTCCACTGTCCCTTGCGCGAAGGTCCGCAGCGGAAAGTTTGACCCGTTTCGATGCACAAAAATGGGATGAATCTTCCCTGGCAACCGCCCAGAAAGATCCACCCCAAAGCAAGCGCTCACTAGAACGTTCCGCCGCCGCCTCCGCCGACGCCGCCACCGCCGCCACCGGAAAAGCCGCCGCCGCTGCCGCCGCTCGAGCTATCGGAACTCGAAGCCAGCTCGCGGATGGTCTCGTGATACACCTCGTTGAACGAATCGAGCGGAGACTCGTTGCCGTAGTGATGGTAATACCACCAGTAGCAGGGGTAGTTGTCGTAGAAATCGTCGCTGTTGCGCAGATCCGCAGGCACGGCCTCGGCCAGCTGTCGCAGCACTTCTTTCGAAACGCCCAGGGCAACGCCCATCACCAGCAGTTTGTTCCACAAGATTAGGTCGCTGGGGATAGCCTCCTTCAGGCGCGTAAAGTCCTCGAGCCAATGCTTGAGCGCCTTGCAGCGAGCCGCCACCTCGGCGCCCTCCGGCGTGTAACGGCGGAAGGTGCAGCTCAGGACAAAGCCCACGATCGTAACGGGGATCGAGATCATAGCGGCACCGACGTTGGCATCCGCAAAGTCGGTATAGAACAGAGAGCCCAGAATGCCAAAGACAATGATGATGCCGAGAACCAGGCCGGCCACCATCGCGATAGTGCCATCCGATGCAATAAGCTCGCGCGCCTCCAGCTTGCCCTTAACTGTGCTCTGATAGTCCTCGAGCTTGTCGCCAACAGATGTGGTGCGCTCGCTAGCGTACTCCTCCAACTCGCTAAACGTGCGCGAACGGACTCCGTCCTTATCGGGCTTAACGCCAGCAAAGAAGACCTTGAGCACGTCGCGATCGATGCCGTCCTTCTTGGCAGCCTTCCAGGCCTCGTCGGTCACTGTGATGCGATACGTCTGCTCCTCTTTTTCGCGACGGAGCAGACCCTTCTTCTTGGTCTCGGTCGCTTCTTCCAGCTTGATCACGCGGTCGTCGGTGAGCTTCATAAGTGTGGCGATATATGCCTGATCGGGCACGTCGTTCCAGCTCATGAGAGCTGCAAGCACCGCGGGATGGTCGGCCGAGGGCACATCGCGGAAGTACTCGTCCTGGAAGAGTGGCTTGGGCTTGGGCCTGCGCAGCTTAAGCATCACGATCACACCGGTATAGGCAACCGCCACGACAACACACACCACGGCAATCGCGCCGGCAACCGCACGCGCGTGCTCACGGCGAGCGTTGGCCTCGTCGGCCCATTCCTTCTCTTCGCTCAGAATCGTCGACATGCGCTCTTCGCTCGAGGCGGCGAGCTGCGGCACCCAGTCGTTGGGGAAGGCGATGCGTGCCTCGGCGAATTCTCCCTCATGCACGCAGGGAATGGTATAGGTGACCATGGGCTCGTCCGCATCGAGTGACACGTCGCCCGTCAGCGGGCCGTGGCCCCATGCGCGGAAGTTATCGCCCTTGACGGCGGCCGTCCCGGCAGCGGCATTTGCAAAGTAGACTTCCATCTCGACGTCATCGGAGTCCGCAGACCAGCCGTCACCCACAAATTTCCAGTAGAGCTCGGCGGTATCGGCCCAGTTCATAACCGCACCGGTCATGGAATAACTCACGTAGTAGATTGCGCTGTCGCCGCTCTCGTGAGGGCTGAACACCTTAATCTTTACGCCGTCGTCGGACTGCTCCACCGTGTAAACGCCGTCGTCGCCTTTGTTTGCGCTGTCGACCTTGTTAAACGCAGTGTCGTCTTCCTCGACGCTCAGCACATTGACGACCACCGAGCCGCCTTGCTGGTTAGAGCCTGTATTGATATCCCAATACACGCCGTTAATGTCATCGTCGAAATCGAACTGGCGTCCCTCGACAACGGTCAGCGAGCCATCGGCCTCGACCGTGGCACCGATATAGGTTTGGCTCATGGAGTAGCCGTCGGCGTGCGCGGCGGCAGGCAGCAGCAACAACGCAAGCGCGACGAGTGCGCAGACGGAAGCGAATCGCGCAAACAGGCGGCGCTGCCGACAGGGCTGGGCAACGGGGGCGTTCATAGGCACATCCTTTGTCTGTGATACCAACAGCGTCATTGTCCCACGTTTGCGGGTTCATGTGACGAACATCTAGGCCAGCGGAGTATCAAACGGGACGAAAGTCACGCCCGCCGCCGGCACCTGGGGACGTTCCTTATCTGCCGGCAATCTGGGACACTCCTTGGCATAGCCCGCTCCGGCAATAGATACCACTTCATAGCTCCATCACAGGTGTAGCGGCTTTGTGTGGGCGCGGCATGCGCTGATTGAGCCGCCAGTTGAGGGGCATAAAGCAGTTGAGCGAAAACGGTTTGCCCCTTTGCCGTCCGCTCGAGGATCATGTCCCCCTTTTCCGCGGGAACCCCGGCAGTTGCGAAGAGCTGCCGGGGTTTCTGTCGTTTGAGGGCCTTATTGATTGACGACGATTAAGGTGCCGAGCCGGTGGTCCGGCACGCGCAACGCGCGGCCTCAGCAACTTGCAGGCCACGGCAGCGTCTCCCCCACCGCGCCCCGCGCTATACTCGTCCGCATGGACATCAACGCACGCAACATAGCAACACCCGCCGCCGACGCGCCAACGACGCCGGCCGCTCCCGCGCCCGTCGTGGGGCGCTTCGCCCCGTCGCCCTCGGGCCGTATGCACTTGGGCAACGTGTTCAGCTGCCTGTGCGCATGGCTTTCGGCCCGCAGCCAGGACGGCAGCATCGTGTTACGCATTGAGGACCTGGACGATCGCTGCAAGCGCCCGGAATTTGCCGCCCAATTGATTGACGACCTGGCCTGGCTAGGGCTGGAGTGGGACGAAGGCCCCTACTACCAGCACGACCGCCTGGACCTGTACGAGAGCGCCTTGCGCCGGCTGAAAGACGCCGGCCTCACCTATCCCTGCTTTTGCACACGCGCCGAGCTCCACGCCGCGAGTGCACCGCACGCGAGCGACGGCACGCCCATCTACCGTGGTGTCTGCCGAAGTCTTTCGGCCGAGGAGGTGGCCCGCCGCAGCGCCCTGCGCGCCCCGGCCACACGTCTGTGCGTGCCCACCGTCGACGACCTCGCAGACGACGTGATCGAATTTGTGGACCGCACGTACGGGGCCCAATGCGAGGCGCTCGCCACCGAGTGCGGCGACTTTTTGGTCCGCCGCAGCGACGGCGTGTTTGCCTATCAGCTAGCCGTGGTGGTCGACGACGCCGCCATGGGCGTCACCGAGGTCGTGCGCGGATGCGACCTGCTGGGGTCCACGCCGCGCCAGATCTATCTGCAGCACCTGTTGGGACTGCCCACGCCGCACTACGCACATATTCCGCTGCTCATGGCACCGGACGGCCGCCGCCTTTCCAAACGAGATCGCGATCTGGACCTGGGCGAACTCCGCGCCCGCTTTGGCACGCCCGAAGCGCTGCTGGGCTGGCTCGCCGGGCAAACGGGCATCGCGCCGGACACCACGCCGCGCTCTGCCGAGCGGCTGGTCGAGCACTTTAGCTGGGATGTTATCCGCGCGCACCGAGAGAACATCACTGTAACGGCCGAGTAGCCAAATACGCCCCACCCCTACGCAACATCCCAAGGCTGGAGTTCGTCGCCCAGGCGAACGATGCAGTCGTAGAGCACGGTATGGCGCTCGGTCGGGTTGGCATCCCGATGAAAATGCCCGTAGTACCAGCGCTTGTAGTCCAAGCGGTCTTCCAACTCGTCAAAAAATGCCGTAAGTCGATCGACGGCGGGGCAATTCCAGCCGGGCGCCGGATAGAGCGTGGGCGAAAGCATGCGCGTAGAGCAGGTGTGGGTGACCACGTAGTCGACCTTCCAGCCCACGCTGTCGAGCTTCGTCCGTGCCTCCTCAAAGTTGCGCTCGTCCGGCAACTCCTGCGGCCACCAGCTGGAATACGGAATGCGGTATTCCTCGTCCACGCTCGTGGCGCCGCCCATGGTAAAGACCGTTGAGCCGTCGAGTTCAAAAACCTCGCCGCGCGTCAGGCGCCGTATGGGCGAGGTGTCCGACAGGCGCTGTGTCAGTCCGCCGTGCCACAACTCCATGGGTCGCTCCGCCCAGTGGTCGAAACGTTCGTGGTTGCCGTCGACGAACAGCACGGTATAGGGGCGCGACTCCAGCCAAGCGATGTCGGCGCACTCCTCGGCAGAGAAATCCCACGGAAAGCCAAAGTCGCCGGCAATGATGAGATAGTCGTCGCTCGTCAGGCTTTCCCCAAGATCCCAATCGCGCAGCTTTTGCATGTCAGCGCCGCCATGGACGTCGCCCGTCACATAGACCGTCATCGGATCACCGCTTCCCTGTAAGTCGCTAGCCCACATTCTGCACGATCACTAAGTCAACCGTTCCAGCCCTTCCATCCTTTGGGACCTACCCCTCGCTCTTCCATCCAAACGGGTCAAACACCCAAAAGATCAGATCGAGCACGCCGCCGGTCATCATGGCGCCGGCAAGAGCCATGCAAACATGCAGAGAACTGGCACTTCGGAGCACATCAAACGGCCCCAGAACAGCCAGCAGCGCGACCGTTGCGCCGGCAAGGCACAGCACGAGGCACGGCCCCGCGTTCTTGACGCACTTCTTTGCGAGATGCTTGGTGTTATCACTCATCGATATCGAACTCCTTAGAGGACCGTTGTTTGGGTACATGCCGCCGCGGCAGAGCAGGGCGGCAGGGTAAGTGTCACATGTCGTGCGGACATGCTTGAGTTACCCTACAAGTTAATGGATTTGATAGAATGTAGGGTAACTACTCGGAAAGGAGGCTCCATGTCCGTCTTAGAAGATGTCCTAGAAGAGGAATATGCACGCTCGAGCCGCCTCTTGGGCCTCATGGAGCAGGAAATCAGTCTCCTTCCAAAGGGCAGCATCCGCATGCGAAACATAAAGGGCCACGAATACTGCTATCTCAACTATCGAGTCGGCGACAAGGTCAAAAGTGACTATGTACCCGCTACAAAGGTTGATGAGCTGCAAGCCAAAATCGAACGTCGAAGGGCTCTTGCGGCCGCCATTAGAGAGCAGAAGCGATCTCAAAAGCTAATCATACGTGCGTTGGGAAGGGTGCCGAATGCTGACTGAGCAGCAGAGGTTTTCCTCTAAAACAATTTGAAAACCTTGCCGCATACATGCTGTTCGCATCCGCTGAGTCCGAGCCGCTGCCCAAGTCACCATGTGCCCGACACACAAATAGTTACACGCGGAACTATTCCAAAACTGAAAGAACCACTGCAGTTAGTACCCAATAACCATAATGCCTTTTAACGGAACAGGCATGCGCCCGCTTGCATACAATGTTTTGAAAAAAGTTACGACCTTTTCGTAGTCTCTGCTTGAGTTGTCACCACTCTTGTACACATTACGAACGACTACACAAAGATATGCTGCATCCTGTATCATGCACGCTTCAAAAAAATCCTTCAGAAACTGGTTGTTCGCGACAGCGCGCCCGGCCTCAATCTCCACTATCGTGTTAGTGTCCCTATGGACGGCATCGACCTCAAAAGCTTTATCAATTAAGCCTTTCTCCCCATACAACACTGGCATCGATAGTTTCTCGTTTTTCTTTTTCCCCACCTCAACATTGAAACCAAATTGCTCCAAATCGAACGCCAAAATTCGGAGCACGCTATCGCTGTGCTCGCTGTTTTTATCAGAACGAATCTGCTCAATATTTTTATTTACAGCTTTTACAACGTCCATTAACGGCTGCGGCGGACGACCGTTTAATGGGAAGTAAATCCAGTTGCACTCCATTGATAGTCCTTTCTCTATATTCATTCAGCCACTGCAGCTATTTTAAATTATTGTTATAAAACACCGACGACTAACGATGCCATAAACAGTCAATCGGTCAACCTTTTAGCAGCTAGCGAACCATGCAAGCAAACAGAAACCTTAATCAACATGACGGATTGGTGCTTTCGGTCATTAGCAAACAGAATCACTTGCCCATGGAGCCATTTACCCTTGGCCTTTCAATTAGGACTGGCGTCAAATGCCGCATGCCTAAGTAATATTAAGGTCCTTCCATGGCTGCCGTGTGTGAAACTCATACTTTTGCAACGCGATTTTAATCCATATGATCCGTTCGCCTTGCTTATCCCATTTCTGCCGCCGGCTTGTCATCGGCA
>CAKXKM010000007.1:3625-32295 GCA_934876235.1 Collinsella sp. AF02-46-1 | reverse complement strand
TCTCCCGCTATCGAGGTCTAATACTTTTCCCACTGCCACCCAAAAACTCATCCAACATTAATCTTGGCTCAAGAATCGCTTAATCTATAACCTGCACTATAGAGTTCGACCAAGGGCGGGGCGGCGCCGCGCAACGCAGGCCGCCGAACGCAACGCTCGCGCCCGGGCAGATCGCCTGGCGTCGCGCCCATCGAACGAAAGGACAGGTCATGGACGACCTCGAAAAAGTTGAAACTATCCGCACCAAGTGCAACGTGAGCTATACCGACGCCAAGGCCGCGCTCGACGCCGCCGACGGCAACGTTCTGGACGCCATCATTTGGCTCGAGTCGCAGGGCAAGACCCAGACCACGTCGGCGCACGCCGCCACCGAGTCTGCGCCAGTCGACGAGCCCTCGGCCGAGATGGTCGCTGCGCAGGCCGCCTACGAAAAGTCGAGCGAAAAGACCGATTTCTCCAAGAAGATGGACACCGTGTGGGAGTACCTCAAAAAGCTCTTCCGCCTGAGCCTGGACACCAAGTTTATCGCCACGCGCCGCGACGCGATCATCCTCAACATCCCCATCCTGATCCCCATCATCGCCCTGTTTGCCGGGGGCGCCACGATATGGCTGATGCTGCTTGGCCTGTTCTTTGGCATGCGCTACCGCATCGATAGCGACGGCGACGTGCCCGGCAGCATCAACAACCAGATGGATTACGCCGCCAACGCCGCGGACCACATCAAGCAAAATCTGAACGACGACAAGTAATCGCAGACGGGGGCACGCATGGCACGAATCCTGATCGTAGAGGACGAGGAGAAAATCGCCCGCTTTGTGACACTCGAGCTGGAGCACGAGGGCTACCAGGTGGAGCATACCGCCGACGGACGCACCGCCGTTGACCTGGCGTTGGAGCGCGACTACGATCTGATTCTGCTCGACGTGCTGCTGCCGCAGCTCAACGGTATGGAGGTGCTGCGGCGCGTGCGCAAGCACAAGGATGTGCCGGTGATCATGGTCACCGCGCGCGATGCCGTGATGGACAAGGTGGCCGGGCTCGACGCCGGCGCCGACGATTACCTGACCAAGCCATTTGCGATTGAGGAGCTGTTCGCACGGATCCGCGTGGCGTTGAAGCGCTCGGAGGCCGTGCGGGCGGCTTCGGGCGTTGGCGGCGTTGGGGCCGGGGAGGGCGCTACGGGTGCCGATACCGCCGCGACGTCCCCGGCTAGCGACTCGGCCAAGACCTCTGCCGTGCCCTCCCCCGCCGTGCTCACCGTGGGCTCGGTTGTGCTCGACCCCGACCGCCGCGAAGTCACGGTCGGCGGCTCGCCCATCGCGCTCACGGCTCGCGAGTTCGACGTCCTCGCCCTGCTTATGGCGCACGCCGGCACCGTGCTCACGCGCGAGCGCATCGCGCACGAGGCGCTGGGCTACGACCACGTGGGCGACACTAACAACGTCGACGTGCACATCGCGCACCTGCGCGCCAAGATTGAAGACGCCGGCGGCGCCCGCATCATCCAGACCGTGCGCGGGGTGGGTTATGTCTGCCGTACGTAACGCCGAGGCCAAGCGCGTCACCTCCATCGCCCGCGCCATCAACTGGAGCTATATGTGGCGCCGTCTGATGAGCTATGTCTGGCTCGATCTGTTGCTGATGGTGATTGCGGCGGCGATCCTCGTCTATGGATACAACCAGACGCTGCCCGACGGCGCGTTTACCGCAGGATGGATCCCCGGCGCCACCGTTCACGACATGTCGCTGACGCCCGCGCGCGGCTGGGACCCGACCACACTCACCTATACCGTCGAGCTTGCGCGTACCACCAAGACCTTCCCCCTCGCGCAGGACCTCGTCGCACTGTGGCCCCTCTATATCGTTGTTGCAGGTTGGCAGGTCATCGGCGTGCTCAACATGCTCGGCGGTGCCCGCCGTGTGCGCCGCACCATGGCGCCGCTCAACGATCTGGCCCTGCGCGTGGACGAACTCGGCCGCATGCAGCTCTCCGGCGGCAAGATGGAAACGCTGGAGCAGGCCATCGAGCGCGCAAGCGTCGACTCGCCGAGCGTCACCACCGGCGACGCCGACCTGGCAAGCATCGAGGTCGCGCTCAACCGCCTGCTGCGCCAGATGCAAGAGGCAAAGCTGCAGCAGATGCGCTTTGTCAACGATGCGAGTCACGAGCTGCGCACGCCCATCGCGGTGATTCAGGGTTACGTGAACATGCTCGACCGCTGGGGCAAAGACGACCCGGACGTGCTGGCAGAATCCATCACCTCGCTCAAAGCCGAAAGCGAGCATATGCAGGAGCTCGTGGAGCAGCTGCTGTTTTTGGCACGCGGCGATGCCGGTCGCACCGTGCTGCGGCGCGCGAATACCAACCTGGCTGCACTGGTCGGCGAGGTTTGCGAAGAATCACAGATGATCGATGCCGGGCACACATATCGGCTGGCGTATGATGCCGCACTTACCGGCGACCCGCGCTGCAACGCATCGGTTGACGTGGCACTCGTGAAGCAGGCGCTGCGCGTGATCGTGCAAAACGCCGCCAAGTATTCGGACGCAGGCACGACCGTCACGTTTGCCATAACACCCGATGCGGGCGCAGGCACGATCGACATAAGTGTTGAGGACGAGGGTATCGGCATGAACCAGGAATCCGCAGCTCACGCGTTTGAACGGTTCTACCGCGCCGACAACGCACGCGATGCCGGCGCGCAGGGCTCGGGTCTGGGGCTTGCCATTGCCAAGTGGATCGTCGATAGCCATGGTGGTGTCATTGGCGTGACCTCAGTCGAGGGCGTCGGCAGCCGCTTTACGATTCGCCTGCCGCGGTAGGAAGCCCCTCGGCATAAATAAAGGGATAGGGCCACGCGGCCCTATCCCTTTATGCTAGCTATGGTAGCTTGTGCGCTACTCGCGGCACAGGTGCACGGCGAAACCGGCAAACTCGCGCTTAAAGTACACGAGCTTGGTGCCGCCGTCGGGCAGCAGCACGCGCGACTCCTCGTTGACCTCGAGCCCGCGCTCGGCAAACCACTTCTCGGCCGCATCGATGTCGTTGACAGCAAAGCCAATGTGGCCCTTGGCGCCACGACCGTTCTGCTTCATGATCTCGACCAGCGAATCGTTAAAGTACGAAACCGGGGTCTCGATAACGGGCAGGCCCATCATCGTCGAGAACAGCTCCGCGATCTCCAGGGCGTCTGCCGGGTCAGTGGCGTTAATGCCCACATGGGCAACGCGCATGCCAAAGAGCTCTACCGGGTTGGCGTTCTGCTCACTCATACAGTCAGCGCCTACTGAGCCATAACGTCGAGGACGGCCTTCTCGGCAGCGACGCGGTTCATGCCGGTCATGAAGGGCACGCCACTCACGTACGGGCAGGTGAGGCCCTCGGGGGCAACGGTGGTGGCGATCAGCAGGTCGGCGCCCTCGTCGCAGTAGTCCTTGGCCTCGGAGATGGCGCACTGCACGATCTCGTACTTGCCGGCGTAACCGTTGGCGTCGAGCAAGGTGGCGACCTTCTGGGCAACGAGCGTGGAAGTAGCAGCGCCAGCACCGCAAGCCAAAACGATCTTCTTCATAGGTAATGTCTCCCTTCATGGTTTACTTTAGGTAAGTGTACCGCAGCGAGCGATAGCACTCGGCCTCGATGAGCTTTTATGCCAGTTTGCTTGCGCGCTGCGTATAATACATCCAGTACGTGTTGTCATACCGCTCGCTTTATGAGTGACTAAGGACCCTAATATGCCCGATTCCCGCACACTCTGGACCGCCGTCGTTATCATCTGCATCGCCGTGTCGGTGTTCTTTAGCGTCAAAAAACGCACCACGTTTAAACGCCTGCAGCAGCTTATGGCCGCTAAGCAGTGGGACGAGTTCGATCGTTTGCTCGACGGCAAACTCACCAGCATGCTGTACCCGCGCTACAACCGCGACTACCTGCGCCTGAACTCCTATCTGCTGCGCGAGGACCACAAGCGCGCCGATGAGATGTTCGATTTGCTGCTGGGGCTCAATCTGCCCAAGATGCAGCGCGTCGACCTGGTCATTAAGGCCTTTAACTACTACGTTGGTCAGGAGGACCGCAAAAAGTCCAAGGAATTGCTGCACGAGATCAAAGGCTTTGAGGGCGGCCAGGCCGAGGCAGTCGCGCACGAATGCCAGCTGATGTATGACACGATGATCCTCAAGCGCCACAACGATATTCCCGAGCTGGAGCGCATGCTCAAGGAAGCCGGTGACGACAAGGTCAAGAGCTGCCGCCTGGAATACCTGCTGGCCCTGCAGTACCAGAACAAGGGCGACGAAGCCAAGTTCCAGGAGTTCCTGGAGAAGTCGGGCCAACACTCGATGGCCGTCAACGCGTAACGGACGGCTTGTGCTAGACTTCTAGTCTCACGGGGGCGTGGCGGAATTGGCATACGCAGGGGACTTAAAATCCCTCGCCGCAAGGATTGTGGGTTCGAGTCCCACCGCCCCTACCATGTAGTGCTTACGAGCCCGTGTCCCCCAGGGAGGCGGGCTCATTTCTTTAAGATGCCGGTGGGGCTCGAACCCGCGAGGGGGCGAGCGTCAAGCGAACGCGCAGCGTCCGTAGCGAGCCGGCGAGGACGCCGGCAGGCAGCCGAAGCCGGTGCGGATTTGCGCAACAAATACGCAGATGTCCCACCGCCCCTACCATTTGGCTTTTACGGGCCCGTGCCCCCTGGGGATGCGGGCTCGTTTCTTCTGGATGCCGTTAAGCCTCTAAGTTGCGATGGAATAGTTCCTGTTTTGGCAGTTTATCAGCCCATTTAGGAACTATTTCACCGCAACTTATGAGGGGATGGTTAAAGGGCGCTGAGGCTGGGGGTCCAGCCGATGGTGGGTAGCTCACCGTCGAGAACCTCGTTAATGGTGGCGGCCATGCCGGCAAGCAGGCTGTTCTCGCTTACGGTGAGCGTGTCGTAGCCGCCGGCTCGCATAAGCTCGCGAATCACCACGGCACCAGCCAAGATCACGCCCGCGCGTTTGGGCTGTACACCCGGTAGCGCGGCGATGCCTTCCGCGTCCAACACAGACATGCGCTCGATAGCGGCCGAGACCTGCTCCAGCGACAGCTCGCGTAGGTGCACAAAGCTCGAATCGTACGGTTCCAGCTCGTGGACCAGAGCCACCAGCGTAGTCACCGTGCCGCCCACCGCGACTAAGCGTTCGGCGCGCTCAAAGTCGACAGGCAGGCCCTCAAAATAGGCGGCGAACTGCTCGCCTGCCCACGCGGCAGCGGCAGCAAGCTCGCCATCCGCGGGCGGCAACGCGGAGAAAAAGCGCTCCGTCACGCGACGGCAACCGATGTCCAGCGAGCGCGTTCCCTCCAGCGCAAAGACGCTGCGCTCCGGAGCGTATACGCCCGTCGCGAGCTCCGTGGAGCCGCCGCCCGAATCCGCGACGATGATGCGCTCGCCGGCAAAGTCGTGCGCCACGCCAAAAAATGTCAGGCGCGCCTCGACCTCGCCCGGAATCACCTGTGGTTTGAGCCCCAACTCGCGCAGGCCGTCCAGCAGCAGCGCGGCATTGGACGCATCGCGCGCGGCACTCGTGCACGTGGTGCAGACGCACACGGCCCCAAAGGCACGGGCCTCGTCCACAAACATGTGACACGCAGCGAGCACACGCTCAACGGCCGCCTCGCAAAAGCGGCCCGTCGCGTCCACGCCCTCGCCCAGGTCGGTAATCTCGGTATGCTTGGACGATTCCACGATTGCCCCGGCCTCGACCTGGGCCAACACCAGTCGCGACGACACCGTTCCCAGGTCGATCGCGGCTACCTTATAGCGTTTGCAATTTGTCATTGCGGGCTCCCCTCCGGGCGCTATTTGCCGTTGGACACGACCGTCTGACCCTCGACGCCGTTAAACCCAAACAGCATGTCGAGCGCCTGGATGTACCACGGCGCGTCCTTGCCGACTTCTTCGATTTCCTTGGCCACTTCGCTGGCCTTCTTGGCGTTTGAGGACTTTTTGCTCGACGACGAGTCAGAATCGTCGTCCAAGCCTAGCACGTCAATCTTCTTCTCGCCGGGCATCACCAGGCCCAGGTCCTCGGACGCCGCGTCCTTGATACCCTCCTCCGAGAGCAGCTTGTCGACGCTTTTTTGCAGGTCGTCGTTATATTGCTCGCGAATCTCGACCTGCTTGGCCAAGATATCGCTCGAACGCTTTGCCACGTACAGATCGCGCACGGGGAAATACAGGCTCACGAGCACCAGCGCCACCACGATACCGATAAACAGCGGACGCAGAGGGCCATGCGTAAAGTCATAGATCGCCTTGACCACCGCGTTGTCGTTGGCGTAATGCATAAAGTCCGAGCCCGAAAGACGGTTCGAGGGCCTACTCGATTTGTCGTGTGCTTGAGTCGAGGGACGCGACGCATGCGACGAACGTGCCGGGCGCACCGGTCCATCTGCCAAGGTATTTGATTGAGCATTGGAGCGCGAGGTACTTGTCGGGCGCTGCGTGGAGCGGTCGGCGCCGGCATAGGCGGACCCACCAAGCTGCACCGTGCGCGCACGGCGAGGCGACGGCTCGCGCGAACCGGCGGAATAGTACCTGTTGTCGTAAATCTGATCCATGTGCGCCTTGTGCGGTTGAGGTTTGTTTGCGCTAAGTCCTTTAGTTATAGCACGAGCGCCCGCACCGCCTTCGCCAGCCTTTGCTCGACATAAAAAAGGCGCTGAGCCATATGGCCCAGCGCCCGACAGAACTTTGTAGCGTCTAGCTGGAGCGGGGCGAAGCCGAGTCCATCCCCTCCCCACCAGGCTCGTCTATCTAGCGAATGTTATAGAACGCGGCCTTGCCGGCGTAGCGCGCGCTGCCCTCGAGCTCGTCCTCGATGCGGATGAGCTGGTTGTACTTGGCGATACGGTCGCTGCGGCACGGGGCGCCCGACTTGATCTGGCCGGCATTGACGCCCACGACCAGGTCGGCAATCGTGGAATCCTCGGTCTCGCCGGAGCGGTGGCTCACGATGCAGGCGTAACCGGCCTCCTTGGCGGTCTCGATGGCCTCGAGCGACTCGGTGAGCGTACCGATCTGGTTGACCTTGACCAGGATCGCGTTGGCGGCACCCAGCTCGATGCCCTTCTTGAGGCGCTCGGTGTTGGTGACGAACAGGTCGTCGCCCACCAGCTGCACCTTGTTGCCAATGCGACGGGTAAGCTCGACCCAGCCGTCCCAGTCCTCCTCGGCCATGCCATCCTCGATGGAGATGATGGGGTAGGTGTCGACGAGCTTCTCCCAGTAATCAACCATCTGGGCACTCGTGTACTCCACACCCTCGCCCTTGAGCTCGTACATGCCGGTCTCGGCGTTGTAGAACTCGGTCGAGGCCGGGTCCATGGCGTACATGAAGTCGACGCCGGGCTTAAAGCCAGCCTTCTCGACGGCCTTGGTAATGTACTCGAACGGCTCGGCATTGGTCTTAAGGTTGGGCGCAAAGCCGCCCTCGTCGCCCACGCCGCCGCCCAGGCCGGCCTCGTGCAGCACGCCCTTGAGGGTGTGGTAGACCTCGGCGCACCAACGCAGGCCCTCGGCAAAGCTCGGGGCGCCCACCGGCATGATCATGAACTCCTGGAAGTCGACGTTATTGTCGGCATGCACGCCGCCGTTGAGGATGTTCATCATGGGCGTGGGCAGCAGATGGGCGTTGACGCCGCCCAGGTACTGGTACAGCGAAAGACCCGCCGACTCGGCAGCGGCGCGGGCGACGGCCAGCGACACGCCCAGGATGGCGTTGGCACCGAGCTTGGTCTTGTTGGGGGTACCGTCCGCGGCAATCAGCGCGGCATCGACGGCGCGCTGGTCGAAGGCGTCGAGGCCCACGACGGCGTTAGCGCACTCGTTATTGACGTGCTCGACGGCCTGCGAAACGCCCTTGCCCAGGTAGCGACCCTTGTCGTCATCGCGCAGCTCGCAGGCCTCAAAGGCACCGGTCGAAGCGCCCGAAGGCACCATTGCGCGGCCAAAGCTACCGTCCTCGAGCACGACCTCGACCTCGACAGTGGGATTGCCGCGGCTGTCGAGCACCTCGCGACCGTAGACGTCCAAAATATCGCTCATGTTGTCTCCCTCTCACTTGGAAACGTAATGGATGCAAACGACCGGCTGACCGCGCACCGTCGGTGCGTCTCCGTAAGTTAGCCATGTCGCACTTTTTGCATTATGCCCTAAGTTAGCCGAGGGATACACTTGATTTTCGAAAAATTTAGCGGGAACGATGAGGCGTGTCAGCCCGTCGTTCCCGCAGTCTTACTCCTCCGCCTTTGCAGCATCCCACAGGTCGTTGAGGCCGTGGGTCGAAAGCTCGGCAAGATCCACGTGAGCACCGGCCGCCATCTGCTCCATCGCAGCCCAGCGACGGCGGAACTTGGCCGTGCTCGCGCGCAGGGCGCTCTCGGCGTCAATCCCCTCTTTGCGCGCGACGTTGACTAGGGCAAAGAGCAGGTCGCCAAATTCCATCTCGCGCTCGGGCGAGCCGGGCGCCTCGGCCTCAAACTCGGCACGCTCCTCGGCGACCTCGTCCCACACATCCTGGACCGTCTCCCACTCAAAGCCCACGGCCGCCGCCTTGCGCGACACCTTCTGAGCTTGCATCAGCGCCGGCAGGTGCGTGGGCACGCCGTCGAGCAGACCCTCGGGCGCAGCCTCGCCTGCCGCCACGGCCTGGTCTTTGGCGGCCTTCTCGGCAAGCTTGACCTCGTCCCAAATCTTGAGCACCTCGTCGGAGCTCTCGGCATCCGCATCGCCAAACACGTGCGGGTGACGACGGATGAGCTTGGCGTCGATATCGCGCGCCACATCGGCAAGCGTAAACTCACCGGCATCCGCCGCAATCTGCGCATGCAGCACCACCTGCATGAGCACATCGCCCAGCTCCTCGCGCAGATGTGCCACGTCGTCCGCCTCAATGCAATCGAGCGCCTCGTAGGCTTCCTCGATCATGTTCTTGCCAATGCTCTGATGCGTCTGCTCGCGGTCCCACGGGCAGCCATCAGGCTGACGCAGGCGCCAGATGGTCTGCACCAGATGCTGCAGCTCGGCCGACGCGTCGACCAGCGTGGACAGGTCGCGCGAACCCTCGGCATTTTGCTGAGCCATATGCTCGGCCATGGTTACTCCTCCTCCAGGATCACGTGACGGAACGCGCCGCCCTCGTAGATGCCGTAGCTGTGCGCACCGTCCTTGGGAATGCTCACGCTGCCGGGGTTGAAGAGCCACAGGCCCGGGTGCGCGGCGCTTGCCTCGTTAACCTTGATGTGCGTGTGGCCGTAGACGAGCGCGGAGCCCTCGGGCAGCGCGGGCGCGTGGTCGACGCTGTTGTGCATGCCGGCGCCAAAGACGTGGCCGTGCGTCAGGAACAGCTCGCGACCGGTCTCGTCGAACAGCGTGGCGTAGTCCGCCATGACGGGAAAGTCGAGGACCATCTGGTCGACCTCGGCGTCGCAGTTGCCGCGCACCGCGATGATGCGGTCGGCCAGGGCGTTGAGCAGCGGAATCACACGCTTGGGGGCGTAGTCGCGCGGCAGGTCGTTGCGCGGGCCGTGGTAGAGCAGGTCACCCAGCAGCACGATGCGGTCGGGCTGCTCGGATTCGATGGCGGCGACCAGGCGCTCGGTCCAGTATGCCGAGCCGTGGATGTCGGAGGCGATGAGGTATTTCATGGGGAGTCCTTTCGGAGTGGGGCTGATGTGGCCGGGCGCGAGATGTCGCCGGCCGCGCTATTCAAATCGCAGTGCCGAGGCTTGTGCCGCCTGCATCACGCGCTGGAGCGGCACGTTATGCTCGCGGGCAAGACGGGCGCAGTCCTCGTACTCGGGCGCCGCACGCTCACTGCCGTCGGGCAGGGTGGCCACTTTGACGGCCACCTCGCCCCAAGGCGTCGCTACCTGCTCAAAACGACGCGGCAGGCAAACGCGTTCCATCACCTGGCGACGAACGGCGTTGGTCGTGGTTTCCAAAAAGATAATCGTCTGCAGGCGTTCGATATCCTCATGCGAGCAGATCACCTGCAGCTGCCAGCCGGGGCGGCCTTTTTTGCAGTAGAGGGGCAGCCAGTGCACCTCGCGGGCGCCTGCCTCGCGCAGGCGGTCGGCGGCATAGGCGAGTACCTCGGGCGACGCATCATCGATGTCGCACTCCAGCTTGACGATGGTTTCGGGCGCATCGGTCTCGCGGGACAGCGGAGATGTACTTCCACGTTGCATACGGTCCGGATCCTTTCCGCACGGGCTCGTTTTATTCACCCAAACGCTAGCACATCGAACGTGGCACAGGCGTGACTTTCGTCCGTCGTCGCCCTTGCCCCTATCCAAACATGTACGTCAGCCTCCAAACATGTCATTTTTTGTCGGTTTTGGAGGCTGACGTACACGTTTTGGAGCGGGCCGCACACGATCAAAATTGCGCCCGCATTCCGTCCACCACAAAGTTCGCCGCACTCAACAATTTTGAACTTACTACGCAGTTCATCGGCTAAAAATTACCCTCGGCATACTTACCCGCTGCACGATGTTACTCTAGTTGCATTTGGCTAACTAAGCGGCTGCCGAGGACCCAGCCCGGCACCGTTACGGCATAGGAGGTTTCATGTTCGAGAAGCGGCTCTTCTCCCTGGTTCCGCAGGCAACGCCCTACATTATGGCAAGCGTCCTGTTTAAGTGGATCGCGCTCATGGCAAACATCACGGTGATGTGGATGCTTGCGCGCATCTTGGGCGGCATCGTCACGAACGGTCTTTCCGCCGCGCTCGCCGTCGATGCCCTCGCACAGGCGGCCTTGCCGCTCGCCGCCGCCATCATCGTGCGCGCCGCCTCCATCTACCTGGCCCAACGCGCCGGCGACAAGGCCGCGTTCGAGGCCGTCCGCCGCGTGCGCTCGCTCGTCTACGACAAGCTCACCGCACTCGGCCCCTCCTACACCGAGACCGTCCCCACCGCCGAGGCCGTCCAGACCAGCGTCGAGGGCGCCACGCAACTCCAGGTGTACTTTGGCGGTTACCTGCCGCAGCTCTTCTTTGCCGGCTTGGCACCCATCACGCTGTTTGTACTGCTCGTGGGCCAGGCGGGTCTTCCCGCCGCGCTGCTGCTCGCCTGCGTTCCGGTCATCCCCGTCTCCATCATGATGGTCATGCGCAACGCCAAAAAGATCGGTGCCGAGTACTGGGGCAGCTATGTCGATCTGGGCGGCATGTTCCTGGAGGCCGTGCAGGGTCTCACCACCCTTAAGGTCTACCAGGCCGATCGCAGCTGGCACGAGCGCATCAACGCCGAGTCCGAGCGTTTCCGCACAGCGACCATGCGCCTGCTGGTGATGCAGCTGCGCTCCATTTGCGTTATGGACCTGGTCGTCTATATGGGCGCCGCGCTCGGCATTATCGTAGCCACGCTGCAGCTCGCCACGGGCAAGATTGGCTTTGAGGCTGCCTTCCTCATCGTCTTTCTGTCGCAGGAGTTCTTTTTGCCTATGCGCCGCCTGGGATCGCTGTTCCACACGGCCATGAACGGCATGGCCGCCTCGCGCCGCATGTTTGGCATTTTGGATACGCCCGAGCCCGAGCGCGGCGATGTTGAGCTTGACGGTCGCGGCGATATCGAGCTCGCGGGCGTGAGCTATGCATACGGCGACCGCACGGTGCTGGACAGCGCCAGCGCGACCATTGCGCACGGCTCGCTCGTGGCACTCGTAGGCGAAAGCGGCGGCGGCAAGTCCACGATCGCGGGGATTATCGCGGGCCGCAAGGGTGCCTACCGTGGCAGCGTTCGCATCGGCGGCGTCGAGCTGCGCGACGCCACGGCCGCCTCACTCATGCGCGCCGTCACCCTGGTGCCCACCAACGGTTACCTGTTTGCCGGCACCCTGCGCGACAACCTGCTGCTCGCCCAGCCCAGCGCCACCGATACCGAGCTCATGGACGCACTCGACCGCACGCGCGTGGCGGCCTTTGTGCAGGCCAACGGCGGGCTCGACATGATGATTAACGAGGGCGGCACCAACCTTTCGGGCGGCCAGCGCCAGCGCGTGTGCATGGCCCGCGCCCTGCTGCACGACTCGCCGATCTATGTCTTTGACGAGGCGACGAGCAATGTGGACGCCGCAAGCGAAGCCGCAATCGGCGAGGTCATTGCATCGCTCGCCGGCAAGCACACCGTAATCGTGGTGGCACACCGCCTGTCGACGATCGTAGGCGCCGATCAGATCCTGGTGCTGGAGCGTGGCCGTATTGCCGAGCACGGGACTCACGGCGAGCTCTTGGCCACCGCGGGCGCCTATGCGCGCATGTGGAACAGCCAGGAGCAACTCTCGGCATATGCGTATGCGGAGGGTGATGCCGAGGATGCCGGCGCGGTTGAGGCTGTTGACGGCAGCACCGCCTGTGCCGATGGCCTCAACGGTGCCGGCTCGTCTTCTGCTGCCGCGGCGCCTGACTCCGGTCGCGCCCGTCGCTCGGCGCCGTCCATCATGTGGCGCATGATGGGGCTCGTCCGACCGCTTGCCGGCTGGCTTGTGCTAGCCGTCGCGCTGGGCAGCATTGGCATGCTCACCGCCGCGTTCGTGCCGGCCTTTGGCGCCCTCGGCCTTATGGCCGCGCTGGGCCGCAACGCCTTGGGGCTTGGTCTGATCGCAGCATGCGCGGCCTGTGCCGCCTGCGGCATCGCACGCGGGCCGCTCCACTACGGCGAGCAGCTCTGCAACCATTACATCGCATTCCGTCTGCTCGCGCACATTCGCGACCTGGTGTTTGGCGCCCTGCGCCAGCTCGCCCCCGCCAAGCTCGAGGGCCGCGGCAAGGGCGAGCTCGTGAGCCTGGTCACCTCGGATATCGAGCTGCTCGAGGTCTTCTACGCGCACACCATCTCGCCCATTGCCATAGCTCTGGTCTGCACCGTTGTGTTTGAGGGCTTTTTGCTGGCTGTGAACCCCGAGCTCGCGGGCATCGCGCTCGTGGCCTACGCGGTCCTGGGCGTGCTGCTGCCCCTGACCTCGGCCAAGGCATGCGGCACCACCGGCCGCCAGAGCCGCGAGGGCGCCGGTAAGCTGGGTGCCTTTGTGCTCGACAGTCTGCGCGGCGCATCCGAGACTATCCAGTTTGCCGGTGGCGCCGATCGCAGCCGTGCCCTGGGCAAGCTGACCGAGCAAGTCGGCGCCGTGGACGCGCGCCTCAAGCGCCGCCAAGCAGCCAGCGAGGCCGTAGCCGATGCGCTTATTCTTGCGGCCAATCTGGTGATGCTCGGACGTGCGCTGCAGCTGGTGGCTGCGGGAACGATTAACTTTGCCGCAGCGTTTGTCGCCGTCTTTACCTTTGTGTCGTCGTTTGGCTCGGTGATGGCCGTGAGCCGCCTGGGTGCCTCACTGCAGGAGACGCTCGCCTCGGGCGCACGCGTGCTCGATTTGCTCGACGAGCAGCCCCAGTGCGCCGAGGTCGCCGACGGACAGGACGTTGAGTTTGCCGGCGCCGCAGCCGAGCATGTGAGCTTTAGTTATGCGGGCGGCGTGGACGCGGGCGGTGCGGGCGCCACGGAGCAGATCGCGAACGACACCGCTGCGAGTCTCATCCTCGACGACGTGACCTGCACCTTTGCGCCCGGTACCATGACCTGCATCATGGGGCGCTCGGGCTCGGGCAAGTCGACGCTGCTTAAGCAGCTCATGCGTTTTTGGGACCCCGCAGCTGGCACCATCACGGTAAGCGGCGTCGATGCCCGCCACATCAACACGGCGAGCCTACGCAGCCACGAGGCCTATATGACCCAGGACACACATCTGTTCTGCGGCACCGTACGCGAGAATCTGCTGGTTGCGCACGCCAGCGCCACCGATGCCGAGCTGCTCGACGCTTGCCGCTCCGCTTCGCTTACCGCCCTCATCGACCGCCTGCCGCAGGGTCTCGACACTCCGGTTGCCGAGCTGGGCGACTCGCTCTCGGGCGGCGAGCGCCAGCGCATCGGCCTTGCGCGCATCTTCCTCAACGACGCGCCTTTCATCTTGCTCGACGAGCCCACCAGCGCGCTCGACGCCCTCAACGAAGCAGCCGTGATGCAGGCCGTCGACGAGCTCAAGCGCCGCGGCAAGACCATCGTGCTCGTAAGCCACCGAGCCAGCACCTGCGCGTTTGCCGATTTCTCGCTTTCGGTCGAGCACGGGAGGCTGAGCTAATGGCGCGCACTGCCGACACGCCGGAGCTGGCGCGCAAACGTGCACGCGAGGCCCAGATGGTGTCGCAGATGATTGCGCTGTGGTGCCGCGGGCATCATGGCGGCGGGCATGCGGTCGAACAGGCTGGCGACGATGAGCCCGCGCGCGTGAAGCTCGGCCTTCGGACCATTACGCTCTGCCCCGAATGCGCCGAGCTGCAGAAATACGCCATCGCGCGCATTGAGCACTGCCCGCACATGGGCACCAAGACATTTTGCTCGGCATGTCCTTCGCATTGTTACCGGCCTGCCATGCGCGAGAAGATCCGCGAGGTTATGCGTTGGTCGGGACCGCGTATGATCCGCTATCGCCCCATCACCGCCGTGAGACACGCGATGGTAACAGTGCAGGCCAAACGCGCGGCGGCACGAAGCAAGTAGTCACCGGCGCCGGCACGCGCCGCCCCGCCTTTCCACTCGATTTCGGCACCCGGCGTGCGCGGCGTGTTGAGAGCTGCACCATTACAATGGAGCGGATTCACCAAATGCAAAGGAGCCGCCATGTCCGCTTGCCCGCTGGTCGATTGCCACACCCACACCTCGTTTTCGGACGGCCATGCCTCGTTTGATGACAACGTCCGTGCCGCTGCTGCGGCAGGCTGCCGCGTCATGGTCTCGACCGACCACCTCGCCCTGCCTGCCAGTATGGATGCTAACTGCGAGGTGCAGGTCGTCGAGGGCGACTTGCCGGCACATCGTCTGGCCTTTGAGGACGCCCGCAGGCTTGCCGCGCAAATCGCGCCGGAGCTCGAGCTTATCTATGGCTTTGAATGCGATTGGTACGAGGGCTGCGAGCCCTTGGTAGAGCGCTGGTCAGCGAGCGCCGTGGTGCGCTTGGGCAGCGTGCACTGGATTGGCGACCCAGGCGATATCATGGCAGGTGCCGCGGGTACGGCGGGAACGGAAAACGTCGCGCGCCCCGATACACCCGATTCCCTTTGCGGCTGGATCGACGACGATACCAACCTGCATGTTTGGGAAAACCTGGGCGTGCGCGGCGTGTGGGAGCGCTACGTCGACGACTGGTGCCGTGCTTGCGAAAGCTCGCTTAACTTTGACGTGATGGCCCACCCCGACCTGGTCATGCGTTTTTCGAAGGAGGGCTTGGCGCCCGATTTTGACCCGGCGCCGTTTTGGGGGCAGATGGCCGAGTGCGCGCACGATACGGGTCGCCGTGTCGAAGTCTCGACCGCCGCGCCGCGTAAGGGCCTCGACGACTATTACCCCTCGACGGGGCTGTTGCGCTGCTTCGCCCACGCCGAGGTGCCAATCACTTTTGGCTCGGACGCGCACCGCGCCTGCGACATCTGCTGGAACATTCGCGAGGCTCAGGCCCACGCCTACGACTGCGGTTATCGAACCTTCGACATCCCCCACGCCACCAGCGAATGGGAGTCCACGCCCCTCGCCTAACTAGTCGTTTAAGAACGTCCCCAATGACTAGTGACGGCGGGCGTTGAGTTCGCCGGCCAGCTCGTCGAGGGTAATGCCGTAGCGCTCGAGCGTCACGAGCAGGTGGTAGATCAGGTCGCCGGCCTCGTAGCGAATGTGATCGTGGTCGTTATCCTTGCAGGCCATGATCACCTCGCTCGCCTCCTCGGCAAGCTTCTTGAGCAGCTCGTCCTCGACGTCGGTCAGCAGACGGGCGGTGTAGCTCTCCTGTGGCGACGCATCGCGACGACCGTGAATCACCTCGGCCAGACCCGTCAGCGTCTCGCCGATATTTCCCGGCTGCACGTTAGCTGTTCTGACTCCCATGGTTATTTCCTCTCGTTACTGCAGCGTAAAGTAGGTACCGGTCTCATCGAACCGAGGCTTTGCGCCCTTTTTCTCAAAGAACTCGACGATGACGGCATGGGCCTCATCGAGCCTTTCCTTCTCGGCCTCGAGCCAAAGCGACTGCGCCCCGCAGGCATCAGTCAGGTGCACGCGGCATGGCACGCCCGCGCGGAGGAGCTCGGTGTTGCAGTCGGCGACCTCGAACGGCGTCACGACTCTCATCGCACTCCCCCTTCCACGCGCTTAAAGAAGCAGGTACGGTTGCCGGTATGGCAGGCCGGGCCCGGCGAGTCCACCTTGACCAGCAGCGTATCGCTATCGCAGTCGGCCCAGAGCTCCTTGACCTCTTGCATGTTGCCACTCGTCGCGCCCTTGTTCCAGAGCTCCTGACGGCTGCGACTCCAAAACCACGTAGTCCCGGTCTTGAGCGTCAGCCCCACCGATTCCTCGTTCATCCAAGCAACCATAAGCACCTCACCGGTGTCATGCTGCTGAACCACACAAGGAATCAGCCCGTGGGCGTCGTATTTAAGCTCGGTAGCATTTATTACCTCAGTCATCATTTCTCCCAAGTAATAACAGTAAGCCCCGCAGGTCGGCGAGGGTTGCCCAGGTGCCCGAGATTCCGAGCGACAAGCCCGACGACGCGTACTTTGGTACGCGAGGAGGGTTGGAGCCGGAAGGTCGGGTGCCTGGGCAAGCCGCAGCGCTAGAAATCCAATCTCATGGGAATACCTTGAGATGCCATGTATTCCTTCACCTGACGAATGCTGAAGGTTCCAAAGTGAAAGACGCTGGCCGCCAGTACGGCGTCGGCTTCGCCCTCGATCACGCCCTCGGCAAAATGCTCGAGCGTGCCCACGCCGCCGCTCGCGATCACCGGGATCGGCACCGCGCGCGCCACGGCGCGGGTGAGTGCCAGGTCGAAGCCAGCCTTGGTGCCGTCGCGATCCATGCTGGTGAGCAAGATCTCACCGGCGCCGCGACGAGCCGCTTCCTCGGCCCACGCCACCGCGTCGATACCCGTGGCATTGCGGCCTCCCGCGGTAAAGACCTCCCACTTGTCGGCATCCGGCTGCCCAGGCAGGCCCACGCGCTTGGCATCAATCGCCACGACCACGGCCTGGCTGCCAAACGCCGCGGCGGCCTGGCTGATCAACGACGGATCGCGCACGGCGGCAGAGTTAAGCGACACCTTGTCGGCACCGGCGGCAACCATGGTTCGCATGCCCGCCAAGTCGCGGAAACCGCCGCCCACGGTATAGGGAATAGCGAGCTCCTCGGCCGCGTGCGCCGCCATCTCGATGGTCGTCGCGCGGTTGTCGCTCGTCGCGGTAATGTCCAGGAAGACGACCTCGTCTGCACCCTCGCGGTCGTAGGCGCGCGCCAGCTCCACCGGGTCGCCAGCATCGCGCAGGCTCACAAAGTTGACGCCCTTGACCACGCGGCCGTCCTTAACATCCAGACAGGGAATCACGCGTTTGGCAAGCATGGGCTACTCCTTCCCTCGGGCGGCGGCCAACGCCTGGGCCAGCGTAAAGTTGCCCTCGTAGAGCGCACGACCGGTAATGGCACCCTCGATGGCATCCTCGCCCACCGCGGCCAGTGCGCGGATATCGTCGAGCGTCGAGATGCCGCCCGAAGCCACGACGGGAAAGCCCGCGACCTCGGCCACATGGCGATACGCCGCCACGTCGATGCCCGTCTGCATGCCATCGCGCGCGATGTCGGTATACACCAGATGCTTAAAGCCCAGCTCGGTGAGCTGCGCCACGGCGTCGTCGAGCGCCACACCCGCGCCGTCGCGCCAACCATTCACCTTGACCTGGCCGTCACGGGCGGCAATGTCTGCCACCAGTAACTCGCCAAAGCCTTGCGCCGCCACCTCGGCAAATCCCGGCTCGGTCACGAGCACCGTGCCTAGCGCGATGCGACGCGCGCCGTAGCCGGCCAGCTCGTCGATGCGCGCGAGCGAACGAACGCCGCCGCCCACGTCCGCGGACAGACCGTCGACGCCGCAGATGGCCTTAATCGCTGCCGAGTTGGCAGCGCACGCGTCCTCGTCCTCGCCAAAGGCAGCGGACAGGTCGACGACGTGCACCCAGCTCGCGCCCTGCTCGGCAAAGGAGCGGGCAACGGCCACGGGGTCGTCAGAATACACCTTACAGCGGCTCCGGTCGCCGCGCTCCAGGCGCACGACCTTGCCGCCGATCAAATCGATTGCGGGAAACAGAATCATCGGCCGGCCCCCTCGACGATGCTCACGAAGTTCTTAAGGATGCGCTGACCCAGCGCAGAGGATTTCTCGGGATGGAACTGGCAGCCCCACACGTTGCCGTGGCGCACGATGCACGGGAAGCTCCGTGTATAGTGCGTGCGCGCCAACACATCGGCGGCATCGACGTCGTCGGCCACCGCGTAGCTGTGAGTGAAATACATGTTGGCGCCCTCGGCAAAACCGGCAAGCAACGGATCGGCCGCACCGGCGGGCGTCATGCGCACCTGGTCCCAGCCCACGTGCGGGACCTTCAGACGGCTCGACTCCAGGTGCGTGCACGAGCCACGCATGATGCCCAGGCCATCGACCCAGGGACCACCGGCCTGCTCGGAGGCATCGTCGTCCGCGTCCGCGTCCTCGTTCGCAGGCACGCCCTCGTTGCCGCGCTCAAAAAACAGCTGAAGGCCCAGGCAGATGCCGAGCAGCGGAGTTCCGGCGGCAACGGCATCGAGCACGGCCACCTCCTCGCCGCTCTGACGCATAAAGGCGATCGCGTCATAGAACGCGCCCACGCCCGGGATGACCAGGCCGTCCGCGTTGCGGATCTGCTCCGGATCGTCCGACGTGCAGGCGGCGGCACCGGCGCGCGCAAGCCCGCGCACGACGCTCGACAAGTTACCCTTGTGGTAGTCGACCACCACGATCTTCGGTTCGCCCACGCGACCCCTCCACTTCTCATCATCCAAAACCACCACAAAGGGGACAGGCATCTTCGTGGTGGTTTTACCCTTGTGACGGTTACAGCGAGCCCTTGGTGCTGGGGATGCCCTGCACGCGGGGATCGAGCTCGCAGGCGTGACGCATCGTACGGCCCACGGCCTTAAAGGCGGCCTCGATAATGTGATGCGAGTTGCCGCCCGCCAGCTCGCGCACGTGCAGCGTGAGTTTGGCGTCGCGCGCGAAGGCGTAGAAGAACTCGACCGCCAGCTCGGTATCGAAGCTGCCCACGCGCTCGGTCGGCACGGGCAGCTCGCAGTAGGCCTGCCCGCGGCCCGAAATATCAACAGCAGCCATCACAAGCGTCTCGTCCATGGCGATCGCCGCGTCGGCAAAGCGCGTAATACCCGCCTTGTCGCCCAGCGCGTGACAAAACGCCTCGCCCAGCACAATGCCCGTGTCCTCGACGGTGTGGTGCGCGTCGACCTCAACGTCGCCCACCGCGTGCACCGTCAGATCGAACAAACCATGGCGGCCAAAGGCGTTGAGCATGTGGTCGAAAAACGGCACGCCGGTCGAGATATCGCACACGCCAGATCCGTCCAGGTCGAGCTTTACGACAATGTCGGTCTCCCCCGTCTTGCGGGTCACCTCGGCATAACGGCCCATCTACATCTCCTCCTTCACCAGCGCGGCAAACGCAACCAGTACCTCGTCGTTTTCCTGTGGGGTGCCCACGGTAATGCGCAGGCAGTCCGCGAGCCCCGGCGCGTAGCTAAAGTCGCGCACTAAAATTGAATACTCGTCGCGCAGGCGCTCGCGCACGCGCGTGGCATGCGGCGTACGCACGAGCACAAAGTTCGCCGCGCTCGGCCATGGCTCCACGGGCAAGCCCTCGGCAGCCATCGCGCGCAGGGCGCACAGCTCGCGTTCGCGCTCGGATGCGACCTGTGCCACCACGGGCGCGTACGCATCGCGGGCACGCACGCAGGCAAGCGCCGCCGCCTGGCTCAGCACATTGACCGAATAGATCTGGCGAATCGCCGCGAACACGTCGATGACTTCGGGTGCCGCGATCACGTAACCCAGACGCGTACCGGCAGCGCCAAACGCCTTGGACAACGTATGCAGAATCACCAGGTTGGGATGTTCGGCGATAAGTCCCTGCGCCGTGGTGGCCGCGCCAAACGAATCGTCGGCAAACTCAACATAGGCCTCGTCGACCATGACCATGCCGGGGCACGCATCGCACAGCGCCGCGACAAAGTCGAGCGGTGCCACGTCGCCCGTGGGGTTATTGGGCGAGGTCACGATGGCCAGGTTGCACTCGGGTGCCGCCGCAAGCACGGCTGCCTGGTCGAGCTCAAAGGTCGCCGGGTCGCGCCACACATCGCGCACCTCGGTCTGGCACAGAGACGCAAAGAAGGCATACTCGCTAAAGCACGGCGGGCAGTTGAGCAGGGTCCTCCCCGCGCCACCAAACGCCAGCAGATAGTTATAGAGCAGCTCGTCGCCGCCGTTTCCCACGCAGACATTCTCGCGCGTCACGCCATGCCAGGCAGCAAGCTCGTCGCGCAGGTCGTTCGACATGGGATCGGGATAGCGGTTGAGCGGTGTGGCAGCCAGGGCCGCATCAACCGCCTCGCGCACGCCGGCGGGCACGGGATAGGTGTTCTCGTTGGCCGAAAGATTGATGCGCGTGGGCGTAAAGTTAGGATTGTAGGGCTCAATGCCGGCCAGATAGGGCTGGACAAGCTCCTTCATGCGCGGCGTGAGTTCGGCCATATTAGACCTCCTCGCCGGTCACGCCGGCAACATCCGCGCTTGCAGCCGCCAGGTTCACTCCCTCGGCAACCGTCTCCACGGTGTCGCCCGGCCAGGCAACCTTGGTCAGGTCGGCCGCGGCGAGCGACTCGGCGCTCACGGCACCCTCGCCCTGCTCCAACACGCGGCGACGCAGTGCGGCCGAAAGCGCGTGTGCCCACAGCCCCTCGGCCTCGGCTAGACGCTGTGTGGCGGGAGCGTCCGAGAGCAGGCCCTCGGGTGTATAGCAAATGACACTCGAGCGCTTGACGAACTCTTCGACCGAAAGCGGGTTAGAGAACATGGCCGTGCCGCCGGTCGGCAACGTGTGGTTGGGGCCGGCAACATAATCGCCGAGCGGCTCGGAGCTCCAAGCGCCCACAAAGATGGCGCCGGCGTTGCGAATGCCGCCGAGCAGGCCCATCGCATCCTTGCAGTGCAGCTCAAGGTGCTCGGGCGCCACGGTGTTCACGGCCTCGACGGCGGCAGCCATGTCGGCGGCTACCACGATGGCGCCTTCGTTATCGAGCGAGGCGCGTGTGATCTCGGCGCGCGGGGACTGCGCCACCAGAATGTCGACACCCGCCTCGACCTCGCGCGCAAACTGCTCGTCGCAGGTCACCAGATAGCAGGCCGCCAGCGGATCGTGCTCGGCCTGGGCCATCAGGTCGGCCGCGACTACCATGGGCTTGGCCGTGGTATCGGCCAACACGCAAACCTCGGAGGGACCGGCGACCATATCGATACCCACATCACCCGAGACAATCTGCTTGGCAGCGGCGACAAAGGCGTTACCCGGGCCGGTAATCTTGTTGACACGCGGAATGGTCTCAGTACCGTACGCCAGCGCGGCCACGGCCTGGGCGCCGCCCACCATATAGATCTCGTCCACGCCGCCGAGCTTGGCGGCCGCGAGCGTATACGGGCTAATCAGTCCATCCTTTTGCGGCGGGGTTACCATGACCACGCGTTTGACGCCGGCCACCTTGGCGGGAATGGCGTTCATGAGCACGGTGGAGGGGTACTGCGCGCGACCGCCCGGCACGTAGATACCGGCCGCAGCAAGCGGGGTCACCTTAACGCCGAGCATCGTGCCGTCCGGGCGCGTGGTAAACCAGCTCTGCTCGACCTCGCGCTGGTGGAACTCGCGAATCTGGCGTGCAGCCTTTTCGAGCGCCGCGACAAAAGCGGGATCGAGGCCTTCGAGCGCGGCATCGATCTGCTCTTGCGGAAGACGGAAGCTCTGCAGCTCAACACCGTCAAAACGCTGGCAGTAATCGCGCACCGCGGCATCGCCGTTGGCACGCACGTTGGCCACGATATCGCGGGCGGCGTCGACGATGTTTTGCGGCAGCACGCCCTTGCGGTTGAGCTGGTTGGTAACGAGGCGCTCACCGGGAGCAAGCTTGATGGTCTTCATTTCGGTATCCCCTATCGGTCGAGGTTGTGTTCGAAAAACGAGAGGCCGGACGGCGGCACCAGTCGGCCCGCAGCCCGGACGTTGGGGCGCCCGTGCGTGCTCGCGCTATTGTGCCGAGCCCGCAACGGGCTCAAAATGCTTGTCCTTCACGGCTGCCGCCAAGCGATCTGCCAGATTGCGTACGCGCGGATCCAGACGTGCGGCACCCGGATTGACAAAGAAGCGGGCCGTGCAGTCCATGATGCGACCAGTAATAACGAGGTCGTTATCGCGCAGCGTGGCGCCCGTGGCGGTAATATCCACGATGCGATCGGTCATGCCGACGATGGGGCCCAGCTCGATGTTGCCGTGCAGCGAGACGATATCGGCGTTCACGCCGCGCTCGGCATACCAGGCGCTCGCGATGCGCGGATACTTGGTGGCCACGCGAAGCGACCCGCGACGGGCATAGTTGCGCTCGGCCTGGCCGGCGCGCCACGCGGGCTCCGCCTCAATGAAAGTGCACAGGCCGTAACCCAGATCGACCAGCTGCAGCAGGTTGAGGTCTGCCTCGATAAGCGAGTCCCAACCGCAGATGCCGCAATCGGCACCGCCGCAGCCCACAAAGGCGGGCGCATCGCTGGGACGCACGATGACAAACTCGATATCGCCGACCGCGCCCTTACCGGCACGCGTGTCGCGGCCGCGCACGATCAGGTGACGGCCGGGGTCGCGCAACTCAGAGACGTCTAAGCCCGCGGCCTCGAGCACGTCGAGCGTATCGGCCTTGAGCGAGCCCTTGGGCACGGCGATGCGTAGCGGGCCCTCGGCGCCACGGCCCACGGCGTGGTCGCCATCGGGGGCGGCGTCCTCGGCCGAGGTGCGCGCGGCCTCCAGACGCTCGAGCGAAAAGGCGAAACCCGCCGCCGGCACCTCGATGCCGTCGCCAAATGCGCCGGTAAAGATGGAGTCGTAGCGGCCGCCCGAGCCGACCGGATCGGGCAGGCCGCCGGCATAGGCCTTAAAGACCAGGCCCGTATAGTAATCGAACGAGTTCATGATGGAGAAGTCGAACGACAGCACCTGGGCGTCCTCGGGAGCCAGGCCCTCGACCAGGGCACGCAGCTCGCGCGTGAGCGGTGCGGCGATACCGGCGGCCTCCAGCAGCGCATCCACGCGGTCGAGTACCTCGGCACCGCCGTGCAGGCGCGGCAGCTCGCTAATGGCAGCCTTGACGGCATCGGACTCGGCGCTTGCCGCCACGCGGGCATCGAGGCCCACAAAGTCGTTGGCGTGCACGCAGTGCAGGGTCTCGGCAGCCAGCTCACGATCCTCGCACACCGCGAGCAATTCCTTAAAAGGACGCACGCTGCCTGCGATAATGCGCGCATCGGGAAGTGCCAGCTCGCGTACGGCCTCGGCAACGAGCGAGACAATCTCAACATCGCCCGCGGTATCTCCTGCACCGATGAGCTCAAAGCCCAACTGCGTAAACTGACGCGAGCCACCGGCATTGCGCTGACACTCGCGAACCACCGGCGCCTCGTAGCGAAGGCGCAGGGGCAGGTCGGCCGCGCGCATGCGGGTCGAAACCAAACGCACGATCGGCAGCGTGTTGTCGGGACGGACCACCAGCAGGCGACCATCATCATCAAAGAGCTTAAACGGCGTGTCCGCAATGCGGCCGCCTTCCTCGAGCGACCCCTTGTCCTCGAGCAGCGGCGTCTCGACCGGCAGGTAATGATGCTCCCTGAAGCAGCCCTTCACCGTACATGCGATCTCCTCGCGCGCCTGAGCCTCCTCGGGCAATATGTCCCGGAATCCCCACGGTGTGGCCGTCATCTGGTGAGCCTCCTCATGCTGTACTTCATATGGAACAGAAGACCGGCATAGCTCCGCCGGTCTTCTGGGTACTTTAGCATACTAGAGTGCTTGCGGGGAAAATCCGTCGCCGCCGCTCACACCGTATTCATTTGGAAACATAGGGTAAGTTGCCGCAACCCAACCCCACTTAGGCGCCAATCGCACGACGATACTCTGCCATTACCTGCGCATCGGCAGCTGCGGGGTCGGCAAAATAGCGCCCGTCATAGGTCTCGGCCGAAACAACTCCGCGATAGCCGCGCGCCACCAGCCTATCCAGGTCGGCGCGCATATCGCGGTCGCCGTCACCCCAAGCAAGATGCGTCGTGCCATCTGCCGCAACATCGACAAAATGCACGTGGGCGACATCATCGCCAAGCAGATCAAAATAATCGTCGATGGTATCCCCCGCCACCGCCATAGCGCCCAAATCCAGACACGCCTTAAGTGCCGGATGATCAACTGCCTCGATCATGCGCTTCGTATCGGCCGCCGAGTTCACGATCATCGACTCAACCGGCTGTAGGGCCTCGAGCACCAGTCGCACGCCGCGCTCTCCCGCATGCTCGGCAATCGCACGCAGCATCGAGGCGCTGCGACCCCACGCGTCCTCGATCGGCTCGTTCAAAAATGCCCAGCCGCTCGAGACCATGACCTGCTCGGCTCCAAGTTCCGCCGCGATATCTACAACGTTCTTAAAGTACGCGAGCGTGCGGGCACGCGCCTCATTCCCGCGCGCCGCGATATTCCAAGGCTTGGGGTTGTTCTGTTCGGGACAAAGCCCCACAATCCGAACCCCATACCGCTGCGACAGCTCCCGTACCCGCTCGAGCGAATCGTATCCATGGCAATCGACATACAGATGCATCGCCCCGGTCCAAAGCTCGCAACACGTATAGCCCGAGGCCGCTGCCGAAGAAAAGAATTCCTCAAGGTCAAAATAACGATGGCTGATATTCATGACGGCAAGCTGCGGATACTCCATCTTGTCCACCTTTCGGCAAAAGGGCGCCGCAGCACAGTGTGCGCGACGCCCCCTCTTACATTGTTTTCATTATGACGGATACCCTACTGGACACCAAGCACTCCAAAGAACGCGCCAGCGATACTCACGAGCAGGATCACAAGCATGATGAGCAGCGGATTCATCTTCTTCTTGAGCATGAGATAGACAATTCCAAACAGCCCCATCGTGACAAAGCCCGGGAAGATTCCGTTGAGCAGCTCGGCGAGCGTCTGAGCACCATCGCCCGCACCGACCATGAGCGGAATGTCCACGGTGACCATCTCCATGGTCATAGCACCGATCACCATGGCGCCCATGATAGAGGCCATCTTGACGATCGTGTCCATAATGCCCGATTCCTGGACCTTGCTGATCATGTCCGAGCCAAAGCGATATCCCACAAACGTCAGCAGGTAACGGATGATGTAGTGAGGAACGTTGAACACGAGCAGGAACAAAATCGGGCCAAGAATAGAGCCCTGCAGCGCCAGCGACGTGCCGACACCCGTTGCCAAAATTCGCAGCGTGCCCCAGTAGAAAGCATCGCCCACGCCGGACAGCGGCCCCATCAAAGCAAGCTTGACATTAGAGATCGCGCTCGTGTCAAAGCTATCGTCAGTAGCGTTGACCTCCTCCATTGCAGCGGCGATGGACATGGGAAGCGTCGAGATGTACGGCGTGACGTTATAGAGCTCCATATGGCGCTTAAGGGCGGCCTTAAAGTCCGCATCCTGCGGATACAGCTTGCGAAGGATCGGCATAAGGGCCCACATAAAGCCGATATGGCCCATACGCTCGTAGTTCCAGGAATGCTCATAGGGAATCGAGCGCCAGAACAGCTTCTTAAGGTCTGCGCGGGAAATCAGCCCGTCGTAAGAAGACTCAAACTTAAAACTCATCGAACCCACTCCCAATCGCAGGATCCTCGGTTGCCGCTGCGGGCTGCTCCGCTTTTTTCTTATCACCCAAAACCGTCATCGCGACGACGATGATCGCGGCAAAGATCGCCACGCCCGTCGTGCTAATGCCAAAGTAGGCGACGAGGAAGAAGCCAGCGAAGAAGAACGGAGCCACTGTTTTGTTCATAATCATCTGCGCCAGCATCGCAAAGCCGAGTGCGGGCAAGAAGGCGGCGGCGACATCCATGCCGGTCTGAACGAAATCGGGGATGATGTTGAGCAGGCTGGCAACAGCATCGGCACCAAAGAAGAATGCCAGGGGAATAATCAGCAGGCCGCACCAGCTCTGCGCGTAACCGGCGATGAGCATGTTGCGCGTGATGGCCTTGGTGTCTCCGTCCTCGACGTTTTTGTCGATACGGTGCACCAGCAGCAGCATGACCGGTTGGCCCAGGGCCGTGTCGAGCGCCAGGACGATCGTGGCGATAGGAATACCCAGGGTCAGGGCCGCCGAAGCGTCCGCGCCGGCCTGCATGGCAAGAGATACGCCCAGGATAGTGCCGGAAATCGTATCGGGCGGGTTATAGGCGCCGACCGAGATGGCGCCGACCATGGCAAGCTCCATCGTGGCGCCCATGATCGTGCCGGTCACCATGTCGCCCATGACAAGGCCAACCAGAGGTCCGAGCACGATCGGGCGCTGGAGGTAGCTCGTGCCCGTCAGCCACTCGGAATAACCCAAAAGGGCAATAAGGAAAATCAGGATTGTCTTGATAACCATGACGGCCCCTAACCGATGACCTTCGCGGCGTCAGTCTTCGCATCTGCCGGAATCATCTGAATGAACAGTTCATAGCCCTCGCCGAGCAGCTCCTTCACGTAGGCCTCGTTCTCGGGCGTGAGGAACACGCTCGTCGAGACCTGACGGGCATTCTCGCTAAAGGCAACGTTGCCGAGGTTGATCTTCTTGACTCCCATCGCCTTGGCGACGGCACCGGCCTGCTGAATCGTCTCGCAAACCACGAAGAGTTTGTACTTATCGGTTACACCGCTCTGGAGCGCCTTGACAGCATCCTCGGTGTTTTTGACGACGACCTTGCATCCTTCGGGCTTTGCAAGGGACAGGGCCTGCAGACGAAGCTTGTCATTGAGGACCGTGTCGCTCACTAACAGGATGCAGTCGGCACCCAGAGCCGAGGTCCAGCTAACGGCAACCTGGCCGTGAAGCAGTCGATAATCTACACGAATCATCTGAATCATGATGTGCTCCTAACGATTAAAACTCATCGAGTTCGGCCTGCCCCAGCAGGTCGTTGACGTACTTGACCTTAGTGTCGTCCGCCTCGACGATCTGGCGAATGGCCTCGTCGATCGGAGTGGAATCGGGTACGAACAGCAGCTGAATAAGGAGTGGCAAGTTCATATTGGTCACGAGGTGCGTGTTGGGACGCGTCTGGACGATCTTGGTGAACTCGTTGTTGACGCTGCCGCCAAAGAGGTCAGTGCACACGACAACTTCGTCGTCCGCGGCAAAGCCGTCCAGAATCGCTGCAGCCTCCTTGGACAGGTCCTCGTTTCCGTCGACATACATAGAGAGCGCATGGACGTTTTCGCGCTCACCGGAAAGCAGGCCGATGCTCTCGACGATTCCAGACGCGAAATGAGCATGGGACGCCACGATAAACTGCCTCATTCGATCCCCTTCCTAGCGAATTTCGGCATAAAAATGCCCGGACGCATGCGCCCGGGCAGGGTGCTTCTTAAATGAGTGGTCAACTATTAGTAGTCGAACTGGTGATAGTAGCGACGGTAGTTGAGGTTGTGCTTGGTGACCGTCTCGTAGTAAGCGGCAAGGCGATCGGTGATCAGCGAGGAAAGGATCCACGGAGACACGATGACGCGGAACTCGTCGTCAAGGCCGGGGATCGCGAACTCGGCGGTGTCGATGATGTTGATGTCGGTGTCGCCGGTCACGCCGCGGGTCAGGAAGGCGCGGACGCGCTCGTCGAGCTTGCGGTTCTCGTCCTCGCCCATGAACAGGAACACGGGGACGCCGGGCTCCACGAGCTCGAGGGTGCCGTGGAAGAAGTCGGCCGAGGTGATGTAGCGGGTGCGCTTCCACTGCATCTCCTCCAGGATGCACATCGAGAACAGGATCGTCTCGCCCCACAGGGCGCCGGAGCCGATGAACATGGTGTAGGGGGCCAGGGCGTACTTCTTGGCGAGCTCCTCGGCGCGCGGCTCGAAGCGCTTGCGGATATCGAGCATGTCCTTCCAGATGTCCTTGGTCTGCTCGATAAACAGATCGAACTTGGGGAAGCAGCCGCGGCGGTTGAGCAGGCGCAGGCCGAAGCAGTCGGCGAGGTAGTAGCCCTTCTCGCAGCCGCCCGAACCATGGTCAGAAGCCATGGCGACGCAGTTCTCGGCGCCGACAGCCTGGCCGATGGGGCCCTCGGGCTTGGTCATGGCGTAGACGCGCACGCCCATGCCCTTCATCTTCTTGACGGCCTCGAGGACCTCGGGGGTGGTTCCGGACTCGGAGGCGGTGAGCACGACGGACTTCTCGGTCATGCGCTTGTGGCCCATGACGTTCCACTCGGCGGCGTGGATCAGGTAGACCTCGAGGTCGCGGTCGCCGAACTTGTTCATGAGGTACTCGAGCTGCATGAGCTCGTCCCAGGTGCCGCCGACGCCCATCAGGAACACGGCGTCGTAGCCCTCGTCGGCGACCTTGTCGGCGAGCGCGGTCATCTTCTTGCCGG
>CAKXKM010000007.1:0-3615 GCA_934876235.1 Collinsella sp. AF02-46-1 | reverse complement strand
GCCGACGCCCATCAGGAACACGGCGTCGTAGCCCTCGTCGGCGACCTTGTCGGCGAGCGCGGTCATCTTCTTGCCGGTCTCGTAGAGCGCCTTGCCGTCCTCGAGATAGCCCTCCTGGTCGAAATGCATGATCTCGATCTTCTCGGTTTCCTTCATTTGTCTCTCCTTTCTGGGGTTGTTTCCACATCCCCCATGCCAACGGGCATCAAAACCCGCTTACATTCCGTAACACTCAGCCGCTTTGGCCTTAAGCGCATTGACTGACTCTTCGTAGCCCTCTGCCTTGACCTCCATTTGCTTGGAGACGGTATCGAGATACGGGTGCACGTTCCATGACTTCAGACGCTCGGCGATCATGGCCGCAATCGTCTGGAAGAACACAAGATTGGGAATTGCGCTGAGCAGCGGAGCCACCTGAGGCACCGCAACCTCGTGAGCCCTACCCTTGGGATGGGCCGTGAGCAGCACCGTTTTTGCCGTAACGTTCGATAGCGCATCGGCGATATTCGCAAGACGCTCCGACCCCTGCGGATCGTCGACGATAAACACTAGGTAGCCTGGGGTTATCTGCATCTCGGGACCGTGGACGAACTCCTCGCCCTCGTGATGCATGGCAGGAATCTTGATGGTCTCGCTCAGCTTGAGCGCCGCCTCCTCGGCAACACCGTAGTTGGGGCCGTTGCCGACAACCATGGCAGGCATGTGCTCAGAAAGCTCGAGCATGTGGTCTTGGACATATGCCTCAGCGGTTTTGCACATCACGGCATTAGCCTGGATAGCCTCGCGCAGGTCGTCTAAACGCTGGGCAACGCCCTTGGCGTCAATCGTTCCGCGCGCCTGACCGCCGTAAATACCAAAGAGCGCCAGGTACTCAACGAGGACCTCGACGCCCAGCGTCACAAAGTCCACCGACTCGACGCCCACACCGTAGTCAAGAACGATGTCAGCGTGCTCCTTGATGGGTGCCTCGACGTTTGCCGTGAGCGCAACTGCAGCCATATCGTGTGCGCGCATGTAATCAAGAGCCGCGATCGTATTGGTCGAATAGCCGCTCTGCGAAACGGCGATGTTGAGCGCATGCTGCGGATAGGTGTGTTCAAAATCGACGAAGGCCTCGGGCGTCACAACGGACACCTGCATTTGCAGGGCATCTTGCAGGTAATCGCGGGCGCAATCGGCGGCATGGCGCGACGAACCCGAAGCAACGATGCGCAGCGCGTCAAAAGAACCGGACTGGAAAATATCAACGAGCTGCGCTACCAGCTCAGACGAACGCTCGAGGTTCTCTCCCATACGCACATGGGCGAGTTGAACGTAATCGAGCATCTTCATCGTCTCACCTCGCAACAAATCATTAGTATTTGATACCAATCACGATTACAGGTTACGGCTTTTTGATACCTCTTTGTCGATTAATTTATTCCCTTCGGCGAACGGTCGATTTTGAGCCCTGTAAGGTTGTATATACAGCTGACCCAACGAATCAAAATTCCGTCAGCTTTTCAGCCCGTTATGCAAAAAAACCAGCTAGTACGTATAGGTATATCCACCCGCATCACCGCGGTTAAACGACTTGACGTACTCGATCGCCTGGCCGCTCGCATCGAAGCTCACGCACTCAAGCGTCAAGGCAAGATCGCCCTGCTCCAGTCCAAGCAGGCCGGCATCTCGTGCGCCCAGCGCTTCGATATCGAGCTTTTCCTGTGCCATGACCGGCTTTCGGCCCAACATCTCATAGGTCTCGTACAAACTGAAGACCGACACGTCAATATCTTCGATGGTTGGGAACAGCAGGCAGGGAATCAGCGCCGTCTCAATCGATACGGGGCTACTGTTTATGCAGTTCAGGCGTCGAACGGAATAGAGCAGGTCGTCCTCGGCGATGCCAAACAGGTCGGCGTAATATGGCCCCGCATAACGCTTGGAACGCGCGAGAATACGGACGGACGGCTCGCCGCCCGAAGCACGGACCGATTCACGGAAACCGACCGTGCGTTCAAAAAAAGCAGGTACTTTCTGCGCCACAAAGGCACCTTTTCCCCGAACACGGCGAATCTGCCCGCGCCGAACCAGCTCATCGACAGCGCTTCGGATGGTCAAGCGTGTCGTACCAAATTCCTCGGCGAGGTCTTTTTCGGACGGAATCATGGAACCCGTGGGATATGCACCGCGCTCGATACGTTCCTCGATCCGGCGTCGAATGCGCATATAAACCGGGGTGGCATCTACTGTTTCAGCCATTGTTCACCTGCCACACTCCTCATGCCGTTCTCTTCGCCGTTATCGGCAAAGCGGAACTTTGTGGGCAAAATCACCGATTTGCAATGCTCCACAAAACGCATGTCCTTATCAAATTCGATTGAGCTCTCATAGAACACCGGCGTTCCTTCTTCTTGCTGGAGCAGCTCGGCCTCTTCGGCGTTCAAACGCGAGATGGAGATATGCTCACGTCCATGCTCAACGCGCACGCCACCTTCTTTGAGCAAGACATCGTAAAGGCTCTCACACTCAAAATCGTGCTCGGGAAGCGAGGGGCACAGGGACAGGTTAACGTGAGCGGTCTCGATTGACGCCGGCTCGCCCTCTATAAGTCGAATGCGCTGCATGCGGAGTAAAGGAGCGCCCACAGCCACCCCAAGCTTGTCGGCAAGCGCCCCATCCGCCTCGATGGTCCCGGTGGAAACCAGACGAGAAGAGGGGTATAGGCCGGCAGTCCGCACAGCATCGGAAAAGTTATACGTTTCCTGGAAGATATTCAGCGGCTTGGGAGGACACACATACGTACCCGATCCGCGACGGCTCTCGAGCGTTCCACACGAGATGAGCCGCGTGATACCGGCGCGCAACGCCGTACGCGAAACGCCGATCTCTTCGCACAGCACGCGCTCGGCCGGCAGGCGATCGCCGCCGGCAAGCTGGTGGTGCTGGATATACCAAAGAATTCCCTCAACAGCACGATCTTTGGGGGGAATTGCATAAGATTCGCCTGCCATTGCACAGACTCCTCATTCAGAAACGTATGCCGCCAAAATTAGACCAGCCCTCCCATGGCATCAAATTCGGCCTTGATCTTCTCGGCAACATTCCGATACGACTTATATAGACTTGAATTGCGTTTGACTTCGTCGGTCATAACGGGAATCTCTAATTTGGAAACCTCGTCTTTTCCCGTCTGAACCGCCACAACAACGCCCATACCAAGACACATATTACGCTTGGCAGCGTTCATTTTTGCCGCCTTGGCAGGATTTGCCAGAATACGCTGGGCAAATTCCTGTTTTGAGACCACTTCCTCGGCCTCCGGATCGCCCGCCTCGGCTACTTCGCACTGCAACACGTCCGCATAGTCAAAAATCTTCGGCTCGCCGCCGCGCTGATGCACGGCCCACTTGCGACGCGTGGCATCCTGGTAGATAGCCGGCAAAAACGTAAACCGCGGCGGGTCCAAAATCGTATCCGTGATGGTAAACACATCGGGATCAAAGGCATCCTGCGGGTTTTTCTTCTTGAACAGCCCCATATCAGCCTCCCGTACTAGCATTAAACAACTCAAACTGAATATAGCACCAATTTCAAGCCGCCGCTTTACCGTATCGGTGCGCGGCGTCTATGGCT
>CAKXKM010000006.1:18076-45316 GCA_934876235.1 Collinsella sp. AF02-46-1 | reverse complement strand
GGACGTGCCCGTGGAAACCCCGCAGGCCCCGCGGCCGGTGGGAGCAACGCTACTTCACAACCAAAATGTCGCAGTCCGTATTGCGCAGCAGGAACGTCGAAATTGAACCCAGCAGCGCATACTTGATCGAGGACAGGCCGCGGGCGCCGCAGAGCACCAGGTCGGGCTTAACCACGTCGAGCATCTCGTCCTTGAGCGTCTCGCGAATGCGGCCGGCGCGAATCATGACCTCGACCTCGGGAATGTCGGGATTGGCCTTGGCCTCTTCGAGCTGCTTGGCGATGGAGTTCTTAAATGCCTCCTCTAGGCCGTTGACCAGGTCGACCGGATAGGAGCCGGCGCTCTCGAGTGCCGTGGAATCGATAACGTGGCCGATAATCAGCTTGGCGCCGTTGTTCGCGGCGACCTTGATGGCGCGTGCGAGCACAAAATCCTGCTGCTCAGTACCGTCGAGTGAAACAAATACCTTGGTGTAGCCCTCGTTCATGGTTTCCTCCTTGGTCTATCGCACGGGCGCGGGGCTCGTGCGTCGGGCGGGCGCGGGTGCGTTGACCGCCGGACACTTTATCTTGTTGCAGTTATACCCAAGGATTTGGGTTTGACTGCTCGCAATTCTGTGAACGGGCGAGTTTTTTGGTAAGGGTAGGCGCGGTCGCACCGCCAACGGTTGATAATGGGACATCGCCCGCATCGTCCGCAGAACATCTACCGGCGGGTGTCTAACGAGGGGGTCCCTTTGGATATTATCGAGCTTCTAAAATCTGCCTTCATGGGCCTGGTCGAGGGCATCACCGAATGGCTGCCCGTTTCGTCGACGGGCCACATGATCTTGGTGGACGAGTTCGTCAAGATGAACGTGAGCGAGACGTTCTGGAATATGTTCCTGGTCGTGATTCAGCTCGGCGCCATTTTGGCCGTCTGCGTGCTGTTTTTCCACGAGCTCAACCCGTTCTCGCCCAGCAAGGGCAAGGAGGGCCGTCGCGACACCTGGGTGCTGTGGGGCAAGATTGTGCTCGGTTGCATTCCTGCGGCGGCGATCGGCCTGCCGCTCAACGACTGGATGGAGGAGCATTTCTACAACGCTCCCGTCGTGGCGCTGGCGCTCATTGTGTACGGCGTGCTGTTTATCGTGATCGAGAACTGGCGCGCGAGCAAGCGCGAGGAAATGGCCGTTGCCGGTTCGTTTGGTTCGCGTGCTGTGGTGTCGGGTGGACGTCCCGCCGGTGCGCACTTTGCGGCGCCCCCCACGGCTACCGCTGAGGATGAGGACGATGACGAGAATCTGGACTTTGGTTCCATCGCCACGCTCGAGGACCTCAGCTGGAAGACTGCGCTGGGTATCGGCTGCTTCCAGGTGCTTTCGCTGGTGCCTGGTACGTCTCGCTCCGGTTCTACCATCATCGGCGGCCTGCTTTTGGGCTGCACGCGCTCGGTGGCGTCTAAGTTTACGTTCTTCCTGGCTATTCCTGTTATGTTTGGCGCGAGTGCGCTCAAGCTGGTCAAGTACTTCATCAAGGGCGGCACGTTCGGCACCAACGAGATCGCCATCTTGGGCGTGGGCTGCGTTGTGGCCTTTGTGGTTTCGCTCATCGCCATCAAGTGGCTCATGGGCTTCGTCCGCCGTCACGACTTCAAGTGCTTCGGCGTCTACCGCATCATCCTGGGCATCGTAGTGCTCGCATACTTCTTCGTTCTGGAGCCCATGCTCGGCCTGTAACTTGGTTGACGCTGCGCGGCGGCCAGAGCGACAACTTGTCATTCAAAGAGGGTGGCATGACCAAAAGGTCTATGCTGCCCTCTTTTTTGGGCGATGGGGCGGGCCTGACGGTGGCGCACGGAGTCGTGGTGTGATTTGCGTCGGTGTCCGCGCGGCTCGGTATACTGGTACGGCTCAAACTATGGCGCTGCCCGCAGGCGCGCCGTCCGTCAGATGAGGAGTCGCCCATGACCCAGCCCTTGCCCTGGGAAAAGAACGCCGCGGTACCCGTGCCGCCCGCGCCGGAACCCGTGCCGCTCGATGCATACACCGCCCCCGCTGCGCCGGAGCCCGAGCTCGTTCCGCTCGACATCTATGACGCTCCCGCGCCGGCGCCCAAGCCTATCAAGCCGCTCGTCGACATCGACAGCCTTAATCCCGCCCAGCGCGAGGCGGTCCTGTCCACCGAGGGCCCGTTGCTGGTGCTCGCCGGCGCCGGCTCGGGCAAGACCCGCGTCTTGACCTTCCGCATCGCACATATGCTCGGCGACCTGGGCGTTAAGCCTTGGCAGGTTCTTGCCATTACGTTTACCAACAAGGCTGCGGCCGAGATGCGCGAGCGTCTGGCGGCACTCATCCCCAGCGGCACTCGTGGCATGTGGGTGTGCACCTTCCATGCCATGTGCGTGCGCATGCTGCGCGAGGACGCCGACCTGCTGGGCTATACCGGTCAATTCACCATCTACGATGACGACGACTCAAAGCGCATGGTGCGCGACATTATGCAGGCGCTCGGCATCGAGCAAAAGCAGTTCCCCATCAACATGATTCGCAGCAAGATCAGCTCGGCTAAAAACGCCATGATCGGCCCCGAGGACATGCTCAAGTCCGCCGATAGCCCCAACGACAAAAAGGCCGCGCAGGTCTACCTGGAGCTGGAGCGCCGCCTGCGTGCCGCCAACGCGATGGACTTCGACGACCTGCTCGTGCGCACGCTCGAGCTGCTGCACACCCGCCCCGAGGTGCTCGACAAGTACCAAGAGCGCTTCCGCTACATTAGCGTCGACGAATATCAGGACACCAACCACGTCCAGTACGAAATCGCCAACCTGCTGGCCGCCAAGTACCAAAACCTCATGGTCGTTGGCGACGACGACCAGTCCATTTATAGCTGGCGTGGCGCCGACATCACCAACATCCTGGACTTTGAGCAGGACTTTAAAAACTGCAAGACCGTCAAGTTGGAGCAGAACTATCGCTCCACGGGTCACATCCTGAGCGCCGCCAACGCCGTTGTTCGCCACAACTCGCAGCGCAAGGACAAGCGCCTGTTTACGGCCGAGGGCGATGGCGAGAAGATTCAGGCTTTCCAGGCAAGCGACGAGCGCGACGAAGGTCGCTGGATTGCCGGCGAGATCGAAAAGCTGCATGCCAAGGGTACGAGCTACGACGATATCGCCGTGTTCTACCGCACCAACGCCCAGTCGCGTATCCTCGAAGATATGTTCCTGCGCGCGGGCGTGCCCTACAAGATCGTCGGCGGCACGCGATTCTTCGACCGCGCCGAGATTCGCGACGTCATGGCCTACCTCAAGATGATCGTGAACCCGGCCGACGAGATGAGCGTCAAGCGCGTCATCAACACGCCGCGCCGCGGCATCGGCTCCACCTCGATCCAAAAGATCGAGCAGCTGGCGCGCGACAACCGCTGCTCGTTCTTCCAGGCCTGCGAGATCGCAACAGCCGAGACGGGCATGTTTAGTGCCAAGGTGCGCAACGGCCTGTCGAGTTTTGTGGCGCTGGTGCGCGAGGGCCGCCGCATGGACGGCGAGCTCAAGGACGTCGTCGAGATGATTGTCGATAAGACGGGCCTGCTGCAGGCGTTTCGCGCCGAGGGCACCATGGAGTCCGAGAGCCGCGCCGAGAACATCCAGGAATTCCTGGGCGTCGCCGCCGAATTTGAGGAGACGCACGAGGATATCGAGGGTACGCTCGAGAGTCTAGAAGAGCTGCGCGCGGCCGGTGTTGCCGACGTGCCGTCCGTCGCCGAGTCCGAGTCCGTCGTGGTGAGTGCGCCCGCGTCCGAGCCGGAGCCGTCCGCTCCGGCATCCTTGTTTGAGGCACTTGTCGGCGCTCGTGACGCCGCGGGCTCCAATCCGCTCGATAGCCTAGCCGCCCCGGCGCTCTCGCCGCAGGATGCCCTGGCCGCCGCCATCGCGGGCAACGCGTATGCCGTGCCAACAGAGCTACCGGCGGGCGCCGTGCATGCCGACGAGATCGAGCGCACCTACGGTCCGCTCACCTGTAAGGCACTGCCGGCACTCATGGAGTGGCTGGCCCTGCGCTCCGACTTGGATTCCCTGGCCGGCGAGACGCATGCCATTACCATGATGACCATCCACTCCGCCAAGGGCCTGGAGTTCCCGGCGGTGTTCGTGGCCGGCATGGAGGAGGGTATCTTCCCGCACGTGCACGACTTTGGCGGCAGCGATGACCCGGGCAAGCTCGAGGAGGAGCGTCGCCTGGCCTACGTTGCCATCACGCGTGCCCGTAAGCGCCTGTTCCTGACCTATGCGGCCACGCGTCGCACCTACGGCTCGACCTCTGCCAACCCGCGCTCTCGCTTCCTCAACGAGATTCCGTTTGAGGATATCGAGTTTAGCGGTATCGGTTCTGCCGGTTTTGAGGGCACGGGCTGGGAGAAGCGCGGCGACCGTCACGGCACCTTTGGCTCGGGCATGGGCTCGGATATGTATGGCGGCAAGGTGTTCGGTTCGCATACGCGCTCGACCGGCGGTTCCGGTTCGCGCGGCGGATCGAGCTTCGACGATTTCTTTGGTGGCAGCACCTATGGCACCGAGCGCCATCGCGGGGTTTCGCCCGACGCCGGCCGTGTTGCCTCGACCTTTGGTTCGGGCGCGCCGCGAGCTAAAAAGCCGTCGTCCAAGGTGTCGCCGACGGTGGAGCGCAAGGTCGATCGCGCCAGCGCGTCGCAGGACTTTGCCGCGGGCGATACCGTGAGCCACAAGACCTTTGGCACCGGTACCGTGATCTCGGTCGCCGGAGACATGATCGAGGTTCAATTCGAAAAGACCGGCCAGACCAAAAAGCTTATGAAGGGCTTCGCACCTATCGTCAAGCTGTCGTAATCCCAGCGGACCTGGGCGGGCGTATAGGGCAACATCGCCTGCTCGGACAGTCCTGCGCAAGACGGAGAGCACATTAAGTGCTCTCCTTTGCGTGCGGAACTCGCGATCGATGTTGCCCTATACGCCCGCCCAGGTCCTTAGATAACGCTGCTTGCGAACGTCGCTCTGCTCGTTCGCTTTTTGGTCTGGAGAGCCGGGTGGGCTGATATATAGATACGAGTAGGGGCTCCTCCGTTGATGAACGGGGGAGCCCCTTGTTTCGTTTTGGTTGTTGTTGCGACCTAGAGGTGGCTGATGATCAGTTCCATCTTGCCTTTGAGGTCAATGGAGCTGACGGTACTGGGTGCCAGCAGGTGGCTGCCCTTGTGAACGGGCTCGCCGCAGACGGTGCCTTCGCCGTCGATGACCGACAGGCACATGAAGGGCCAGCGCTGCTCGAGGGTCTTGCTGCCGTCGACGCGCACGCGATCGACGGTGTAGCAGGAGTTAGACTCGAGCTCGGTCACACCGTCGACCTCGGGCGCGGTCACGGTGCCGTCGGTCGGTGCCTGAACATCAAAGTCGATGCAGTCGAGGCTCTGCTCAATATGCAGCGGGCGCAGCTTGCCGTCGGTGCCGGGGCGGTCGTAGTCGTACAGGCGATACGTCACGTCGCTCGATTGCTGCGTCTCCAAAATGAGCGTGCCGGTTTTAATAGCGTGCACGGTGCCCGAGTCAATCTGGAAAAAGTCGCCCTTGTGGATTGGGAGCACGTTGAGCATGTCGTCCCAGCGGCCGTCCTCGATCATCTGTGCGGCCTCGGTGCGGTCCTTGGCGCGCTGCCCGACGATAATCGTGGCGCCGGGCTCGCAGTCCAGCACATACCAGCACTCGGTCTTGCCCAGGCTGCCGTTCTCGTGCTCGGCAGCGTACTCGTCGTTGGGATGAATCTGGATCGAAAGGTCGTCCTTAGCGTCCAGAATCTTAATGAGCAGCGGGAACTCCTTGCCCTCGCAGTTGCCAAAGAGCTCGCGGTGCTCGGCCCACAGCCACGACAGTGTGTGGCCGGCATACGGGCCCTCCGCAATCTGGCAGTCGCCGTTGGGGTGGGCCGAGATGGCCCAGCACTCACCGATGGGACCCTCGGGAATGTCGTAACCAAATACGGTTTCGAGCTGGCGGCCGCCCCAGATCTTCTCGTGGAAGATCGGCGTCAGTTTAATCAAATCGGACATGTTCATACCCCCATGGTGTTGTGCGGTCGCCCACTCTAAACGAGCCATAACGTGCGCCCGCATGACTACAAAAACCTATGCCAACGTTACGTTGTGCAGCTCAAAGCGGTCGCCGACGTTGCGCGAAATCGAGTACTCAAAGGCGTTGCCGCTATCCAAAAAGCCAATCTGGTTGAGCTCGAGCAGGGGAGCGCCGGGTTCGGTGTCCAGGCGCTCAGCCTCTTCCTCGGTTGCCGCTACGGCGCGGATGGTGCGGTGGAAGCTCGAAATCTTCAGCCCGCATTGCTCGCGGATGAAGCTGTAGACCGATCCATACAGGTCTTTCTTTTTAAGGCCCGGTATCAGCTCGAGAGGCATGTAGGTGTACTCGATGACGATGGGCTTCTCGTTGACCTGGCGCACGCGCACGATGTGATAGGCAAAGTCGTCCTCGGCAATTCCCAGCTGAGTAGCGACGTCCGCCGGTGGATTGACAATCGAGAAATCGTAGACCACCGAGGTCACCTTCTCCCCGCGGTGCTCATACGAAAAACCCTGGGCGCGGTCATTTTTGCCCTGGAAAAATGCCTGGTCGGGGAGACCCGCCGTGTCCTTAACGTAGGTGCCCGACCCGCGCCGGCTGGTGACAAGGCCCTCCTCGGTGATCTGCTCGATAGCTCGTTTAACGGTGATTTTGGAAACGCTATAGAGCTCGCAGAACTCAACGACGGTGGGTAGCTTGTCGCCCGGCTTAAGGGAGCCGTCCTCGATGCTTCGACGGATATCTGCAGCTATCGCCTCGTATTTGGGAATCATGGAACCTCCTTTCCGGCTTGATTGAGTGCAGAAGAAAGTATAGTCAACACCTAAGCATCCCTATTGCGTTTTTGAAAAGTTCGAGAAAGGTTTAATTAAAAAACGCTTCTCTTTAAAAACTAGAGCGCTCTAAATGAATATGCATTCGAATAATGTGGTATTGAGCAAATTGATCGACTCGAGGATGGGGTTGAGCCTTTTTACCGCCCAACGAACCAAATACCATGCCCTGCGTTTTCACAGATAAAACCTGCCAAAACAAACCTGTCCCTTTTTGGCAGGTTTTTGCCTTGGGAGCGGTACCATACAGGCAATGTTTAAACGAGAAAGGCGGGCTCCCATGGAACCTAAGCAGTATTACATCGGCATCGACGTCGGCGGCACTTCGGTTAAGGAGGGCCTGTTCGACGAGGATGGTAACCTGCTGGCCAAGGCCAGCGTGCCCACGCCGCCTATCGTTGACGCCGCGGGCTTTGCCGCGGTGACCGAGGCTATCGACCAGGTGGTCGCCAAGGCCCAGATTCCGCGCGCCTTTGTGGCGGGTATTGGCCTGGCCGTTCCGTGCCCCATCCCGGCATCGGGCGATGCCAAGGTCAAGGCCAACATTGCCATTAACCTGCCCGAGCTAAGAGTCGCCATTCAGGAGCACTGCCCCGACGCGGTTGTTAAATACGAGAACGATGCCAACGCCGCTGCCATGGGCGAGGCCTGGCTCGGCTCTGCCAAGGGCGTACAGAACGTGGTGATGGTCACCATTGGTACCGGCGTGGGTGGCGGCGTTATCGTCAACGGCGACGTGGTGTCGGGCGTTGTGGGCGCCGGCGGCGAGATTGGCCACATGTGCCTGAACCCCGAAGAGGAGCGCACCTGCGGCTGCGGCGGACATGGCCACCTGGAGCAGTATTCCAGCGCCACCGGCGTGGTGAGCAACTACCTTGCCGAGTGCAAAAAGGCCGGCGTCGAGCCCATCGAGCTCACTGGGCCTTCTGATTCCAAGGACGTGTTCCAGGCCTGCCGCGAGGGCGACAAGCTCGCGCTGGCCGCGGCCGATACCATGGCCGACTATCTCGGCCGCGCACTGGCGCTTATCGCCAACGTGGTTGATCCCGAGATGTTCCTCATCGGCGGCGGCGCCTCCGCCTCGGCCGATGTCTACCTCGACAAGGTCCGCGAGCACTTTAAGCAGTACGCGCTTTCCGCCTCGCGCGAGACGCCCATTAAGGTCGCTTCGCTCGAAAACGACGCCGGCATCATCGGTGCCGCCTACGTAGCCCTGCGCGCCGCCGGCAAATAGTTGGTGCAAGGGGGACAGGTTACTTTGCACCAACATGGTGCAAAAGGGACAGCCTTGGCCCCCCGTGCCTGCGCCCCAAAATATGCCGTGGCCCTTCCGTCTGCGAAGGCTCGGCATCGGCGTGCTACCATAGCTACGTCCAAGTACACATATCAAGTGGAGGATATCCATGGCAAACGTTCTTGTCTTTGGTCACCAGAACCCCGATAACGACGCCATCATGAGCGCCGTCGTCCTGTCCCAGCTGCTCAACCAGGTTGAGTATGCCGGCAACACCTACGAGGCCTGCGCCCTTGGTCAGCTTCCGGCCGAGTCCGCCAAGTTGCTCGCCGACGCCGGCATTGCCGAGCCCCGCGTGATTGATTCCGTCGAGGCCGGTCAGCTCGTCGTCCTCACCGACCACAACGAGTCTGCCCAGTCCGTCGCCGGCCTTAAGGACGCCACGGTCTTTGGTGTTGTCGATCATCACCGCATCGGCGACTTCGAGACCGCCGGCCCGCTGCACTACATCTGCCTGCCCTGGGGCTCCAGCTGCACCATCGTCACCAAGCTCGCCGGCGTGCTCGGCGTTGAGCTTTCCGACGTCCAGGCCAAGCTGCTGCTCTCGGCCATGATGACCGACACGCTCATGCTCAAGAGCCCCACCACCACCGATGTCGACCGCGCCGTTGCCGCCAAGCTCGGCGAGCAGGTGGGCGTCGACCCGGTCAAGTTTGGCATGGAGGTCTTCCTCACCCGTCCGTCCGGCTCCTTCACCGCAGCCGAGATGGTCGGCAACGACATCAAGATGTTCGAGCCCGCTGGCAAGAAGCTGCTCATCGGCCAGTACGAGACCGTCGACAAGAGCCGCGCACTCGGCATGATCGACGAGATCCGCGAGGCCATGCGCGCCTACGCCGCCGAGAAGGGCGCCGACGGCATTGTCCTGTGCATCACCGACATCATGGAGGAGGGCTCGCAGGTCCTGCTCGAGGGCGAGACCGAGGCTGCTCAGAAGGGCCTGGGCATTGCTGACGAGCACGACGGCGTCTGGATGCCGGGTGTCCTTTCCCGTAAGAAGCAGGTCGCTGCCCCCATTATGGCCGCCTGCTAGGTTTAGTTGACCAAACGCCACGACCGGATCGCGGACGCCCCGCGCTCCGGTCGTTTTTTGTGCACGTCGCCGCGTCGTCTCTTGGACAGGCGTGCCTGTGCCGTTGAGCAAATAATGTTCAACCTGTGGTTCCGCTTTTCGGCCGCGCTTGCGCGCTTGTCGCGCAGGGTAGGCTAGATGCAAGCGTAATACGTTAGAGCGCGGCGCCGCCATCTGGGCGGGCCGTGCTTTTTTAAGACGGGAGCTTTCCCGTGAAAGGAGCCGCCCATGGCAGCAACTGAGCAGCTGTTCAATGTTCGTGAGCGCAAGCGCTTTGAACGTCACGACATCTGGGAGCGCATTGCCGAGAACGGCACCATTTCTGCCGCCGTCATGGTGATCGCCGCCATCGCCGCCGTCATCTGCGCCAATACCGATGCCTACGAGGCCATCCATCACTTTTTGGAGACCCCGCTGTATGTGGGTCTGGGCAACCTTACGGCTGGTCTCACCGTTGAGCTTTTCGTCAACGACTTCCTCATGGCGATTTTCTTTTTGTTGGTGGGCATTGAGCTTAAGTACGAGATGACGGTCGGCGAGCTCAAGAATCCGCGTCAGGCCATGCTTCCCATGTTGGCGGCCGTGGGCGGCGTCGTCGTTCCCGCCTGCATCTACCTGATCTTTAACCATGCCGGCGCCCGCAACGGTTGGGCCATCCCCATGGCAACCGATATTGCCTTTGCGCTGGGCGTGCTGTCGCTTTTGGGCAATCGCGTGCCCAACGGCGTGCGCGTGTTCTTCTCGACGCTCGCCATCGCCGACGACCTGATCTCCATCGCCGCCATCGCCATCTTCTACGGTCAGAGCCCCAATCCGTTTTGGTTGGGCGCCGCCGCGCTTGTGACCTGCGCGCTCGTGTGGCTTAACAAGACGCAGCATTACCGCCTTGCCCCGTATTCGGTACTGGGGCTGCTGCTGTGGTTCTGCATGTTCAAGAGCGGCGTACATGCCACGCTTGCTGGCGTCATCTTGGCCTTTACCATCCCGGCCAAGTGTGGCGTCAAGCTCGATAGCCTCACCGATTGGCTGGGCGAGTGCCTGCCGCTGCTCGATGACCGCTACGATGATGAGGCACACATCCTGGGCCAGCATGACTTTACCGTCTCGACAACCAAGGTCGAGCGCGTCATGCACCGCGTGACCCCGCCGCTTATCCGCATGGAGCGTCTGATCTCCACGCCGGTCAACTTTGTGATCCTGCCGATCTTTGCGTTCGTAAACGCTCAGGTTCGCTTAGTGGGCGTGGACATGAGCACGCTGCTCACCGACCCGGTGACGCTCGGCGTGTACTTTGGCATGCTGCTGGGCAAGCCGATCGGCATCTTTGGTATGACGTTTGCCCTGGTTAAGCTTAAGGCCTGCGAGCTGCCGCACAATGTCAACTGGCACATGATTGCCGGCGTGGGCATTCTGGGCGGTATCGGCTTTACCATGTCGATTCTCATCAGCGGCCTTGCCTTCCCGACGGCCCAGTTTGAGGTTCTTGCAGCCAAGGCCGCTATTCTCGCCGGTTCGGTCACCGCAGCCGTGCTCGGCATGATCTACATGAGCGTGGTCTGCAAGCATCCCTCGCCCAAAGACGAGTAAGAGCGCGAAAACCGGCTCCAGAACCGATTCGGGCGCGTTCAAAATGCGGATTCGGGCGGTGCTTGCCGCCTGCCAGACACGCCAGTGGTCAAAAAACGCCGTTTGTGAGTACTGTCACAAACGGCGTATCATTTTAGGTGCGGAAAATAATGAACAAAGTTATAAGAACTGTACGTTAATGAGTGACCATCGACTTCCAATTTGGCGCTAGCTGACGGTGATTAGGGAGTTTCAAGTCGAGTTTTGCCGATTTCGACCAAGAAACGCTGCTACTAAAAAGGTGACAGTACTCATATTTGCCCTTTTTTGGCCACAAGCCCTAAAACAAGCCTCGCCAGGGTCGGGAAACGGGCCAAATGCCGGCCTCGAGGCTTATTCCACGGTGCCGTAGACGGCGCCCCAGCCGTGGGCGGCCAAGGCGGAGTTGAGCTGGTCGCAAAGTGACTGGCGGTCGTAGTAGCCGGGCGGCAAAAGGTTCACGATTTCCATGAGGTCGGGCGCCAGGTCCAAGATTTCGGCCTGTACGATCAGATCCAGGCGGTCGATGGCGTGGCGGTCGTAAAACAGTCCGTCGACCAGGCGCTGCAAGTCGCCGAATTCCTCGGCCTGAAACGATCCGTACTCCATAGTGCCTCCTTGGGCGCCCCACGCCGGCATGCGCGGCGATTCGTAATTGATTGCGATGAACTTAATCTATCACGGCTTCATAACGTTGCGACGATGGCGGTCTATACTTAGACGAACTGCAACGTACCGCTTCGCGAAAGGTCGCACCCCATGCAGACGATCTACCAGAAGATGGAAACCACCGAACTCGATGCCGCCATCGAGGCGCTCAAAGCCGAGGTCGCCGAGGTCAAGGCCAAGGGCCTGGCGCTCGACATGGCCCGCGGCAAGCCGTCGCCCTCCCAGGTGGACATCTCTCGACCCATGCTCGATATCCTCAATGCCGATGCCGATCTGCATGACGGCAACGTCGACTGCTCCAACTACGGCTGCTTTGAGGGCATTCCCTCGGCACGCAAGCTGGCGGGGGAGTTCCTGGGTTGTCCTGCCGAGCAGACGCTCGTACTGGGCTCATCGAGCCTGCTGATCGAGCACGATATCGCCGGTATGTTCTGGCGTTGCGGCTCGTGCGGCAGCGACCCTTGGGAGGCTTACGAGGCAGCGCACGACGGCAAGAAGGTCAAGTTCCTGTGCCCTGTTCCCGGCTACGATCGCCACTTTGGCATCACCGCCGATCTGGGCATCGAGAACGTCCCCGTCGCGATGACCGACAACGGCCCCGACATGGACGAGATCGAGCGCCTGGTTGCCGCCGACGATTCCATCAAGGGTATCTGGTGCGTGCCCAAGTATTCCAACCCCACGGGCATCACCTTTAGCGAGGACACTGTGCGCCGCTTGGTCGAGATGCCCACGGCCGCGCCCGATTTCCGCATCTTCTGGGACAACGCTTACTGCGTGCACGACCTGTACGACGAGACCGACGAGCTCGCAAATATCTTTGACCTCGCTCGCGCGGCGGGCACCGAGGATCGCGTGGTGGCCTTTGCCTCGACGTCCAAGATCACCTTCCCGGGCGCCGGCATCGGCTTTATCGGTGCGAGCCCCGCGGTCATCGCCGAGTTCTCCAAGCGCCTGAAGGCCGGTCTTATTAGCGCCGATAAGCTCAACCAGCTGCGTCACGTGCGTTTCCTTCCCACCATCGAGGCGGTCAAGGAGCACATGAAAAAGCATGCCGAGTTCCTGCGCCCGCGCTTTGAGGCCGTTGAGCGTAAACTCACCGAGGGCTTGGGTAACACGGGTTGCGCCACTTGGACTCATCCCCATGGCGGCTACTTTGTGAGTTTCGATGGCCCCGAGGGCTCGGCCCAGAAGGTCGCCGCGCTTTGTGCCGACCTGGGCGTCAAGCTCACGCCGGCTGGTGCCACCTGGCCTTATGGCAAGGATCCGCGCGACACCAACATCCGCATCGCGCCGAGCTATCCCACGGTCGAGGACCTGGAGGCTGCGCTCGATGTGCTGGTGCTGGCTGTCAAGCTCGTCGCTGCCGAGCTTGCGCGTGCCGAGCGCGCCTAACGCGTAGGGCCCCGCAAGTCCGCGCCTAGTACTATCCGCACTTTCGATACGTAAAGGAGCGTATACATGGATTTGGGTATTTCCACCAACCCCACGCCAGAGCTCTACACCATTAAGGTGACCGGTGAGATCGATATCTCTAACGCCGATAGCCTGCGCAATGCCATCGACCTGGCGCTCGAGCAGCCCACTGAGGCCGTTGAGCTCGATTTTGCCCAGGTGAGCTACATCGATTCGACGGGCATTGGCGTGCTTGTGGGCGCCGCACACCACGCAGCTGATCATGGTAAGCGTTTTAGCTGCGTCAACGTGCAGCCCCCGGTGATGCGCGTGGTTCAGCTGTTGGGCGTCGACCAGGAGATTTCGATCACCGCTGCATAATCTTTGCCCCCAAAAGGGCGTGCCGTTTGGCATATGTTTGTGATGCGCTCGGACGTTTTGGCGTCCGGGCGCTATACTTGACCGAATGAATAGACGAGTTCCGGCCGAATGGCGCGGTGCGGGCTCGACTCACATCGAGCCTTGGAGGTATGTGTGTTTGGTATTGGAGAGGGTGAGCTCGCGATCATCGTGGTCTTCGGCTTTTTGCTGTTTGGCCCGGATAAGCTCCCGCAGATGGGCCGCACGATCGGCCGTGCCATCCGTCAGTTCCGCGAGACGCAGGAAAAGATGACGGCCGTTGTTCAGTCCGAGATTATCGATCCGGTGAGCGAGGCCGCGTCGGCCCCGGTCAAGCCCAAGAAGACTGCTGCGACCGACGACGATTCCGATGTGGACGAGGATGCCGCCGAGACGGCAGCGCCCGCCAAGAAGGAGACCTTTGCCGAGCGTCGCGCCCGTCTTGCTGCCGAGAAGGCCGCAAGCGAGGGTGCTGCTGAGGGCGAAGGCGCTGTTGATGAGGCCGAGGGTACAGAGCCTGCTGCTGCCGTCGAGCCCGAGCCTGCTGCAGAGCCCGAGCCCGAGCCGGCAGAGCCCACGACGGCTGACCTCTACGCCCGTCGTCCCCGCAAGCGCAAGGCCGTCGTCGACCAGCTCGCTCGCGAGCTCGAGGTCGAGGACGATGCCGAGGCTGCTGCCGCCGACGCCCCGAAGGGAGGCGATGAGTAATGCCGATCGGACCTGCGCGCATGCCGCTCTTCGATCACCTGGGAGAGCTCCGTCGCCGCCTGACCATCGTGGTCGTTTCGGTGTTTGCCGCCGCCATCGTGCTGTACTTTGCCACGCCCGTGGTGCTCGATATTCTTGAGGACCCCATCCGCTCCTTTGTGCCGGACGGTAAGTTTTACATCACCACCACGCTCGGCGGCTTTGGCCTGCGCTTCTCGCTTGCCATCAAGATGGCCGTGGTCATGTGCACGCCCATGATCATCTGGCAGATTCTGGCATTTTTCCTGCCGGCACTGCGCCCCAACGAGCGCAAGTGGGTTGTGCCCACGGTGCTCGCCTCGACGGTGCTGTTCTTCCTGGGTGCCATCTTCTGCTACTTCATCATCATCCCGGCGGGCTTTGAGTGGCTCATCGGCGAGACCTCGGCTGTCGCTACGGCGTTGCCCGATCTGGAGAACTACGTCAACATGGAGCTGCTCTTTATGATCGGCTTTGGTGTGGCGTTTGAGCTGCCGCTCATCATCTTCTACCTGTCCGTTTTCCACATCGTGTCCTACGCGGCCTTCCGCAGCGCCTGGCGCTACGTGTACGTAGGCCTGCTCGTGGGTTCGGCTGTGATTACGCCCGACGGCTCGCCCGTTACGCTGGGTCTCATGTATGGCGCCCTGCTCTCGCTCTACGAGATTTCGCTCGCCATCGCTCGCGTGGTCATTACCGCGCGCGAGGGCAAGGAGGGCCTGTTCGTGAGCCGTCTGGACCTGTTCTCGGACGACGAGGACGACGAGGAGTAAATCGGTATGCACGAGGTTGGCATTGTCAACGGCATACTCGATACAGTGATTCGCGCGGCGCGTGGGGCGGGGGCCTCGCGCGCCGTTTTGGTAACGCTGCGTATCGGGGATATGACCGAAGTTGTGCGCGAGGCGCTCGACTTTGCGTGGGAGACGTTTCGCGACGAGGACCCGCTCACGCGCGGCTGCGAGCTTGCCGTGGAGGAGGTCCATCCACAAAGCGAGTGTCTAGACTGCGGCGAGGTTTTCGACCACGATCGCTTCCACTGTCGCTGTCCTCAGTGTGGTGGTGCCAACGTGCGCCTACTGCACGGCCGCGAGCTCGATATCGCAAGTATCGAAATCGAAACCCCCGACGATTAGCCCGCTAGCCATCTGGTGATGGGGTATAAAGGGGCCAAAGTAAGGAGCGCTAAGTATGGCCGAGAAAACGATTGATATTGCATCGCCGATTCTGTCGCGCAACGAGCGCCTGGCAGATCAGCTGCGTCAGCGATTTAATGAGACAAACACCTACGTGATCAATGTGCTGTCGAGCCCCGGCTCGGGCAAGACCACCACGATTCTGGGCACCAACGAGCGCCTGCGTGACAAAGCCGGCCTGCGCTGTGCTGTCATCGAGGGCGATATCGCCTCGGACGTCGACGCCATCACCATGAAGGAAGCCGGCATGCCCGCCATTCAGATCAACACGGGCGGCCTGTGCCATCTCGAGGGCAACATGATCATGGAGGCCGTCGATGCCTTCGACCAGGCCGTCGGTCTGGAGAACATCGACGTCATCTTTATCGAAAACGTGGGCAACCTGGTCTGCCCGGTCGACTTTGACCTGGGCGAGAACCTGTCCATCATGATTCTCTCGGTGCCCGAGGGCGACGACAAGCCCATCAAGTACCCGGGCATCTTCCAACACGCCGGCGCGCAGCTGCTCAACAAGGTCGACGTGGCTCCGGCTTTCGATTTTGACATGGATAGGTATACTAAGACACTCGATGACCTCAATCCGCAGGCGCCGCGGTTTGCCGTGAGCGCGCGCAAGGGCGAGGGCATGGATGCCTGGTGCGATTGGCTCATCGGGCAGATTGAGCAAGCAAGGGCGTAAGTCGGCCGCCATACGGGCGGGCGTAGCCGCAGAGACACGAGATAGGAGCCTCTTTTGAAGCTCATCATCGCAGAGAAAAACGACGCCGCGCGTCAGATTGCCGAGCGTCTGTCCACGGGCAAACCCAAAAAGGACAAGGTGTACAACACCGCCATCTACCGTTTTGAGTGGAAGGGCGAGGAGTGCGTGACCATCGGCCTTGCCGGTCACATCCTTGCGCCCGATTTTTGCGACAGCGTGCTGTTCGATAAAAAGCTGGGCTGGTATTCGGTCACCGAGGACGGCGAGATGCTGCCGGCCGATATGCCCGATGGCCTGGCACGTCCGCCCTACGACACCAAGCGCAAGCCGTTTCTTGCCGATGGTATCTCCATCAAGGGCTGGAAGCTCGAGAGCCTGCCTTACCTCACCTGGGCGCCCGTCATTAAGCTGCCGGCCGAGAAGGAGCTCATCCGCTCGCTCAAGAACCTTGCCAAGAAGTCCGACAGCGTCATTATCGCCACGGACTTCGACCGCGAGGGCGAACTGATCGGTTCGGACGCCCTCAACAAAGTGCGCGAGGTTGCGCCTGACTTGCCGGTCGCCCGCGCCCAGTATTCTTCGTTTACCAAGGCCGAGATTACGCAGGCCTTCGATAATCTTGTCTCGCTCGACCAGAATCTGGCCGACGCCGGCGAGAGCCGCCAGCACATCGATCTCATTTGGGGCGCGGTGCTCACGCGCTACCTGACGCTCGCCAAGTTTGGCGGCTTTGGCAACGTGCGCTCCGCCGGCCGCGTGCAGACGCCGACGCTCGCTCTGGTGGTCGAGCGCGAACGCGAACGCATGGCGTTTGTGCCCGAGGACTATTGGCAGATTCGCGGCATGGGTGCCGCTCAGGGTGCTGCCGAGGATGACCGCTTTAAGATTGCGCACAAGACGACACGTTTTACCGACAAAGATGCTGCCGAGACGGCGTACGGCCACGTCGACGGCGCTACGACGGCAACCGTCGCCGCGGTGACCAAGCGTTCGCGCAAGCAGCAGCCGCCCACGCCGTTTGCGACGACCTCGCTGCAGGCTGCCGCCGCGGCCGAGGGCATCTCACCTGCACGTACCATGCGCATCGCCGAGTCCCTCTACATGGCGGGCCTCATCAGCTATCCGCGTGTCGACAACACCGTGTACCCTGCGACGCTCGATCTGGGCGCCGTGGTGAGCGACCTGGCAAAGATCAACCCGGCGCTGGCGCCCGTGTGCAAAAAGGTACTCGCCGGCCCCATGAAGCCCACGCGCGGCAAAGTCGAGACCACCGACCACCCGCCCATCTACCCCACGGGCGAAGGCGATCCGTCCACGCTCGATGGCGGCCAGCGCAAGCTCTACGACCTCATCGCCCGCCGCTTCCTGGCGACGCTTATGGGTCCCGCGACCATCGAGAATACCAAGCTCGAGCTCGACGTGAACGGTGAGCCGTTCGTGGCTTCGGGCGATGTGCTCGTGACCCCGGGTTTCCGCGAGGCGTACCCGTACGGACTCAAGCGCGACGAGCAGATGCCGCCGCTAGAGCAGGGCGACACGGTCGACGTGTTCGACATTAAGCTTGAGGCCAAGCAGACCGAGCCGCCCGCGCGCTACAGCCAGGGCAAGCTCGTGCAGGAGATGGAAAAGCGCGGCCTGGGCACCAAGTCCACGCGCGCGAGCATCATCGAGCGCCTGTATGCCGTGCGCTATCTCAAAAACGATCCCGTTGAGCCGAGCCAGCTGGGCATCGCCATCATCGACGCGCTGACGCAGTTTGCCCCGCGCATAACGAGCCCCGATATGACCAGCGAGCTCGACGGCGACATGACTCGCGTCGAGCGCGGCGAGGACACCGAAGAGCATGTCGTGACGCACTCGCGTGCGCTGCTGGCCGGCGTGCTCGACGAGCTGCTCAAGCATACGCAGGAGCTCGGCGACGCCATCAGCGACGCCGTCACGGCCGATGCGCGCGTGGGCGCCTGCCCCAAGTGCGGCAAGGACCTGGTTATGAAGACGAGCGCCAAGACCCGCGGCAGCTTTATCGGCTGCATGGGCTGGCCCGACTGCGACGTGACCTATCCGGTGCCGAGCGGCGTCAAGGTGAGCCCGCTCGAGGGCGAGGCCGCCGTGTGCCCCGAATGCGGTGCGCCGCGCATTAAGTGTCAGCCGTTCCGCCAGAAGGCTTTCGAGATCTGCGTGAACCCGACGTGTCCCACCAACTACGAGCCCGACCTTAAGGTGGGCGAGTGCAAGGTGTGTGCCGAGGCCGGACGCCATGGCGACCTGATCGCGCACAAGAGCGAGAAGAGCGGCAAGCGCTTTATCCGCTGCACCAACTACGATGACTGCGGCGTGAGCTATCCGCTGCCGGCGCGTGGCAAGCTCGAGGCGACGGGCGAGACCTGTCCCGAGTGCGGCGCCCCCATCGTGGTGGTCAACACGGCGCGCGGTCCGTGGCGTATCTGCGTCAACATGGACTGCCCGACCAAGGAGAAGAAGCCCGCCCGCGGCCGCAAGACCACAACCAAGGCGAGCACGGCAAAGAAGACGACCGCTGCGAAGAAGACTTCGACGGCGAAAAAGTCGACTGCCAAGAAGTCGACCACCAAGAAGACGACGGCCAAGAAGGCCGCCGACAAGTAACGGCGCAGTCGAAACATTGCCCAAAAAAACGAGCGAGGACCCCGCGATCCTCGCTCGTTTTTTTGACCGGCAGTTAGGGACGTTCTTTTTCTGCCGGCAGTTTAGGAACGTCCCTAACTGCCGGCTCGGGAACGACAAAGCGCTAGTTCACCTCGACAGGCTTGGCGCCGGGATAACGCTCCTCAAAGTCTAGGCGGTACTTATTGTCATTGGTGCCCGCCACGTTGTCGCGCGACAGCGGCGCCACGATCTCATTCTTGTGGTCCGCAGGCTTGGCGTATTTCAGACTGATCTCCCAGGCATCACAGATTGCGTCAATGCGGTGATCCAGGTCGTCGTACAGGGCGATGATGTCCTTCCAGGAGCTGTAGTTTTTGGAGCTCGTCGGGACGTCCAGGTCCTCGACGATGTCGTAATACTGCTCGATGGTGTCCTCCGTGCGCTCGGCGACGTCGGCGAGATTTTGACGGGTGGTTCGATCCTCTTCCAGATAGTTGCCGTTGAAGTTCTGCGCGCAGCCACGGACCTGGCTGTCGAGATCTTCGAGCAGGTCGTAGTATTCGCTCAGGCGACGGTAGAGGTTCTGCTCAGAGAGCGTTGCTTCGCCGCCATCCTCGTCGTCATCGTCATCATCGTCGTACAGGCTGTTGGGATCGCCGAGAGGCTTTAGGTCATTGTCGTCGACGTCATGGTGCAGCTTAGCTACCTCGGCAGTCGTCTGCGTGGCGGCGTTGTCGAACGGTCTGATTGCAAAGAAGATGACCAGGGCGATGATGATCGCCACCAGCACAACGATAACGGCGATAAGCGGCCCGGTGCCGCTCTTTTTGGAAGCGGGGGTCTGTGGCGAAGCGGGCACGTATGCGGGAACCGGCTGCTGTTGGGGCGAGCCGCTCGCGACGGGTATGCGCTGCGTGGTCTCGACGGCCTCGGTCCTTGCGGCGGGGTCGGGGCTATAGGCGAGGGAGTCGTCCGCCTTGGCTTGCGGCGTATCAAGGGAGCCGGTCTGCTCAAAAGCGGGCTGGCTATCGCTCGCGGCTGTTTGCTCAACGGGTGCACCGCACGAGGTGCAGAACTTGGCATCATCTGCAAGACGCTTGCCGCACGAGGCGCAATACCGAGACATTGCCACTCCTTTCGCCACATTTCAATGCAATACGACGATTATACCCAGCATCCAAAATTCCCCATCATAAGTTGCGGTGAAATAGGGACTGTTTGGCGGTCTCAGAGCTTCAATCAGTCCCTATTTCACCGCAACTTTGGAAAGGCGCCTTTAGCCATTGGGGACGTGCCGAGCACTGGGGTATCATGGCTTGGTTGCTGTAACTCGCATTTACGCGCCTTGTAGGAAGGGGCTGCGCCCATGGCTTTTGAGCCTGCTCAACATAGCTTTATCACGCTCGAGGGCGTCGACGGTGCCGGCAAGTCCACGCAGGCGCACCTGCTCGCCCGTGCGCTCGAGCTCGCTGGCCACCAGGTTGTGAGCCTGCGCGAACCGGGCGGCACTGCCATCAGCGAAAAGATCCGTGCTCTGTTGCTCGACCCCGCCAATACGGCGATGGGCGACACCTGCGAGTTGCTGCTCTACGAGGCAGCGCGCGCCCAGTTGGTGCACGAGGTCATCGCACCCGCCCTTGCTGTCGGCAAGGTGGTACTGTGTGACCGCTTCTACGATTCCACAACCTGCTACCAGGCGTTTGCCGACGGCCTCGATCGCCAGATGGTGCGCGATGCCAACAACCTGGCCGTCGCCGGTACGCACCCGGCGCTCACACTCGTCTACCACATCACGCCCGAGCAGGCGGCGTTGCGCATGGCCGCCCGTGGCGCGGCAGATCGCATGGAGGCAAAAGGCATGGCATTCCAGGAGCGTGTCTACCAGGGCTTTTGCGCAATTGCTGCCGAGGAACCCGCCCGCGTAAAGCTCATCGACGCCACCGCGACCATCGAGGAAGTCTTCGAGAAGACGGTCGAGCAGGTTCGCGCGTACGGTCTCGACATTCCGCAGGAAGCCGTCGCCGCCGCGCTTGCCAAGGAGGCCGAGTAACATGGCCCCCGCTCAGGCAAGCCTGCTGGCCAAGCTCGACACCCAAGAGCGCGTGCGTGACTTTTTGACCAATGCCGTCGCTAGCGGTCGCGCATCGCACGCCTACCTGTTTTTGGGCGCTCCCGGCGCGGGCAAGCTCGACGCCGCGTGGGCGCTCGCCCAAGCCTTCCTGTGCGAGCAGGATGGCTGCGGCTCATGCGATAGCTGCGTGCGCGTCGCCCGCCATACGCACCCCGACGTGCACTATTACACGCCCGAGAGCGCCACGGGTTACCTCATTGCCCAGACCCGCGAGCTGCTCGATGACGTGCCACTGGCGCCCATCCGTGCCAAGGCCAAGGTCTACATCATCGACCGTGCCGAGCAACTGCGTGCCAACACCGCCAACGCACTGCTCAAAACGCTCGAGGAGCCGCCCGAGGGCGTTATGTTTATCTTGCTGGGCACCTCGGCCGACGTGATGCTGCCCACTATCGTGAGTCGTTGCCAGTGTGTGCCGTTTCGGCTGGTATCGCCCGCCGTCGCCGCGCAGGCCGTGAGCCGCGCCACCGGTCAGGACCCTGCGCGTTGCCGCATGGCGGTCGCCGTGGCGGGAAGCCCCACACGCGGCATCGAGTTTCTTAAGAGCGCCGAGCGCCAGGACGCCCGCCGTCAGATGGTCCGTGCCATCGACTCACTCATTGCCGCCGACGAGGCCGACGTGCTCAGTCGCGCCAAGTCGCTCATCGTCGCCGTCAAGGCGCCGCTTGCCGAGGTCAAGTCCACGCAGGAAAAGGTACTCGAGCAAAACGCCGACTACCTGTCGCGTGGAGCATTGAAGCAGCTTGAGGACCGCAACAAGCGCGAACTCAACGCGCGCGAGCGTTCGGGTATCATGGAAGCGCTGGCGAGCGCGCGGACGCTCATGCGCGACGTGCTGCTGACACTTCAGGACGAGGCAGCCGACGTGGTGAACGAGGACGTGCGCGACACGATCGGTCGGCTTGCCGCCGCGACCAATGTTGCGGGTGCCACCCAGGCGCTCGAGGCGGTCGCGACCGCCGAGCGCAACATCGCCAGAAACGTTACTCCCCAGCTGGCCATCGAGGTCATGCTGTTCGATATCAGGAAGGCACTGAAATGCCGTTAGTCGTACCCGTTAAGTTTACCTACGCCTCGCGCGACCTGTGGTTTGACCCGCAGGACCTGGATATCCTCGAGGCAGATTACGCTATTTGCTCCACCGAGCGCGGAACCGAGATCGGCCTGGTCACGGCTGATCCCTTCGAGGTACCGCAAGACGAGATCGGTCAGCCGCTCAAGCCCGTGCTGCGTGTGGCGAGCGACATCGACCTGCAGCTTGCCGACGACCTGGCCATCCAGGGTGACGAGGCCATGGTCGATTTCCGCCGTCTGGTCAAAGAGCTCGACCTCGAGATGAAGCCGGTCGGCGTCGAGTACCTGTTTGGCGGCGAGAAGGCCGTGTTCTACTTTGCCGCCGAGGAGCGCGTCGATTTTCGCCAGCTCGTCAAGGATCTGTCCTCGACGCTGCACATTCGCGTCGACATGCGCCAGATCGGCGTGCGCGACGAGACCCGCCTGGTGGGCGGCTATGCCCAGTGCGGCCAGGAGCTCTGTTGCACGCGCTTTGGCGGACAGTTTGAGCCCGTCTCGATCCGCATGGCAAAAGAGCAGGACCTGCCGCTCAATTCCTCCAAGATCAGCGGCGTGTGCGGCCGCCTGATGTGCTGCCTGCGCTACGAGTTCGAGGCCTACAAGGACTTTAAGAGCCGCGCGCCCAAAAAGAAGACGCTTATCGATACGCCGCTCGGCAAGGCGCGTATTCAGGAATATGACACGCCGCGCGAGCAGCTGGTGCTGCGCCTGGAGAACGGCAAGGTCTTTAAGGTCAACCTGGCCGATATGACGTGCTCGGAGGGCTGCAAAAAGAAGGCTGCCGAGCAGGGCTGCAATTGCCGCCCCGACTGCGTGACGCGCGATGTGCTCGAGCGCATCGAGTCGCCCGAGATGCGCCTGGCGCTCATGGAACTCGATCGCGAGAACGGCGTCGACGTGGGCGATGGCCTGTCGAGTGCCGACCGTCTGGCCGGCACTTCGATGCCCAAGCGCCGTCGTCGCGATGCTGAATCCGATGCTCGCGCCGGTCAGGGGCAGGGCGAGGGTCGTGGCCGCGGAAAGGGCCGTGGCAATGCCGCAACGCCTGAGGCCGAGGAGGCCGCCGATGGCCGTCGTCGTCGCAAGCGCGCAGGCTCGGGCGATGCTGCCGAGGCTGCAGCCGCGGGCAAGAACGCCTCTCGCGAGCGCGAGGTTCAGCAACCCCAGCAGCAGAATCGCGGCGGTGGCATGAACCCCACACGTCGCCGCCGCCGTCATCTGTCGAGCGAGGAGCGCGAGGACGCCTTCCGCGCCGCAGCTGCTCGCGAGGCTGGTGCCGCTTCCAAGGGCGCCTCGGCCTCCGATGCGTCTGCCGACAAGGGCGGCAAGTCACGTGGCGAGGATGAGCGCGCGCCGCGTCCGCGCCGTCGCCATTCCTCGGGCGCGCAGCAGAAGCCTTCAGTGCCCTCCGTGGCCGATCAGGTCTCGGATGGCGAGGTCAAGGTCACGCGCCGTCGTCCCGGAGATGGCGGGGGAGCGGCTGCTAAGGCTTCGCGTGGCGCCGCTCGCGACGAGCGCGAGCCGCGCGAGGATCGCGGTGGCGAGGGCTCGGCCGACCAGGGCCAAAAGCGCCGTCGCCGTCGCCGTTCCCGCAAGCCGCGCCAGGATGGTGGCGAGGGCTCGACCCCGTCTTCGTCTGCACCACAACCGCCCGCCGGCGAATAACGCCCGCGAGCGGATTTTGCTCGCCTTGCCCCGAGCGCATCGGGGTATCATAGCGCTGAATCAACAACCCTCCCTGCGACCGAACGTAGGGAGGGTTGTGTCTTGAAGAGCCATCTGAACATATTGAGCCGTCTGCAAGGTGCCGGCATCCTACCGTTTGCGGACGAATCGCTATCGTTTGCCGAGCAGGCGGCGCACGAGGCGCTTGAGGCGTTGTCGCCAACACGATGTGCCGGCTGCGAGCGCGCCGGTACGCTTATTTGCCAAGACTGCCTGGCTGCGCTCACGCTCATCGACCCACGTCATAGCTGTACCCGATGCGGCGCCCCGTTTGGGGATTTGCTGTGCACTGAGTGTTCGGTCGAGGGCACGTCCCCGGCAATGGCGGAGGCGCTCGACCGCTGCCTGGCGTGCTCCGTCTATGCGCATCCGCTGCCGCGCATCATTAAAGCGTACAAGGACGCGGGCGAGCGACGCCTGGCGCCGTATCTGGCGGAGCTGCTCTACGACACCGCCCTGCATGCCCAGGTCGTAGCGCCCGATCGCTACGGAGGTGTGCTGTCCGGTGCGGATGCGGTGGTGTTTGTGCCTGCGACGGCGGCAGCGTTTCGGCGGCGTGGCTTTGATCATATGGAGGCCATTGCGCGCCCATTTTGCGAGCTGTCGGGTGTTCCCCTGCTCGATGCCCTCGTCAAGTACGGGCATGGCGACCAGCGCGAACTCGGTCGTGAGGAGCGTCGCGAGCGTGCCCAAGGCATGTACGAGACGGTTGAGGACGTGCACGGCCGCCGCCTACTGCTTATCGATGACGTTATCACCACGGGCGCGACCATGGCAGCAGCCTCGGCGGAGCTCAAGCGTGCCGGCGCTGCGGCAGTCGATGGCCTTGCTATCGCACGTGTTTGGTAGGGGTGGTTTTGTGGCAGTGAAGATTGAGCGGCGCAACGAGCCGACAGGCGAACAGCTAGCGGCTTCCGTAATCCTAACAGGCGCTTCAGCGCTGCGCATGATGCGCGCCGAGCGCCGGCAGATGGGCTATATCAGCTGGAAGGACCTCAATCCCGATGAAGAGCGCCGTGTGCTGCGCACGTCGTCGCCCTCGACCGAGGACATCTATCTTCTCGACTTGGTGCGAATTGGAGCCGCAAGCGGCGAGGTGCAAGAGGATTTGTGCTTGCTGGTGGGATCTGCGGCGCAGCGCCGCCGCATGCCTAGCGTAGGCTGGTCCGTGTGTTCCGGGTTGCCCGCCGGCTCGATTCTAGAGGTGGAACCGGGGGTGTACAGCTTGTCTCCCGAGGCCCTCTGCCTTGCCGTTGCGCGCGAACTTGGCTGTATCCAGGCATTTGCCCTGGCCCAGGAGCTGTGCTCTAAGATTTCACTGAGCGACCGCGGGAAGTATCTGCCTCCCTACACCTCGCCTGTTACGAATAAACTTGCAAAGGACAAGGACCAGCCAGCAGACGTGGGCTACTTTGAAGTCGAGCCGGCGCTGACGCCCGATCGCCTGGCAGATTACCTTGCGGCATGCAAGGGGAATGTGGCCAAACAGCTGCTGCGTCTGTGTCCCTACCTGTCAGAAAACCTGCTCTCGCCCATGGAGTGCATCATGCTCGCTCTGTTTTCGCTTCCGTTTTCCTATGGCGGATTTGACTGCGGTCCCTTTAAGACCGACTACAAGATCGAGTTCGATGACCGCGCGCAGGCAATCTCGGGGATGCCGCATGCAGTTTGCGATGCGTATCAGGAAGCAGCCCGGTTTGACCTTGAATACAACGGTGAGCTGGGCCATTCCTCCCGGAGGGGACGTATCCATGATGAAAAACGCAACACGGGCTTGATTACTATGGGAATCGAGGTCGCGACGGTCAACAACGAAATGCTCTGCGACATGGAAGCGATGGAAGCGCTCGCATGGCGCATCCACCAGCGTATGCGAAAGCGGTACCGGAATCGTGTCGATGCCCGCAGGAAGAAGCAAGAGGCGTTGCTTAACACGCTGCGGGCGTGTTTTGGGCTTAAGCCGGTCTAATTCACGTCGAAAATAGGGGGTTAATCATATGTCCTGGCCAAAATATGGCAAATATGAGTACTGTCACTAAATCAGTAACAGCAAAATCAAGGAATTTAGGACTCGGAGGCGGCATAAAGTAAGAAGATAATAAACAAATGTGGAATAACTAAGCATCAGGTTAGCGACATTGAGCGCAAAATCTGTCCGAGAGGCCAAAATTGCCTGTTACTAAATTGGTGGCAGTACTCATATTTGCCATATTTTGGCCAGGGCACCCTAAGAAGGGCGCCCCGGAGCTCCCCGTAGGGGAGCTCCGGGCTTCATAGGGGCACGAATAGCCCACTCCGACCTGCAAAATCTGTACTCGCGATGCGAATGACGCCCCTAACCTTAAACTTTAGCTTGAACTTAGCTATAATGCGCTACGTTCCTACCAGGCTGTGGTTGCGGACGGACGAAATGCCCGTCCTAGTCCAAGACAGACGCGGTCAAAGGGATCCACGTAAGCGACCGCGTGCGCGCGGCGCGATCATGGCGCGTCCTAGATGTAAGCCGCACCGTCCGTTCTACTTTCTTTGGGGCAATACCGCCTCGCGGGCGAGCGGGCCAGTCGTGAAGGTGGCTGCGGCCTCCCGAGCAAACACCCCGGTGCGCAAGTGTGGGGTCAAATACCAGGTCAGCTGGTGGGAACAATCTGATATTTCGTGCAACGCACGGATCGTATACGACACAGAAGGCAGGGTAGTGGACATGGTGAGGGGCAGCTTGATGCACGCGGCTCGGTTAGGTGCTGGGACCGCGGCGGTCATCGCCGTTTTGGGCCTGAGCGGATGCGCGTTCAACTCGCTGTCTGCGTTCACGACTCCCACGATCGACCAGATCGAGTACGAGACCGTCACGCCCACGGTGTCGGATGATGCCCTGGTCACTCCCGGTACCCTGACGGTTGCCCTCGATACCTCCGATGCGCCGCAGGCCATGCAGAGCGCTGACGGCGAGCTCACGGGGTATGCAGTCGACGCTGCCCGCGCCCTCGCAAGCCGCATGGGCCTTAAGGTCGCCTTTGTCGATGCGTCCTCGGCAGGTTCCGCGCTCGGCGACAAAAAGGCTGATATCTTTATCGGCGAGATCAACTCCACGGATGGGGACGTTAGCTCGCTCGGCACCTGCCTGTACGATGCCGCTTCCGTGTTCGGTAAAACCAGCGATGGTGGGTCGCTAAGCGTTTCCACCGATACCCTTAACACGTCTACTCTGGGTATCCAGATGTCCTCGGCCTCGCAGGAGGCGCTTGCTAAGCAGAGCATCACCGCCAACCAAAAGACTTACTCCAACATCAACGAGTGCTTTGAGGCGCTCGAGTCCGGCGAAGTCGACTATGTGATCTGCGACTCCACGGCCGGCGGCTACCTTGCACGCCTGATGAGCGAGATCTCCTATGTCGGTGCGCTCGAGGCGCCCTCGACGCTTGGTGTTGCGGGCCTCTCGTCCAATGACGAACTGTGCCGTGCCGTGAGCGATGCCCTCGACGGCATCACGGTCGACGGTACGCTCGAGGCAGTCCACTGCGTCTGGTATGGCACGATGCCCTACGACCTCACCACTAAGACAGTATCTGGTGTCAACCTTCAGTCGTCTGGCTCCGCATCCTCCGGCAGCGAATCCTCCGATTCCAACAATGAGACCGCACCCTCCGAAGACAAATCGTCCAGCCAGGAAGACACCATCACCGACGACGACATTAACAAGCTTAATAGCTAGTTA
>CAKXKM010000006.1:0-18066 GCA_934876235.1 Collinsella sp. AF02-46-1 | reverse complement strand
CCTATGCGCTAGGAGAGATGCCTCTTCACGGTTTCAACACGCACTGCCGGGCTTCCCCAATAGGGGAGCCCGGCTTTTTCATCTCTATAAAACCAGCAGGTCAAAGCCAATTTTCGGGACCAAATACAAAGTCGCCGGCTCCCTCCTATAGCGCACTTTGCCACAGAAAAGTGCGAGACTTCGGTATGCGGTATCAAGCAATCGTTATTCGGGTCTTTGGGAATCCGCGTGATTAAATGCACGGCAATGGGTACATAGCCAGTACAGTAAGTCCCCGAGGCAGATTGGAGCCACGTATGGATATCAAGGTTTCTGGACGCAAGACGACGGTAACCGATGCTCTGCGTGCGCATGTGGATGAGAAGATCGGCGAGGCGCTCAAGGTTTTCGATATCGAGCCCATGACGGTCGACGTTGTACTTCGCTATGAGAAGAACCCCTCGAACCCCAACCCGGCAATCGTCGAGGTTACGGTTCGTGCCCGCGGTTCGGTGATTCGCGTTGCCGAGCACGGCGCAGATATGTACGCCGCCATCGACCTCTCCGCCGATAAGGTCACCCGCCAGCTGCGTAAGTTCAAGACCAAGGTCGTGGACAACCGCCAGGGCGGTGCCAGCGCCGCGGATGTCGCGCCGGTCGAGCGCGTCGAGGATCTGGCCGACCTGCTGCTGCCCGAGGAGGAGGACGACCTGCTCGTCCGCGAGAAGGTTATCGACGTCACCCCGATGACTGAGGAGCAGGCGCTGGTGCAGACCGATCTGCTGGGCCACGACTTCTACGTGTTCGAGAACGCGACGACCGGTCTCATCAATGTGGTGTATCACCGTAAGAATGGTGGATATGGCATCATCAAGCCCCGCATCGAAACACTTGACGAGTAAAATACGTTAACTTGCATGAGTTAACGGTTGGCGGCCATCCCATGCGGGTGGCCGCCTTTTTACGTAAGGAGTCGCTTTGATGGACAAGGCCGCATCCGCCGGTCATTCGGACCGTTGCCGCATCGTCGTCGATACCTGCTGCGACTTTAGCCCCGAGGTCGCCGCGAACCTCGATGTCGATATCTTGGGTTTCCCCTTCATTATCGATGGCGAGGAGCGCACGGATGACATCTGGTCGAGCATCACACCCAAGGAGTTCTACGACCGCATGCGCGCCGGTGCCCGCGTGTCCACCTCGGCTGTGTCGCTCGGTCGCTATATCGAGTTCTTTACCGAGTGCGCCAAAGAGGGTACGCCCACGGTCTACCTGTGCTTTACCTCGGCGCTGTCGTCGAGCTACAACTCCGCGTGCCAGGCGGCGGACGCCGTGCGCGCCGAGTATCCCAACTTTGAGCTGTACGTGGTCGACAACGCTCTGCCCTGCGCGACCGGCGAGCTCCTGGCGCTCGAGGCCGTGCGCCAGCGCTCGGCGGGACTGACTGCTAAGCAGCTGGTCGACTGGGCAAACGAGGCCAAGACCTATGTCCACGGTTACTTTACGCTCGAGAGCTTTGACGCGCTGGCTGCCGGCGGCCGCATTCCGCCCGCGGCGGCACAGCTCACGGCAAAGCTCGACGTCAAACCCGAGCTGTCCTACGACCTGGCCGGCTCGCTGTCGCTGATCGGCGTCAACCGCGGTCGCAAGAAGGCGCTCAAGTCCATTCTCAAGTCGTTCCGCGAGAACTATGTGCCCGATCGCACCATGCCCATCGCCATTATGACGGCCGATGCCGAAAAGGACGGCGACTGGCTCGAGGCCGCCATCCGCAAGGAGGAAGGCTGCGCCGACGTGACCATCATCCGCAGCTCTGTGGGCCCCACCATTGGCTCGCACGTGGGCCCCGGCATGGTGGCTTGCGCGTTTTGGGGCAAGAACCGCGCCGACAAGGCGTCGCTTTCCGACCGCATCGCCCGCCGCGTGCGCGGTCAGTAGGCAAGTAACGCGGCCGTAATCGCCCTCGACTCACAGCCCAACGCTGGCACCGAGTATTCAACCTGGTAATAACACCCAACCCAAAAGGAAAGGTTTCATGGCAAACAAGCTCTCCGTCGCATTTATCGGCACCGGAATCATGGGTGCCCCCATTGCCGGCCACATCCTGGATGCCGGCTATCCCGTCACGGTCAACAACCGCACTAAGTCCAAGGCCGCCGCGCTTATCGAGCGCGGTGCCGTTTGGGCCGATACGCCGGCAGATGCCGTGGCGAACGCCGACGTCGTCTTTACCATGGTGGGCTATCCCTCCGAGGTCGAGGAGCTCTACCTGGCGGGCGACGGCCTGCTCGCGTGCACCAAGCCGGGCGCGGTGCTGATCGACCTCACCACGAGCTCCCCCGAGCTGGCGCGCGACATTGCCGAGGCCGCCCAGGTTTCCGGCCGCATGGCGTTTGACTGCCCCGTCACCGGCGGCGAGTCTGGTGCTATCGCCGGCACGCTCACGGCTATCGTGGGCGCCACCGAGAACGATATCGCCCCAGTCCGCGACATCCTTGCCACCTTTGCGGCAAATATCTGCTGCTTCGACGGCGCCAGCAAAGGCCAGGCTGCCAAGCTCGCCAACCAGGTGTCGCTGGGCGCCTGCATGGTCGGTATGGCAGACGCCATGGCATTTGCCGAGCTGAGCGGCCTTGACCTGGAGAAGACCCGCCAGATGATCTTGGGCGGTACCGGCAAGTCCGGCGCCATGGAGAGCCTGGCTCCCAAGGCGCTCGACGGCGACTACAAGCCCGGCTTTATGGTCGAGCACTTCATTAAGGACCTGCGCCTGGCCCTTGCTTACGCCGACGACCGCGAGCTCGCGCTGCCCGGCGCCGACGTGGCCTTTACGCTCTACGACATGCTCGACGCTATCGGTGGCGCCAAGCTGGGCACCCAGGCCATCACGGTCCTCTATAAGGAGGAGGCCGATGCCATCGCCGCCGGTCTGGACTGGTCGCAGTATCGCCCCGAGGAGCATGGCGCTCACGAGGAAGGTTGCGGTTGCGGCGAGCACGGCGAGGACCATGAGTGCGGTTGTGGCCATCACCACGGCGAGGACCACGAGTGCTGCGGTGGCCACGGCCATGACGACGGCCACGAGTGCTGCTGCGGCCACCATCACGGGGAGTAGCGCCTATGAGCTGGACGTTCGTGGTGCTTGCGCTGGTGCTCTTTCTCTTTGCGATCTACATCGGCTTTTTGTGCGGCCAGTGGGCCTGCGAAAAGCGTGTCATCACCAAGCGCGACTACTGGATTGCCAACTTTGCAGGAGCGGCGGCAGTCGTCCTGCTGACCTGGGTGTTCTCGCTGTTCCCGCTGGTGCAGTTTGCGCCGATCGGCTGGCTCGGTGGCTTTATCGCCGGCCTTAAGATGAGCTTTGGCGAGTCCGTCGGTCCGTGGCGCAAGCACGACGAGGTCTTTAACGTCAACAAGGCTCATCGAGCCGCCGCCGACGCGGGCGATGCCGAGGAACGCCGCCGTGCACGTCGCAATGGCGCGGCCGACCGACAGCTCATCTCGGTCACCGATGACAGCAAGGGTGCTGGCAAGCACGCCAAGAAATAAAAAGAAGAGGTAACTATGGCAGAAAACAAAGACGAACAGCTCACCGACGAGGAGCTGGCACAGCTCCAGCTGGCAGAGGAGAACGAGAACGCCGTCGATCGACTGGTCCAGGAGCTCGGCTGCCCCACGCGCCGCATCCGCCAGTTTGCCGCCCGCGTGCTGCACCTGCTTGCCGAGCGCGATCCGCAGCGCGTCGTGCCCTGCGTGCCCGCGTTGATCGAGGCGCTCGACCGCCCCGAGGCGCAGACCCGCTGGGAGGCCCTCGATGCCCTGACGGCGCTCGCCACCACCTGCCCCGAGCAGCTGGGCGATGCCTTTGAGGGCGCCGAGACCGCACTGTTCGACGAGATCTCCTCCACGCTGCGCTATGCCGCCTTCCGCCTGCTGTGCGTGTGGGGTGCCACGAGCGTCGAGCGCTCGCGCGAAGCTTGGCCCATCCTGGACGAGGCCATCCAGTGCTACCACGGCGACCTCGAGTATCGCGACATGCTCGGTTGCCTGTACGAGTTTTGCCAGGGCGAGATCGACGCCGAGGTTGCCGAGAAGCTCGCGCTGCGCCTTAAGTTCGATGCCGAGAACGGTAAGGGCAGCTATCTCAAGGCCCGTTCGAGCGAGATTTGCGAAATGCTTGTTAAACGTTTTGGCCTCGATCTCTCCAAAAAGAAGAAGCGTGCTAGCGTTAAAAAATCTGACGACGCCGAAGACGAGGAGTAACAGATTATGGCGCACGATGTAGTCCTGATTCCCGGTGACGGCATCGGTCCCGAGATTACGCAGGCCATGCGCCGCGTGGTCGAGGCCACCGGTGTCCAGATCAATTGGAACGTCCAGGAGGCCGGCGCCGGCGTCATGGACGAGTTTGGCACGCCGCTGCCCCAACATGTGCTCGATGCGGTTGCCGAGACTAAGGTCGCCATCAAGGGGCCCATCACCACGCCGGTCGGCACGGGTTTCCGCAGCGTCAATGTTGCTCTGCGTAAGCACTTCGATCTGTACGCCTGCGTGCGCCCCTGCCTGTCGCAGCCGGGCGACGGCTCGCGCTTCCGTGACGTCGACCTGGTCATCGTGCGCGAGAACACCGAGGACCTCTACGCCGGTATCGAGTTCGATGAGGGCGCTGCCGAGGTCGAGGAGCTTTCGCAGCTCGTCGAGCGCTCGGGCCAGAAGACCTTCGCCGCGGATTCCGCCATCTCGATCAAACCCATCTCCATCGCCAAGAGCCGCCGCATTGTGGAGTACGCCTTTGAGTACGCCCGCCGTTGCGGTCGCAAAAAGGTGACGGCCGTGCACAAGGCCAACATCATGAAGGCAACCGACGGCCTGTTCCTGCGCGTTGCGCGCGAGGTGGCCGCCAACTATCCCGACATTGAGTTCAACGACAAGATCGTCGACGCCACCTGCATGGGCCTGGTCCAGAACCCCAACGACTTCGATGTCCTGGTGCTGCCCAACCTGTACGGCGACATCGTGAGCGACCTGTGCGCCGGCCTGGTGGGCGGCTTAGGGATGGCCCCCGGCTCCAACATCGGCGCCGACTGCGCCATTTTCGAGGCGACGCACGGCTCCGCGCCCGATATCGCTGGCAAGGATATCGCCAACCCCACGGCCGAGATCCTGTCTGCCGCGATGATGCTCGATCACCTGGGCGAGAACGACGCCGCCAATCGTATTCGCGCCGCCGTCTCCGCCACGCTCGACGAGGGCAAGCAGGTTACCGGCGACGTGCGTCGTGCCCAGACCGGCTCCGTTGAGGGTGCCGTGGGCACGCAGGCCTTTGCCGATGCCGTTATCGCGCACCTGGTCTAAGGCATGCAGGCTGCAAACGCCTAAATAGTACTTAAGTGTTTGCGTATAACCTAAGAATCAATACGCCCGGCGCTCCGTCGGGCGTATTCTATTGAGGACTATGTTTCCTAACAAGGAGTAACTGATATGGGTCTGATTCAAAAGAAGGACGAGAAGGACGAGATCGACAGTATCCAGATCATCGAGCGCGGCGAAGGCCCCGACGGTGATGAGGACGAGAAGATCGACCTGGTCGCCGGTACGTCTGCCGAGCACATTGCTGCTGGCACGACGGCCGAGGAAGAGGACGCCCGTCTGGAGGCTCAGATCGCCGCAGATGCCGCTGACGAGAATCTGATGCCCGAGGACCAGGATGAGGATGATGACGCCCTAGGTTCCGATGGGGACGATCACGTATCCAAGCACAAGAAGACGATGATTGCCGCCTTTGTGGTTGCAGTCGTGATCGCTGCGGTGGTCGGCTTCTTTATTGGCAATGGCGGCTTTGGCGGCAAGGGCGTCGGTTCGTCGACCCTCACCGAGGACCAGCTCGATTCGAACGTGGCAAGCTATAGCTACAACGGCAAGAAGAGCGATATCACCGCGCGCGAGGCCATCGAGAGCCAGTACAGCCTCGATACCGTTAAGGATAGCAACGGCAACTACACCGCCCCCTCTGCCGACGTCATCCTGTCTTACGTGCGCAACAAGATTCTGCTCGATGCTGCTGAGGACGAGGGCATTACCGTCTCCTCTAAGGAGATGAAGAAGTACGCCGAGGATTCTATCGGCACCTCGGACTACGACACCATGGCCAAGCAGTATGGCGTGTCCAAGGACCAGGCCAAGCAGATCGTCCGCCAGTCCGCGACGCTGCAGAAGCTCTACAAGAAGAAGGTGGGCGATAGCTCCGCAAGCATGCCGACCGCCCCAACCGAGCCTTCTGACGGCAACGAGGAGACCGCGAGCAAGGATTACGCCGACTACATCATCAACCTTGCCGGCGACGAGTGGGATAGCTCGAAGGGCACCTGGAAGGACGAGAACAGCACCTACGCTAAGGCCTTCGCTAACGATGCCTTTGCCGCCGATAGTGCCACCTATAAGCAGGCCATGACCGCCTATTACACCGCCTATCAGCAGTACTCCTCGCAGGCCTCGAGCGCCAGCTCCAAGTGGACCGAGTATGCCAACGGCCTGTACGCCAAGGCCAACATCAGCATCTACGGCCTGTTTGCGTAAGATCTGTCTGCACTACTGCGCGCTAACCGATCTACCTGATTAAGCCCGCTAGAACGACAACTGAACTGCGCCCCAAATCTTGGACGCCCTAAATAGCGACTAGGCCGCGAGGGCCTGATTCCGGAACTCCTCCGGGGTCAGGCCCTTCAATCTTACCTGCCTCCGGCTCGTGTTCCAGTGGACTATGTATTCCTCCAGGTCGCGTTTGAAATCCTCGAACGTCTCCCACTCGCGGCCCCGGTAGAACTCGTCCTTGACGTGGCCGAAGAGCTGCTCGGTGGCGGCGTTGTCGATGCAGTTCGCCTTCCTGGACATGCTCTGGACGATGCCGGCGGCCTCGAGCCTGGATGTGTACGAGGCGTGCTGGTACTGCCAGCCCCGGTCCGAGTGCATGGTCGGGGCGGCGCCCTCGGGGATCTTGGACAGCAGCTCGTCGAGCATCCTGACCTGCTGGGCCATGTCGGGCGTGGTCGATATGTCGCTCGCCACGATCTCCTTGGTGCAGAAGTCCAGCGTCGGGGCCCAGTAGGCCTTGCCGCCCGCCACCTTGAACTCGGTGACGTCCGTTCCCAGCTTCCGCCACGGGGCCCCGGCGTCGAAATCCCTCGCGATCACGTTCTCGAACGTCCTGCCGACGACGTCCCTGTACGAGTTGTACCTGTGGTAGGCCGTCTCGCGTCTGATACCGCAGCGAATCCCCATCTCGCGCATCATCTTGAGCACGGTCTTGTCGGCTATCACGGCCCCCTCTTCCGCCCTGAGGCACATCGCTATCTGCCGGTGCCCGCAGCCGTTGGCGGTGCGCGAGAAGATCTCGGCGGCCGCCTCCCAGAGCTCGGGGCGCGTGGGCCTCGGCGGGTGCGCGAGGGCGTAGTAGTAGGTCGACCGCTTGAGCTCGGCGCATGCGAGCAGGTGCCCGAGCGCGTGCCCCTCGGCGCGCAGGGCCGCGACCGCTTCGGCCTTCGCCCTGGTCAGAGCCCGTCCCTCTCGACCAGGGCGCGTAATTTTTTTAGGTAGGCCACCTCGGCCTCGAGCCTACGGCACCGCTCCTCGAGCTCCTCCTCGCGGGTCCGCGGCCTCGCCTTGGAACCCTTCGGCCGGCCCTTGGGCCTCGGGCGCAGGGCCTCCGCGCCGCCCCGGCGGTATAGCGCGCACCACTTCTTGAGCGGCGACATCGACATTATGCCGAACGCCGCCATCGCCTCGGTCTTCGTCATGCCGCCGTCGACGACGGCGGAGGCGGCGGCGACCTTCTGCTCGTATGTGTACCTGCCCTGCTTTCCGTCCATGCGCAGCAGCACCTCGCTCCCGAATGCGCGGTATATCTCCTGCCATCTTCTCACGGCTTCCGCGGGAAGCGAAAGGGCGATCGCGGCAGATTTATACCCGTGCCCGAGCTCGAAGAGCCCTATGGCCGCCTTCCTGGCCTCGATATCATGCTTCACTCTCAAATCAACGCGCATAAAGAAAGCCTCCCATTTCTCATGTCCAAGAAATGGGAGGCAGTTCACAACGTTCTAGCGGGCATTTTGTTACCGAAACCACTAGGATAGGACTTGCGCCCGCGCAAGTGCTTCATCGGGTTTCCCCAATTCATCCAGGAAAACGGCCGTAAACGATTGGAAATAACCGCTGAGCGGTCGAAAACTACCGTTCACCGATAATTTCTAAACTGGTTCTAACTGGTATTAAGTCAAAAAGACCAATTCACAAATCTTCACAATGACCTGCATTTTTTCTACATGCCATTTTTGGCCACCCTGCGTTGTTTAGGCACAGAAAAGGTTCCGATCATTCGTCGAACCATTTCGAAACGGTTTCAAAGCCGCAGGTAGAAGTGTTAACGAGCGGTAAACGGTCGATTTATCACCGTGAACGGTGCAAAAACGTTTTACCGTATGAATCAACGGAAGCGGCCTCTTCTGGGGTGATATAGTGACAACAACACGTCACGTGGTTACTACCAGTTTAGAAACCACTGGTCTTCAAAGAACGCTTTCCAAGAAGCTTTAAGGGCGAGTGCCCGCTGGCTTCCGAAAATCATCGGACTCAGATCGTACACACCTTCGGAAGGGAAATTTGAATGGTTGGCTTTATTCTTACCGGTCATGGACAGTTCGCACCCGGCCTTGCAAGCGCTATCGCTATGGTTGCCGGCGACCAGCCTGCTTTTACCGTCGTTCCTTTTGAGGGCGACCAGGCCGCATCCTACGGTGAGGATCTCCGCGCCGCTATTACCGCCATGCGCGAGGAGTGCGATGGCGTGCTCGTCTTTACCGACCTGCTTGGCGGCACCCCGTTCAACCAGTCGATGATGATTGCCCAGGATGTCGACAACGTCGAGGTTCTGACTGGCACCAACCTTCCCATGGTTATTGAGCTTCTGTTCCTCCGCGGCAATGCCACGCTCGCCGAGCTTGGCGAGCAGGCCGTGACCGTTGGCCAGACGGGCGTCACCGCCCAGACGGTCGCATCCGTTGCCGGCTCCGAGGAAGAGGATATCTTCGGCGACGAGGACGGCATCTAATGGCCGATTTCGGAGCCAACGTCCTGAGCTCCTCGGTCGCCCTTTTAGGCCTGCTTGTCATCATGGGCTTGATTTACACCATCTGGTCGCAAATCAACATGAAGAAGAAGCAGAAGTACTTCAAGGAGCTGCACACCGAGTTCAAGCCGGGTCAAGAGGTTCTTTTCGCCGGCGGTATCTACGGAACCGTCAAAGGCATCGAAGGCGAGAAGGTCCAGATTAAAGTCCGATCCGGAGCCGTCGTAGATGTTTCGCGTTACGCGATTCAGGAGATCAAGTAACTGTCGTCAGCAAATAACGAAAGGAAGCTGATCAACATGGCAGAACCCAACATTCTTCTTACCCGCATCGATAACCGACTGGTTCATGGTCAGGTTGCCACCCAGTGGAACTCCACCCTGGGCTCCAACCTCATCCTCGTCGCCAACGACGACGTGGCGTCCAACACCATGCGCCAGAACCTCATGAAGATGGCCGCTCCCGCCGGCGTCGCTACGCGTTTCTTCTCTCTGCAGAAGACCATCGACGTCATTGGCAAGGCGAGCCCGCGCCAGAAGATCTTCATCGTGGCCGAAACACCGGAAGACGTGCTTACGCTCGTCAAGGGCGGTGTGCCTATAAAGAAGGTAAACATCGGCAACATGCACATGTCGGAAGGAAAGCGCCAAGTCGCCACCTCCGTCGCAGTTAACGACGAGGATGTCGCTGCGTTTAAAGAGCTGCAGGAATTGGGGGTGGAGTTGGAGATCAGGCGCGTTCCGAGCACGCCTGTTGAGGACACGAGCAAGCTCTTCTCGAAATCCTCGTGAACCACGTTGTCAGGAGTGAAACCCTGACGTTCTGTACGTGAAATCCAAAGTGCGTACATACATTTTGAAAGGAGGAGCAAGATGGAATACTCGATCATCCAGATCGCTCTGGTCTTCGTCGTCACGTTCATCGCGGCAATCGACCAGTTTGACTTCCTCGAGTCTCTCTATCAGCCCATCGTCACCGGCGCCGTCATCGGTCTTATCCTTGGCGACCTCAACACCGGTCTTCTCGTGGGTGGTACCTATCAGCTCATGACGATCGGCAACATGCCGATCGGAGGCGCTCAGCCGCCTAACGCCGTCATCGGCGGCATCATGGCAGCCATTCTCGCTATCGCCACGGGCCTCGAGCCCAACGCGGCAGTCGGCCTCGCCATTCCGTTCGCTCTGCTTGGCCAGCTTGGCGTTACCCTGGTCTTCACGCTTATGTCCCCGCTTATGTCCACGGCCGATAACATGGCTCACAACGCGGACACCAAGGGTATCGAGCGTCTGAACTACTTCGCCATGGCTCTGCTCGGCCTGATCTTCGCTGTCGTCGTCACCCTGTTCTTCATCGCTGGCGCTACCATCGGTCAGACCATCGCTTCTGCCATCCCGACTTGGCTGCAGACCGGTCTGTCCGCTGCAGGCGGCATGATGCGCTTCGTCGGCTTCGCCGTCCTGCTCAAGGTTATGATGAACCGCGATATGTGGGGCTTCTTCCTCATGGGCTTTGGCCTCGCGCTCATCACCGTTGCCAACGATTCGCTGGCAACCCCTGCTCTGCTCATCCTCGCTCTCATCGGCTTCGGCATCGCTTTCTGGGACTTCCAGCAGCAGACCGAGCTGAAGGGTGCAGCTGTTTCTGACGGAGGTGACTTCGAAGATGGCATCTAATGAGTATGTGATCCCGGAGCACTACGAGGATCTCACTCCTGCTCCGCAGCTCGACCAGAAGACCCTCAACAAGATGGCTTGGCGCTCCTGCTTCCTGCAGGCATCGTTCAACTACGAGCGCATGCAGGCCGCTGGCTGGCTTTACTCCATCATCCCCGGTCTGGAGAAGATCCACACCAACAAGAACGACCTCGCGGCTTCCATGAGCCACAACCTGGAGTTCTTCAACACCCACCCGTTCCTCGTCACCTTTGTTATGGGCATCGTGCTTTCGCTCGAGCAGAACAAGGTTGACATCCCCACGATCCGCGCCGTCCGCGTCGCCGCAATGGGCCCGCTCGGTGGTATCGGTGACGCCCTGTTCTGGCTGACGCTCGTGCCTATCACGGCCGGCATCACCTCCAACATGGCCATCAACGGCAACGCCGCTGCACCGATCATCTTCCTGGTGATCTTCAACGTCGTCCAGTTCGCTCTGCGCTTCTGGCTCATGAACTGGTCCTACAAGCTTGGCACCAGCGCTATTGACGCTCTGACCGCCAACATGCAGGCCTTCACGCGTGCCGCTTCCATCATGGGCGTCTTCGTCGTCGGTTGCCTGGTCGTCACCATGGGTGGCACCCAGATCAACCTCCAGATCCCCAACGGCACCACCCGTGGCCTCTCCGCTACTACCGTGATTGTCTCCGAGAAGGAGGCCGAGAACTTCACCGGTATGGAGGGTATCGATACCGAGACCGCTGAGGCCGGTACCATCGCCATGACCGATGAGGACGGCAACGCCCTCACCGCTTCCGATGCCGACGGCAACGCTGTCGAGTGCGGCGTCACCGATCTGGGCAACGGCATGGAGTCCGTTACCTACGGCACCGTTACCGAGGATCCGGTCAACTTCTCTGTTGCCGACACCCTCAACACCATCGTCCCGAAGCTCGTCCCGCTTATGCTTACGCTGCTGCTTTACTACATGTTCGCTAAGCACAGCTGGACCCCGACCAAGGGCATTCTCCTGCTCTTCGTCCTTGGCATCCTGGGCGCTGGCCCGCTTGGTCTCTGGCCGAGCATCTGGTAAGGCTCTAGCTTGAGGGGTGTGTCCCTACGCGGCTCACACCCCGACCCCTTAAGCCATGTGTATGTTAAAAGCCGCGTGCTCGAAAGAGCGCGCGGCTTTTGTTTTCTTGTTGATTCGGGTGTGGCAGACAGATAATGCATAACACCCTAGGTAGTTAGCCGAATTCGAGCAAAAGGGAGGATAGGATGGCGATCGGAGCGCGTAAGCAACCGCTGTACGATCAGCTGGTCGATATTCTGACCGAAAAGATTGACCATGAATATCGCGCCGGTGACATGATTCCTTCCGAGCGCGAACTTTCGGAGCGCTATGGTCTCTCGCGCACTACGGTACGCCTGGCTCTGCAGGAACTGGAGCGTTTAGGACTGGTGGTTCGGCAGCACGGTCGCGGTACCTTTGTGACCGACCGTTCGGCAAAAGCAACCAATCTTATGCAGTCCTACAGCTTTACCGAGCAGATGCGCGCGATGGGTCGAGAACCCGAGACCACGATTCTCGAGTTTTGCGAGATGGAGGCCGATAAGAATCTGGCCGAGCATATGGGATTGCGCATCGGTGATCGCATTTTTAAGCTCAAGCGCCTTCGTTCTGCCGACAACATGCCCATGATGGTCGAACGCAGCTATCTACCGGTTCGTCAATTTCTGTCCCTAAAGCGACCGCTGCTGGAGCGTAAACCGCTTTACGATGTGATTGAGCAGGACTTTCAGCAAAAGATTCGCGTGGCCGAAGAGGAGTTCTATGCGAGCATAGCCCGTCCCACCGATGCCCACCTTTTGGGAATTGTCGAGGGCTCGCCTGTGCTCGATTTGGTCAGGACTACGTATAACGAGTCAAACGAGGTAGTGGAGTACACACTCTCGGTTGCTCGTGCCGATCAGTTTAAATACAAGGTTTACCACCAGCGCAGTAACTAGTGCTCGCATCGTTTCCATATGGTGATTCTTTGCATTTAACTGGTTACTACCAGATAACCAACCGAAGTGTATAATTGCACGTCAGAGGATTACTTCTAGAGAGAGGTATTAAAAATGTTCGAGAAGAGTGTCGAGGAGCTCACCGAGCTCGGCGCCCAGATCACCACGGCCGAGATTGCTCAGCAGCCCGAGCTTTGGCGTGATACGCTCAACATCTATCGCGAGAATAAGGAGGCCATCGAGGCCTTCCTGGCCGAGGCTCGCGCTATGGGCGAGGGTCGTCTGTCCGTTGTCTTCACCGGTGCCGGTACGTCCGACTACGTTGGCGATACCTGCGCCCCGTACCTGCGTCACGCTGGCAACACTGATCTCTACGACTTTAAGCCCATCGCCACGACCGACATCGTGAGCGCCCCGCGCGACTTCCTGCGCGCCGAGGATCCCACGCTCGTGGTTTCCTTTGCCCGCTCTGGCAACAGCCCCGAGAGCCTTGCCGCCGTTGCCGTTGCCAAGGAGCTCGTCCACAACGTCAAGTTCCTCAACATCACCTGCGCTCCCGAGGGCAAGCTCGCCGTCGAGTCCGCCGATGATCCCAATGCGCTGACGCTGCTCATCCCGCGCGCCAACGACAAGGGCTTCGCCATGACCGGTTCCTACACCTGCATGACCCTGCTCTCCACCCTTATTTTCGACACTGCCTCTGACGAGCAGAAGGCCGAGTGGGTCGAGACGATTGCCAAGATGGGCGAGGAGGTCATCTCCCGTGAGCCTGAGATCGCCGATTACCTGGCTGGCGACTTCAACCGCGTGACCTACTTGGGTTCTGGCTCCTTTGGTGGCCTTGCCCAGGAGAGCCAGCTCAAGATCCTCGAGCTCGCTCACGGTCTGGTTGCTACTTCCTACGACACCTCCATGGGCTATCGTCACGGACCTAAGTCCTTCGTCGACGATAAGACGCTCGTCTTCGTGTTCGTCAACAACGACGCCTACACCCGTCAGTACGACATCGACATCCTCAACGAGATCGGTGGCGACAAGATCGCTCAGCACACCGTTGCCGTTCAGCAGGATGGCGCTACCGTCTACGAGGGCGAGTCCTTCACCTTTAAGGGCTACGAGGCGCTTCCCGAGGGCTACCTTGCCCTGCCGTTCGTGATGTTTGCCCAGGCTATCAGCCTGCTCAACTCCGTGCGCGTGGGCAACACGCCCGATACGCCGAGCCCCACCGGCACGGTCAACCGCGTGGTCAAGGGCGTGACGATTCACCCCTTCACCGCTTAATCGCGTCCCCCTGTAAGGGCGCCCGTCCGCTCATAACGGCGGGCGGGCGCTTTTTGTTTTTACATGGACCGGGTATAAGCATTACCACAGTCAACTGCTTTAGAAGCAAGGAGTGCATATGAGCACGTACGCAATTAAGGCTGACAAGTTCTTCTTGCCGGCAGGCCCGCAACTGGGCGGCTATCTTATGGTCGAGGATGGCGTCTTTGGCGCCTGGCAGGCCGACGAGCCCTCTTGCGAGATTAAGGACTACACGGGATCGTGGATCGCACCGGGTATGGTCGATACTCACATCCATGGCTTCTATAACCACTCGACTACCGATAACGATCCCGAGGGCATCGATATCAGCTCGACCGAGCTCGCCCGTCGCGGTACCACCAGCTGGCTGCCCACGACGTTCACCGATGGCGTCGAGCAGATCAAGGATGCCTGCGCCGCCATCGCCCAGGCGGACGAGGGCCGCGGCCCCGACTTCTGCGGTGCTCGCATTCAGGGCATCTATCTGGAGGGCCCCTTCTTTACCATGAAGCACGTGGGCGCGCAGAACCCCGCTTATCTTATCGATCCCTCCGAGGAGGTCTTCGATCAGTGGCAGGAGGCTGCGGGCGGTCGCATCGTTAAGAGCGCCATGGCGGCCGAGCGCGACGGTGCCGCTGCTTATGCGGCTGCTCTGAACGCCAAGGGTGTGGTGACCAGCATCGGTCACTCCGACGCCACCTACGATGAGTGCATCGCCGCCATCAACGCCGGTGCCAGCTGCTTTACGCATACCTATAACGGCCAGCGCGGGCTGCATCACCGTGAGCCCGGTGTCGTGGGCGCTGCCATGTCCACGCCCGAGACCTACGCCGAGATCATCTGTGACGGCAAGCACGTAAACCCTGCCGCCATCAAGGCGCTGCTGCAGGCAAAGGGCTGGCAGCACACGGTGCTCATCACCGACTGTCTGGGTTGCGGCGGCATGCCCGAGGGCAGCTACACCAGTGGTGGCATGGATGTCATCATGAAGGACAACCTGTGCTGGCTCGCCGACGGCAAGAGCATTGCCGGCTCGGTGCTCACGCTTGCCCAGGGCGTCAAGAACATCGTCGACTGGGGCATCGCCAGCGCCGATATCGCCATTCGCATGGCAACCGAGGTGCCGGCACGCTCCGCGCACATCGAGGATAAGTGCGGCAGCATCATGCCGGGTCGCGACGCCGACTTTGTCGTGTTCGACCATGAGCTTACCCTCGTCGAGACGTATGTTGGCGGCCAGAGCGTCGGCAACGCCTTTACCGAGTAACGATAGAAAAAGACGGCGGGCCCGAATCTACTCGGACCCGCCGTATGGGTTAAACGCTCAAAAGCACCTTCACAGTTACAGCTTGTTAGCGATCTTCTTTGCCGTGCGCTTAACGCCGGCCACCAGGCCTCCTGCAGGATGCTCCTTCTCGTATGCTAGGCGCTTCTCGCGCTTGGCGTACTCTTCGACGATGATGTCGCCATACTCGTCTTCGATCTTGTCGAAGAAGTCGACGGCGCCCTTAATTTCCTCAGCGGTTGGGTGTCCCTTTTGGACACCGCCGGCGAGTTTGAACGGCCCCCACGTATCAAAGCCGGGGCAGCCGTAGACACCCATAAAGATGGCCTGCCTCATGCGGCAGATGCCATCGATATCCTTGCCGTACCATTTGTTCTTGCCACCGTAGGTCATAAGGCCAAACACCTTGTCCTGCGGCTGCAGCACGTTCGTGAGCACGCGTGCCATGTCCTTGTCGATCTCGGAGTAATAGATGCCCGTGGCGACACCAATCAGATGATATTCGTGCAGGTCGGGGTACTCGTTTTTACCGAGCGCCTTGACGTCGAGGGTATCGATCTCGGGGTGCGCCTCGACGATGGCGTCCACGAGCTTTTTCGTATTGCCGTGATGGCGCGAGGCGTAGAGGATGATGGTTCGCATAAGAAGGCCTTTCAGCTGTAATTGCATCAATGTCTGTATGGTACCCCGTTACATGGCTGGGATACCGGACGCATCGATGAACGCGCGGGTTTGTCCTTTGGTCAGGGCCGAGACGGGTTCTTGCGAGCAAAAAGCAGTTGTTCGAAAGGATGGACAATGGAATACGCTCTCTCCAACGATTCGATTTCTATCAAGGTCTCCACGGCCGGTGGTTCGTTTACCTCGATTGAGGCTGGAGGTCGCGAGTACTTGTGGCAGGGCGATCCCGCCGTGTGGTCCGGCCAGGCACCGATTTGCTTCCCGATTTGCGGAGGTTTGCGCGATAACAGCGCCATGACGTTTGCCGGACATCATGTGAAGCTCGCCCGCCATGGGTTTGCGCGCAAACAGGAGTGGAAGCTGCTGAGCCAGAGCGAGAACGAGCTGGCGATGTGCCTGGCTTCGGAGGATAACGCCGCGCTGCTGAGCGATTATCCGTATCCGTTTAAGCTTGTCGCCCGCTATACGCTCGAGGACGCCGCCGTGCGCGTCTCCTATGAGGTTACCAACGAGGGCACCGAGGACATGCCTTTCTTTATCGGTGGACACCCCGGCTTTAGGTGCCCGCTCGATGAGGGCGAGGCCTATACGGACTACGAGTTGCGTTTTGAGAAAGACGAGGCTGCTGAGCTTTGCGCTGCCGTCCCCTCGACTGGCTTGATTGACGTGGACAAGCGCTCCAAGAACCCCATGGTGGGAAAGACGCTGCCCCTGTCGCACGAGCTCTTCGATTTTGCGGAGACCATCTTTGACGTGCTCGAGAGCCGCCAGGTCACGCTTTCCAAAAAGGGCGAGGACAAGGGCGTTCGCCTGAGCTTTGAGGGCTTCCCGTACCTCATTGTGTGGAGCAAGCCCGAGGGTGATTTTGTGGCAGTTGAGCCCTGGGGCGGCCTCTCGACCTGTTCCGATGAGGATGACGTGCTTGAGCACAAGCGCGGCTGCCTTATCGCCAAGCCCAAAGAAACCATCGTGCGCTCGTTCACGATCGAGATTCTGTAGTCGCATGTAGCCAATTCGTTTTGCAAGGCATAAGGAGCCTGCGAGATAAGGAGCTAGAAATGATCCTCACCGTTACGATGAACCCGTCCGTCGATACGCGCTATCAGCTCGATGAGCTCATTATCGACGACGTCAACCGCGTGACGCCCGAAAAGACCGCCGGCGGTAAGGGCCTCAACGTGGCCCGCGTCCTGGGCCAGCTGGGCGACGATGTCGTGGCAACCGGCTTGCTTGGTGGTCATATGGGCGCCTATATGGCCGAGCTCATGGATGCTAACGGCATTAAGAATGATTTTGTGCCCATCAAGGGCGAGACTCGCATTTGTCTCAACATCCTCCACGCCGGCAACCAGACCGAGCTGCTCGAGAGCGGCCCGACGATTGCCCCCGAGGAGCTCGATGCCTTTACCGCCAAGTTCGCCGAGCTTGCGAGCAAGGCCGATGTCGTTACCATCTCGGGTTCGCTGCCCCGCGGCGTCGAGGCGGACTACTACGCTAAGATCACGGGCATTGCAGAGAACGCCGGCGCCAAGGTGCTGCTCGATACCTCGGGCGCCTCGCTCGAGGCTGCGCTCAAGTCCGAGGTCAAGCCTGAGCTGGTTAAGCCTAACCTGACCGAAATTAACGGCCTTCTGGGCACGAGCTTTACCACCGACGATGTGGACGAGCTCCGTTCCGCGCTCGCCTCTGACGCCCGCTTCTCCGATATCCCCTGGGTCGTCGTATCCATGGGCGCTGCCGGCTCCGTTGGTTTCCATAACGGCCGTGCGTTCCGCGCCAAGACCCCCGATATCCCCGCCGTTAACGCTACGGGCTCTGGCGATTCGACCATTGCCGGCTTCGCACATGCGATTGCTGCCGGAGCCGACGACGAGACGGTGCTGCGTACCGCCAACACCTGCGGCAAGCTCAATGCCATGGATCCCATGACTGGCCACTTGGTTATGGATCGTTGGGACGAGGTTTACAACGGCGTTGTCGTGACCGAGCTGTAGGAGCTTGTGCTGCGGCCCCGGCATCGGTTGCCAGCTCATGTCGAC
>CAKXKM010000005.1:49555-54853 GCA_934876235.1 Collinsella sp. AF02-46-1 | reverse complement strand
ATAAGCACGTAGCCGCCCACCCACAGCGCCAGATTGGTATAGAACGGGGCAATGCCCGAACCAAAGCTCTTGACCGGATAAATTGACTTTGAGGTCAGCTCGACCGGAGATGCCATGAAGTCTGCAACGTCATCGACGTCGACGCCCATCAGGCCGGCCAGCTCGCCCATGGACTCGGAGGTCTGTAGCGCCGCGATGTCGTTGGCGGCGGTTGCGAGCTTGTCCTGGACCTTGGCAAGCGAGGCATCGGTCTGGGACAGCGTGGTCTTGGCCTGACCGAGCGTAGCGTTAAGCTGCGAAAGCGTACCGCGCGCGCTTGCGATCGTGGGCGTGAGGCCAGATACGATTCCCGTCAGATCACCCGAGACGGCGGCAAAGGAATCGAGCGCGTTCGAGACCTTCGGCAGCGCGTTTTGACCCAGATTCGCCTGGGCCTGGCCAAGGTTGGTCGCACCGGTCTGAATTGCGTTATTGATAGCGTCGCTGGCGCCCGAAACAGCCGCGGCGTCATTCGCCATGGCGCTCGACTGCGCAGACAGACCGTCCTTGACGCTCTGAAGCTTTTCATTCTGCTCTCGAAGCAAATCGATGGTCGATACAATGCGCGCGTCAATTCCCTCGGAACCTGTCGACGTGTCGTTGGCGAGAATCTCCAAGTGCCCGATAACGGCCTTATTGTGGTCGATCGTCGCTTGGAGAGACTCAAGCGAGTTGTCGATACGGGTGGTCGTAGATGTGACCGCGCCCGTCAACTTGCCGACGGCAGCGTTCGCGGAGGCCGACGTCTTGGTAAGCGCAAGGCTGCCTTCCGAGAGCGCCTTGGAGAGTGAGGCGATAGAGTTGCCTGCCGTAGTGCGGGCCTCGCCCAGCAGGTCATTGCCCTGAGAAATCGCTTGCGTCAGTGACGGCGCCTGACCCTGCAGGCCGGCAAGTGCCGCATCAGCCGAGGCGATAGCGCCACTCGTCTTATCGATGGCGGCATTCATGTCGCCAATCGAATCACGCACCTCGCCCAAGGTATCGGATGCCCCGGAGACAGAACTTGCCAACGAATCCTGAGTCTGGGTTGCCTTGTCCTTTAAATCGACTCCGGCATCTTTGGCAATACTGGCAACGGTTTCGCCCACCGTGGAGACAAATTCCGAGTTGATCTGCTCCTCGATGGTGCTTGCACCGGTGTCGGTAACCTTGGGCGCAATGGCGCTCTTCTTCTCATTGACGTAGTACGTAAGCTTGGGCTGACGGTAGTTGCCGTCGAGCATCGAAACCAGATTGTCCGAGAAGTTCTTGGGGATTACGATGGCCGCATAGTACTCACCGCTCTCGACGCCCTCCTTGGCATCGGCCGCCGAATCGACGAAGGTCCAGCCCAGCTGTTCGTTCTCCTTGAGCCGATCGACGACCTTGTCGCCCGCGTTGAGCTCGCCCACCAGGTCGTTTTGGGTGCCCTGATCGTTGTTGGCGATGGCAATCTTGATACCCTGGGTGTTTCCGTACGGATCCCAGTTGGCCACGATGTTGTACCAGGCATACAGCGAGGGAATAACGCACACGCCGAGGGTAACCACTAAGGCGACGGGGTTCACGAGCAGTCGCTTAATGTCGCGCTTGAATATCGCAAAGGAGACCTTTGCATCGGATAGTTTGCTGCCGAGACTCACGCTTGGACCATCCATCCTGTCGTTGAATCAAATCGTACTATCGACAACCATTGTACGTAGGCGCTTTAGCGCCTCAGAGCACAATGGTATTGAGTTTTGCGGGTAGCAATATACTACGAAGATGAGTTAGCGTACAGTTGTACAGTATCTTTAATTTCAGCAGGTCGCAAAACCACAACCCCGACAAATAATTGATCCCTTGGGGACGGAGGAAAACGGTTCACCTGATCTGACCGACCCGCTGGTGGTCGGTTTTCCTCCGTCCTCAAGGGATCATTCAAATGGAAACAAGAGTGGAAAATCTCCCACTTCAAGCCCGCATTCGAGCCAAAAGTGGGAGATTATCCACTCTCGTTCTAATCTAGTTACGGTGCCGTATCCCCGAACTACATCAAGTTGCAGACAGCTGCCGCGAAGGCCACGGGGTCCTCGGGCAGAATGCCCTCGACCAGCAGGGCCTGGTCATAGAGCAGGCCGGAGTACTGCTTGATCTTGTCGGCGTCGCCCGCCTTCTGAGCAGCGACGAGCTTGGCAAAGACCGGATGCTTGGCGTTGAGCTCGAGTACGCGCTGGCTCTTGGGCATACCGTCGGGCGTACCCTCGGGACCCTTCTGGAGCACCTTCTCCATCTCAAGCGAAAGCAGGCCCTCGGTGGTGATGCAGGCGGGGGCATCGGTCAGGCGCGCGGAGACGGCAACCTTCTCGACCTTGTCGCCGAGCGCCTCCTTCATGGCGTTAAAGAGGCCCTCGTTCTCCTTGGTGGCGTCCTCGGCCTCCTTCTTCTCGTCATCGGTCGCCAAGTCAAGATCGCCAGTCGCGACGTTCTTAAGCTCCAGGTGACGATCTTCGACCTCAGGTTCGGCGCCATCGGCAACCGCCTTCTCGGCAGCCTCGCGAGCAGCGTCATCCTCGTAGACCTTGGGCATATCGGCAGCCACGTACTCACGCATGGCCTGGAAGGTAAACTCATCCACGTCCTGCGTCAGCAGCAGTACATCGTAGCCGCGGTCGAGCACGCCCTTCACGACGGGCATCTTGGCCAGACGCTCGCGCGAATCGCCGGCGGCATAGTAGATTGCCTTCTGGCCCTCGGGCATGCCCTTGGCATACTCGGCAAGGGTGATCATCTTCTGCTCCTTGGCAGACCAGAACAGCAGCAGGTCGGCGAGCTCATCGGCCTTCATGCCATAGCTCGAATAGATGCCATACTTAAGGCCGCGGCCAAAGTTCTCAAAGAACTTCTCATAGGCCTCGCGGTCGTTGTCACGCATATCCTCAAGGTCAGCGGTGATCTTCTTCTCGACACGCTTGGCAATGGCCTTGAGCTGACGGTTCTGCTGCAGCGTCTCACGCGAAATATTGAGCGTCACGTCGGCAGAGTCCACGACACCGCGCACAAAGTTGTAGTAGTCGGGCAGCAGGTCGTCGCACTTCTCCATAATCAGCACGTTGGAGCTGTAGAGCGCCAGGCCCTTCTCGTAGTCCTTGCTGTACAGATCGAACGGGGCGCGACCCGGCACAAACAGCAGCGCATCGTACTCAAGCGTACCCTCGGCATGGAAACTGATAGTGCGCGCGGGATCGTCAAAGTCATGGAACGTGGACTTGTAGAACTCGTTGTAATCCTTCTGCTCAACATCGGAGCTGCGCTTTTTCCAGATCGGCGTCATGGAGTTGATGGTCTCGAGCTCCTGGTAGTCCTCGTACTCGGGCTTGTAATCGTCGCCGGCGTCCTCGGGCTTGGGTTTCTGGCGGCTCTTGCTCACCATCATCTGAATCGGGTAGCGCACATAGTTGCTGTACTGCTGAATCAGGCTCTTGAGGCCCCACTCGGTCAGGAAGCGATCATAGGTCTCGGCCTCGCCGTCGGCGTCGAGCTTCTCGTTCTCACGCAGCGTCAGGATGACATCGGTACCGTGCTCGGCGCGCTCGCCGTCCTCGATGGTGTAGCCCTCAAGACCGTCGGATTCCCACACATGGGCGACGTCCTCGCCATAAGCGCGGCTCACGACCTTTACATGGCTAGCGACCATAAAGGCCGAGTAGAAGCCCACGCCAAACTGACCGATGATATCGACATCCGAACCCTGCTGCTCGGCGTTCTCGGTCTTAAACTCCTCGGAGCCGGAATGGGCGATGGTGCCCAGATTGCGCTCGAGCTCCTCGGCGGTCATGCCAATGCCGTTATCCGAGATAGTAATGGTGCGGGCGTCTTTATCAAAGGAGACGCGAATAGCCAGGTCGCCCTGGTCGAGTTTGACGCTCGGGTCCTGCAGGCTCTTAAAGTTGAGCTTGTCGACGGCGTCGCTTGCGTTAGAGATAAGCTCGCGCAGGAAGATTTCCTTATTGGTGTAGATGGAGTTGATCATGAGGTCGAGCAGTTTTTTGCTCTCGGTCTTAAATTGACGCATGTGCAGTCCTTTCGCGCTACCCCCGTCCGCAAAAACGGCCCGGTCGCCCGAGCCGTATCGCAGACCTGCTATGTTCAGACTTAGATTTTATAACCCATTAGCGCGCATATATACATACGGAATCGAAAAACTGTATGCCGTGCGCTCCGATGCGCCAATTGCCAAGGAGTGTCCCCGACTGCCGACAGAAAAGGAACGTCCCTATCTGCCATCTACGCGCTTGGCCATCCAGGCATGGGGCTGGCCCTCGTCTTCGTAGTCCACCGGGGCAATCTGCGTGTAACCCGCCTTGGCATAGAGTGGTAGCACGTATTCCTGCGCGTGCAGCTTAATGAGCTTGGCGCCGGCATCACGCGCGCACGTATCACTGGCCTCGACAATCTTGCTCGCCAAACCGCGACGGCGCATGCTCGGCAGCACGGCCACGCGCCCCATAATGTAGGTCTCCCCCGCCGCGACGCCTTCGTCCAAGTCGCACGCCGGCGACATCGGAGCCTCTGCGTCAGCTGCGCGCTCAAGCTCTTCGGGAAACACGCGCGAGCAACCGGCAAGCTCGCCGTCTACATAGAGCGTCACATGAATGCAGTTCGGATCCTCGTCGATAGCGTCAAACTCGTTCTCGTAGCCCTGCTCGTCCATAAAAACGACGCGGCGCACCAACGCCGCGTCATCAAAGCATCCCGTCTTAAGTTGGATATCCATGGCTGCCCTTTCATTCAATGCGAACGTTAGGGACAGATTTTAGCGAAAATGAGCTCCGCGCACGCTAAACTTCGCGCGAGCCTTCGCCAGGCAGTCGTAATGACCCACGTTATGGGCATCGCTCGCGATGAAGCTGTACAGGTTCTGATCGAACAGGCGCTGTGCCGGCTTTTTCTCGCGACCAAAGCGACCGCCGGCAATAAAGTCCGCCGAAGCCTGCAGCTTGCAGCCCATATCGACCAGGCGCTCCGCCACGCTTACATCCTTTTGAACCGCACGATAGCGCTCAGGATGAGCGATGATCACCTGGTAGCCACGGCACTGCAAATCGTAAATCGTGTTCTCGTACTCTCTAAACGCATACGCATCGGCATGCGTCGAAAGCTCGAGCAGAAACTCGTTGGTCCCATCGAAATGCAAGTGATCCGCGGCATCGATACCAAGCTCAACGAGCTTTCGATGGTTGACCTCGAAGCCCATCTGGAGCGGAAAACCGTCAGCGTTATCGCGCAGCAGCTCAAAGG
>CAKXKM010000005.1:0-49545 GCA_934876235.1 Collinsella sp. AF02-46-1 | reverse complement strand
ATCCCACATCTTGTCGTAATCAAAATAGGGATCACGGCAGTGAGGAGTGCAAACGATTCTGGTTACACCGGCCCGCTTGGCAGCCTCGAGCATCGCCAAGCTCTCTTCGAGATCGGCGGCGCCGTCGTCTACACCCGGCAAGATATGGCAATGAATGTCACGCATAGGTCAGCCTTAATCAACTAAACGTTTGCTCGGTTGGTGAAGATGCCCTTTTTGGAAGTGCCCTGATCGTCGGAGCCCTTCTTAACCTTCTTACCGTCCTTGGTGTAGTAAGAATAGTAGTACTCGCTGGTCTCGGTCTCACAGTAATTCATGACGGTACCGATGAGCTTGACCTTCTCGGACTTCTTAAGCTGGGCGATAGCGTTGAGCGCCTCTTCGCGCTTGGTAAAGTCCTCGCGCACCACGAACAGCGCGCCGTCGGTCAGGCTGGCAATCTCGGCAGCATCGATGAAGGTGCCGACCGGAGGAGCATCGAAGATGACGTACTGGAACTTAGCAGACAGTGCCTTGACCAGCTTGGCAAAGCGATGGGAGACGATGATGTCGGCAGGATTGGGAATATGCGGCTCGGCATCGAGGAAGTAGAAATTCTTCTGACCTGTCTCGACAATCGCCTGGTCGATAGAAACCTGCTCGGACAGGACTGCATAGAGTCCGCCGCGGGAGCGGACGCCGAGCATATCGGCAAGGGACCTGCGACGCATATCAGCCTCGACCAGCAGGACACTCTTGCCGCTCGTGGCGATTGCCTGAGCAAGATTAATGGAAACCGTAGACTTGCCCTCGTTGGGAATCGAGGAGGTAACGGTGATGGTGCGAATGGGGTCGTCCACGCTCGCAAAGCGGATGTTGGCCAGAAGGGTCTTGGCGGCATTCTGCACAACGAGCTTATCGGTGTTCTTTGCCTTAGCCATGCCTATTTACCACCTTTCATAGCCGGAATTCGGCCAACAACGGGAATACCCAGGAGCTCTTCTGCCTCTTCGGCACCGCGGATGCGGGTATTGAGCATGTCTGCCAAAACGACATAGGCAACTGCGATAAAGATACCGGCGAGGAACGCGACGGCAATATACAGCGTGCGCTTGGGGCCGCTGGGGGCTTCGGGGGTCTTAGCCTCGTCGATAACGTTGATGCTCTGGGCAGCGCCGACGTTCTGAGCGACCGTACTCACCGAGCTGGCAATGGCCTTTGCGACCTCAGCCGTCTCCTTGGCATCGGTGCCGGTAACCGAAAGCGTAATGACACGCGTGGTGGTCTCGGAGGAAACAGACACCTTGTAGTCATCCAAATCGGTGAGGCCCAGTTCTTTGGCGGCGCCGCTCTTAACGCTATCGCTATCCAGCAGCGTGGCGATATCGTTGGAAAGCATCTGGCTCGCCGAGAGATCGTTGTAGCTCATCTGACCGCTATCGTCGGTCTTGGCGAGAATGTACATGCTCGTCGTCGCGGTATAGGTGTTGTCCATCGCAACGAAGGACACGATGCCCATGGCGATCGCGCAGACCACCGGAAGGGTGATGACCAGCTTGAGGTGCTTCTTCAGCAGCTGGAACAGTTCGAGAAGGGTCATGCAGCTTGCCTTTCATTTCCCCAGTTCGGATTGACAAAACTGTCCGTATGTTATCGCATCTTTTTACCGAGACCAAACTCTATACATAAGAAACAGGCTCTCCTGTAAAAATGTCGGAAGCAATCGTAAAATTGCACAACAACGCCGCACCCGAAAGTCAAATGCGGCGTCTACATCATTATCTATGTTGTATCGCTATGCGAATGGCTCGTCCTGCTGTATGGGAAACGCCACCGTAATGGTGGTTCCCACGCCCAACTCGCTCGATAGATCGAGCGTGGCGTGATGATACAGGGCCGCATGCTTGACAATGGCAAGCCCCAGGCCGGTTCCGCCGCGCGCCTTGGACCTACTCTTGTCCACGCGATAGAACCGCTCAAATACCTTGCCCTGTTCTTCAGGCGCGATACCGATTCCCGTGTCGGCGACAGCGAGGAACGGATGGCCTTTGTCGTTGGTGCCGCACTGCAGCGTAACCGTACCGCCGGGCCGATTGTAGCGGATGGCGTTGCTTGCCAGATTATAGATGAGCTCGTCGACCAAGCGCGACACGCCTTCGATGACCACAGGCTTGGTCTCATGACTTATCGTCACATTCACCTGACGGGCGACCTGTTCAAGACGCTGCTCAACCGCGTAGATCGCACGCGAGAGCTCAATAGGCTCCGTGGACCCAATGGGCACTGCCTCGCCTTCAGTTGCACGTTCGGCCTCGTCCAAGTTAGACAGCGTAAGGATGTCGTTGACAAGCGCTGCCAAGCGGCCCGCCTCACGATAGATGCGACCGCCAAAGTTGCGCAGGTCGTCCTCGCCCTCGACCATGCCATTTGCGATGAGCTCGGCATAGCCCGAAATCGCCGTAAGCGGCGTCTTGAGCTCATGGGTGATATTCGCCGTGAACTCGCGGCGCATACGGTCGTTGTCCGCTAGCACCGCCATTTGGCGCTTGAGTTCCTGGCGCTGCGACTCGATGCGCTCAAGCATGGGGACCATCTCGGCATAGGCGTGCTCATAGCTACGGCGTGGGTGATCCAAATCCACCTCTTGCAACGGCGCGATGATGGCACGGGACTCACGGCGCGCCATAAAAAACGAGAGTACTGCACCCGCTGCTGCGATAAGCAGCATCGGCGCCAGCATCGACAGCAAAATCGCCGCAACGCCAGGCTGGGCCTGCGCCAAGCGAACGACCTGGCCGTTATCAAGGGTGACGGCGCGATACAGCATAATCTCGTCGAGTGTAGAGCTTGCGCGCTCCGCGGAACCCGAACCACTCTCAAAGGCCTCGATGACCTCGGGGCGATCGCCATGGTTGGGCAGTGTGGAAGGCGACGCCTCGTTGTCGTAGGCAACAGATCCGTCCTTATTGATCAGCGTGATACGAAGATCCTCGCGATCGAGGCTTCGCAAGAACGGAATGGGCTCCTGCTGCTCGTCGAGGGCGGCAGCAATGAGCTCGGTTTCCTGCGCCAGATTGGCACTCGTGGCATCCGCCAAAGTGTTTTGCACAAAGAACGCACCCAGCACCGTAAACGCCACGATAACCGCCATGGCGCAGACAAAGATCGTCACAAAAACGCGGTGCGACAGCGTATGTTTTCCCTGGGGGGCGAAGACCACGGGTTACTCCTCCGATGCGGTGGCCGCGGTGTCGTCGCCTTCGGCACCATCACCGGCAGAAGGCTCGGCCAGGCGATAACCCACGCCGCGCACGGTCTCGATGGCGCTGGCATGCTCGCCCAGTTTTTGGCGAAGCGTCTGCACGTGCACGTCAACGGTGCGCGAACCGCCGTCGAAGTCCCAGCCCCACACGCTCTGCAGCAACGACTCGCGGGTAAAGACCACGCCGGGCTTGCGCATGAGGTACTCGAGCAGGTCGAACTCGCGCAGGGTGAGCTTAAGCGGCTCGCCGGCAACGGTCACCTCGCGATGGCTAGGCGAAAGCACGATGTCGCCCACGCTGAGCACATCGCTCGCCTGCTTGACCATGCCGCCGCGACGCAGCAGTGCGCGGCAGCGGCTCGCAAGCTCCATGAGCGAAAACGGCTTAGTCAGGTAATCGTCGGCACCGCCATCGAGCGCCATCACCTTGTCGAGTTCGGTGTCTTTGGCGGTAAGCATCATGATGGGCACCGTCGCCGTCAGGCGATCGGCACGCAGGCGACGCATAATCGCCAAGCCATCGGTGTCGGGCAGCATGATATCGAGCAGCACAGCATCGGGCACCCGTCGCGCCACGGCAGCTTTAAACTCGCCATCGCACGAAAAGCCCTCGGCCTCGATTCCCTGCTTGCGCAGCGCGTAGACTGTCAAATCCCTGATGTTGTCATCGTCCTCGACGTAATAGATCATGTTGAACCCCTTTGCGGCCGATATGACCGCATCTTAACCCTAAAGGCACCTGTAAAAGACAGCGTCAGCCAAAACGCCCCGTCAAATAATCCGCGGTGCGCGGATCGGACGGATTCTTAAAGAATTGCGCGGTGGGCGCGTGCTCCACCAGCTCACCCAGCAAAAAGAACGCAACCGAATCGGAAATACGCGCGGCCTGCTGCATGTTGTGCGTCACGACCACCAGCGTGCAGGTCTCCTTGAGCTCGCAGGCCAGCTGCTCCACCACCAACGTCGACACAGGGTCGAGTGCCGAAGTCGGCTCGTCCATCAGCAGAATGTCGGGCTGCACGGCAAGTGCGCGGGCGATGCACAGGCGCTGCTGCTGTCCACCCGAAAGACCCAGGCCCGACTCTTTGAGCTTGTCCTTGACCTCGTCCCACAGGGCAGCGCGACGCAGGGAGTCCTCGACCAGCTCATCGAGCACGGCGCGGTCGCGCACACCCATACCGCGAGGACCGTAGGCGACGTTGTCGTAGATGCTCATGGGAAATGGGTTGGGGCGTTGGAACACCATGCCCACGCGCTGGCGCAAACGGCAGATGTCGCAATCGCCCAGGATATCTTGACCATCGAGCGCAATCTTGCCCTCGATGCGGCAATCCTTGATGCCATCGTTCATGCGGTTAAAGCAGCGCAGCAACGTGGACTTTCCGCAGCCCGAAGGCCCGATGAACGAGGTGATCTGCTTGTCGCGGATCTTGATATTCACGTCCTTGAGCGCATGGTGGTCGCCATAGAACAGGTCGAGGCCCTCGACGTCGATGCGCGTCGGCGAGGCGGCAAGATCCTCTGCCGTGGGGCGAGTCGCATCCCCAACCTCGCGCTCATGCGCGGCCTCGGCCTGCGCTTCCATGAGTTCTTCAAGCTCCGTGGGCTCCACAGCCGCAGCAGCCGTCATACCGCACACCTCCATATCGATATCAATTCAGCAGTATCGATAGTAGGAATCGCGGCTCATACGCACGTGAGCACATTGTCAAGTGTTTGTAAGGGCACGCTAGCTATGCGGCGGGCAGCTCGATGGTGAATATCGTGTGTTCGGGCGTCGATTCACATGCAACGGTACCGCCGTGTGCCGCGATGATCTCCTTGGCAATAGCAAGGCCCAAACCGGCACCACCGCGATTGGTCGCACGCGCCGCATCCAGGCGATAGAACTTCTCAAAGATCACCTTGAGCTTAGCCGCAGGGATAGGATCGCCCTGATTGATAAAGCGCACGCGCACGCCGCCATCGTCTTGGCGCCTGGCCTCAATCGTGATAGTCGAGCCCTCATAGCTATAGGCGACGGCGTTTTTCATGATGTTGTTAAACACGCGGGCCATCTTATCGCCATCCACGAGCACCGTCAGGTCCTCGCGAATATCAACCTGGGCTTCCTTATGTTGCTCGTTGAGGATGGGATAGAACTCGTCAGCCACCTGAGCCAGCAGCAACCCCAGATCAACATAGCCGCGCGTGAGCACGATATCGTGGAAGTCAAAGCGCGTGATATCGAAGAACTCTTCGATGAGTGCATCGAGCCGGTGCGCCTTGTCGAGCGCCACGCCCGTAAAGTGCGCACGTTGCTCAACCGGCAGCTCAGGAGCCTCTTGCAGCAGCGAAAGATAGCCCACCACACTGGCAAGCGGGGTGCGTAGGTCATGTGCCAAGTACGTGACCAGATCGTCCTTGCGATGAGACTCGTCACGCAAGGCCTGTTGCACCTTGCGCTCGCGATCGCGCACACGGTTGAGTGCGCCCTCGACCTCCAGGAAGTCGCCGTCGATGTTGTCCCAGGTGTCGGGGTGATCGATCAGGCGATCTTGAATACGAGCGGCCAGCACACAATCGGCATGCTGCTCGCCCTGCTCATAGCCCTGGTAGTACAGGGCGCGGCCGCAAAAGAACAGCACGCACACGGCAAGCGCCAGCACAAAGCCAAGCATGTTGAATACAAAGCCGGCATCGAACAGCACCGGCCCTTCGATGCCGCCGAGTGCCATGGCGCCAATCGCCAACGTCATGGCCCACGCGGCACCGCCAATCACCACGCAGCGGCGTACGATTTCAAATCGATCGATCAGCAAAAAGCCGACAAGCAGCACCGCCAAGATTCCAGCGATGTTATCGATGCCAATCAGCAGCAGGCTCAGCAAAAAGAGCAGCACCGTTGCAAGCGCGCGGTTGTCGACGACCGACCTCACGTATTCAAAGAGTCGATCGGGCACCTCGAATGCCTGCCTATCGTCTTTTGTCATATCCACTTCCCCACCATCAAAGGCGTTATTCGATTATGTAGCCGACGCCCCAGACGTTTTTGATAAAGCGCGGCTTTTGAGCGTCGCCACCGATCTTTTCGCGCAGGTGGCGAATGTGCACCATCACCGTATTGTTGGAGCCGGGCATAAAATCCTCGTTCCACACCGCGCGGAACAGATCCTCCACGGCCACCACACTGCCGCGATGCTCGACCAGATACAGCAAGATGGAATACTCGATGGGCGTGAGGCGCACCGGCGCACCGTCCACCATTACGGAACGAGCATCGCGGTTGATCTCCAGTCCGTCGAGCTGGATGATCGGCGACTCGGCCACCTGCGCGCGGCTACCGTAGCTGGTGTAGCGGCGAAGCTGAGCATGCACGCGCGCGATGAGCTCAAGCGGACGGAACGGCTTAACCACGTAATCGTCCGCGCCAAGCGAAAGGCCCTCGATCTTGTCTTGCTGGGCATCGCGCGCCGTCAGCATGATCACGGGATAGGTATGGCTGGAACGGATCGTACGCAGCAACTCAAGCCCATCGATATCGGGCAGCATGACATCCAGCAGCGCAAGATCGAACTCCTGCTCCAAGATTGCCTTGGCAGCATCGGCCCCGCTATAGGCGACCTGTACGTCAAAGCCTTCTTTTGTAAGGTAGATACCAACCAAGTCGGCGATGGCCTTTTCGTCATCAACTACCAAAATGCGCTCGTTCATGCGTGCTCCTCTCGCGCTCCATTATGCCCGAGGGGGCGCATGCCACACACAACAAGCGTGGGTGATTAAGTCGGCCTTAAGCACCCTTGTGCCCGTTCGGGCGCGGATGTGGGCCACGCACGCACGCGATGATCGCCGACACCGGCAAACGATATACTCTAGTTCCAGAAGAGACCATCCCGTCGAAAGCGAAATCTGTGAAGTCCCTCACCTCTTTTGCAAAGCGCTCTGCTCAGCTTGCCGCCGGCTTTGTCTGCGCTATCGCCCTTGCCGCTGGCGTGCCCACCGTCGCCGGCGCCCAAGTACTCACGACCGACAATGTTTGCGGCAAAACCGCCGATGCGCGCGGCATCACGGCCGAAAATCTGCCCGATATCGATGCGACCAATGCGCTCGTCATGGGCAAAGACGGCACCGTCTACTATGGGCGCGGCGCCGATGAGCAGGTTAAAATCGCCTCGATCACCAAGGTCATGACCGCAATCCTAACCGTCGAGAATTGCAAGATGGACGAGAAGGTCACGGTGAGCAACGCCGCAGCCACCGTGGGTAATTCGACCGCCGGCTTGCTCGAAGGTGACGAGCTTACCGTGGAGCAGGCACTGCGCGGCCTGATGATTCCCTCGGGCAACGACGCCGCCGTCGTGCTCGCCGAATATGTGGGCAAGAAGATCGACCCTAAGACCAAAGACGCCGAGGCAACCTTTGTGAAGGCCATGAACGAGCGCGCTAAGAAGCTCGGCTGCACCGGTACGCTTTTTGAAAACCCGCATGGTCTGGACTTTGATGAGTGGGCTGGCGATATGCACTCAACCGCACACGACGTAGCGCTGATGATGCAGGAGGCCATGAAAAACGACACGATCCGCGAGGTCGTAGCGAGCGAGGATTCCTGGATCGAGGTCACGGGCGCCGACGGCACCGACCATTCGCATTCCATGGACACGCATAACTATTTGCTGGGCCAAGATGGCAACATCGGTGGCAAGACCGGCACCACCGACGACGCGGGCTATTGCTTTACGAGCGCCTACAACCGCGACGGCGACGAGATCTACACCGTCGTGTTGAACTCCACCACCACCGACCAGCGCTTTACCGATACCGCAACCCTTGCCAATTGGTACTACGGTCACAAGGTGACGGTCGCAATCGCCAACACACAGGAAAAGACCGCCAACGGCAACCCGCTTATGGCGCGCATTGGTCAAACCGACTGGACGGATAAGACGATCGACGCCACACTCGCCGATCCCACGGCGCAAGCGACCGTGTTTTCCCTTGCCGGCGAGGTGACCGAAAAGGTTAGCTACGACGATCTTTCGGGCACGGTGCATGTGGGCGACAAGGTGGGCAGCGTCACGCTCAAGCAGGACGGCACCAAGATCGCCGTCATGGACCTAGTTGCCGACGAGGAAGGCGCAGGGCCGAATCCCATTGAATGGCTACTCGTGAAGCTCGATCGCTTGGGCCGTCGCATCGACAACCGCCCACTCACGGCAGAAAGCGAGACCGTCGCCAAGGCGCCCGAGGTGTAGGGCGCAAGAATAATAAGTCCACTGAAAGGAGGCGTCCGAAAGGATGCCTCCTTTTTTGAGGTTCGAATCCCCAGCCGCCATTCTTGATAATAAAAAGGGCCCCAAATGGGACCCTTCTTCAAGTTCATACTGGCGGAGAGCTGGGGATGTCCGGGCATGCTGCGCATGCCCTCCGGCTTCAAAGCCTGGCGGCTTTTCGCCCACGGGCTACAAACGCTTTCGCGTTTGCTTAACGCCCGTGCCCTCTCGGGTTCGAATCCCCAGCCGCCTTTCTCCGCACAAAAAAGGGCCCCAAATGGGACCCTTCTTTCAAGTCATACTGGCGGAGAGCTGGGGATTCGAACCCCAGATGCCCTTTTGGGGCATACTCGCTTAGCAGGCGAGCACCTTCGGCCTCTCGGTCAGCTCTCCGTAACAGCCGTTCTATAGTAACCAAACAGCCAAGGATGAGCAAGAGGAAATTTTCTAATTGCCTAGCAGCCTTTCCTTCTTGAAAGCTTCGCCTACCCCAGCGAGCGGTTGAGGGAGCCGAGCTCGTCGTTGCCCATGGTGCGCCACATTTGGAAGATACAACCGCGCGCCAGGAAAAAGAAACCGTTGTCGACCAGTTGCACAGCGGCATCTGCCAGCTGATTCGTCACGGCGGACACTGGCGGCAGCTCTAGTCCAGCCTTGTGGATGGTCTCGACCGCTTCCTCGAACGTCGGAGGCTCGCTGACGCCCATCTCGTTCATAAGGCCCTGCATTTCTTCCAGCGCGCTGCTGCCCGACTCCTCGCCGCGCGGCACCAGACGGTAACAAGCCAGCGCCAGGTCGAGCTGATCGCAATTCCAATAGGCAAACGCCAAGCGGTAGAACAGGTAGCCGATTGCAGAACGATCGCTGGCAATACGTAGGCCGTGGCGCGCCACCTCGATAATCTCGTCAAAGCGCTCCAGACGCGCAAGCACGTTGATGAGCGCAAAGTGCGACTGCATGGACGAGCGCGCCAGATCGTAAAGATGGCGCACCTCGGGCAGTGCTCGTTCAAAGTCCTCTTGCTCGGCGTAAAAGCCGCAGATCTCGTGCTGGGCAAAGTACAGCGCATCGGGCGCACGAAGGATTCGCACAGAGCGGTCTTCTTCCAACACCGGTAGCACCATGCGCACCAGCTGGTTATCGCAAAACTGCGTTTGAACCGGACCTGTCGCCAAAAGCTCGGCGACGGCGCACTTGGCCTCCAACTCCTCGACAAGACGGGAAAAGCCTTCAAAAGCACCTGTTCGGTCGACTTTTGCTTGCTCGCGCAATTCAACAACACGGGCCACGTATGGGTCGTCGTCCTCTTCCATGACCTCCAGCTCGTCAGCCGTATCGGCAAGCAGCAGATCGCGCAGCGCCGGCGGCAGCATGCGATGGTCATCACGCGGACGAGCATGAACCTCCGCCGGCTCAATCGTCTCCGGAGCGGTTGACTCATACGCCTCAAGCACACGCTTGCACGGCATATCGTCCATGTCCATGCTCTCAAGATCCTTGGCGACAGGCACGCAATCGGCCAGATAGGCCGCACGCCCAAAGAAATACGTTGCGACAACGCACTCGCCCTGCTCACTGTCGGGAGCAGCAATCTGCACATAGCAGCGCGTGATGCAGGTGCCCGCGGCAAAACACGCTGCCGCAAGCGTGAGCGCCACGCGCGCATCGTGCTCCGCGGCCCAGATCGTGCGCGTGTCCTCGTCCAGCTCGTGCCAGGCGTCATCTTGAGCGTCGTATTCACGTTGCGGCATGGCATCAACGACAGACTGCCCAAACCGAACGAGCATAATCCCCTCGGCAACGTTTGCCCGATAGGTATAGTCGAGCCGCGTGACCACGTTAAGCGCCTCGACAATACGCGCGAAGCGGGTACGCACATCCCACTCACCGCCCGGCTGGCAAGCCACCGTACCCGGTTCGCCCCACGGGTTATCGCTCGAGGCCGTATCGAGCAGTCGAGGAACATCGTTGGTCGTCTTAGCGATATGCCACGCATCAAAGAGCGCGCAGCCCTCAAGGCTCGGCGACGAGGCCGCGGGGACCAATCCAGCCCCGATGCGCTCAAGGATGCCGGAGAGGCGGTTGAGACGGCACTCGATGGCAAGCAGCATGTCAATCTCGTCCTGGTCCAGCAGGCTACGATCAAAATTGAGATAGAAAAGCTTTGAACGATCAATGCGAGCCAGGCTCATCTCGGACTTGGCAGCGATGGTGCGCAGGCGGGGCAAGTCAATTTCACTCATAAGGGCAGCGGCATAGCGCTCGATACCGCTCGGATTCTCGGCATGGTCAACGCGGTAAAGCAGCGTCTCGATAGCATCAGGGAGCGGTGCCGTGTTAAAGCCCAAAAACACCTCGACCGGCTCGGGCAACTTTACGAGCTTGATCTTGTCGATAACATTTTGCATACCCTCGTCGAGTCCGCCGGCGTCCGCCGTGCTCGCAATGGCATTTTCGGAGTCATCGAATATCACGTAGCGCAGGAACATCGATGCCATGAACTCGCCGTAAGGAAGGGAGCGGGTCGAATTCCATGTCTCGTGGTCGGACTGCTCGCGCATGGGGCCTTCGGGAGAGCCGACGGTTCGCGCGCACGCGCGCATCGTGCCGTTGGCTCCCCGAACCACAATCTCACCAATACCGGAGTCCGACTCGTCAAGGACCAGTTCCATGTCGGGATCGTTGGGCAGCGGAGCCTCGCTGACGGGGCGGTCCACCTTGTACACCTCACCCGAAACGCTTACGTAGCCCAAAAGCGACACATGACTTTTGCCAACAAATTCGACGACATAACAAGATTCATGCCGATCCTCGCCAAAGAGTTTCCAGACCACGCCATATGAGCGTCCCGCAGGCTGCTCGGGCATCGCCGGAAAGCGCTTCTTGGGATCGAGAAACCTGAGCTTGTATGTCGGACGCTCTGCCACGAAATATCACCCTGATCGGTCGCTTGAAGAAGGAGTGGTCGCGAATAAGTCGCGACATCTACTCGGAATCTTACACGAGTCGACAGGAAATCGTCCCTTTGGACGAAAACACTCAAGCTGGCGCAAAAGAAAAGCCCCCGTTGCCGGGAGCTTTAATCTCAAATGGTGCGGCGTATAGGATTCCGCGCATCCGCTGCGCGGATCCGCACCGGCTTCGCCCGCCTGCCGGCGTGCTCGCCCGCGGGCTAAAAACGCTCCGCGTTTTCTTTACGCCCGCGCCTCGACCGAGGTTCGAATCAATGCGGTGTTTACGTAAAAGAAAAGCCCCCGTTGCCGGGAGCTTTAATCTCAAATGGTGCGGCGTATAGGATTCGAACCTATGACGTTCTGATTCGTAGTCAGACCCTCTATCCAGCTGAGGTAACGCCGCAGCGCAAGACATATAAAACCACTTTAGCTTATTGGAGTCAAGCACAATTTCAAACTTTTTTGTGGAACGCAGTCTTGTCATGCTGCTCCGCATATACCGCCATTCCCCGTACGATCGATTGGCTTTTCGATCACGTCAAACTTAGCATCAAGTTCCCTCAGGAGCGATCTCACCCGCTGGGCACAATCATAATCGGCAAACGAGATGCTCAACATGCGAGCAACCTGATTAGATGTCTGGACCCCATAGAAATGCTCTAGGGCCACAAGCCCCTCGTGCGCCACAAACGTCTCAACCACATGAGGCGACTCCTCGTAGCACCATTGCGTCAACGGCCCCTCGCTCGTCTGTCGAACCACCAGGCCACCCATGCCAGACGGCTCACACGTCACAAGCAGGTACTCCCCGCCCTCGTCGCTCTCAAACAAAACCACCCGATCATCAAACAGCTCCATCGCGTCCCCTTTCTCTCGCTCTTATTTAGCAAAAGCATAGCAGGTAGATGGCTGTATACAGAACAGTTGTTCGTGTGTTTTCTATTGAGCTGTCCGCACGGCATGGTATGGCCGCACACAAAAAGGGCACCCCAAAAAGGAGTGCCCTAGCAAATCGCTTATGCAGCCAATCTACGCGACCGGCTCGATCTTCTCGAGGCCGCCCATGTAGGGACGCAGAACCTCGGGGATCGTGATGGTGCCGTCAGCGTTCTGGTAGTTCTCCAGAATGGCTGCCATGGTACGGCCAGCCGGCAGACCGGAACCGTTGAGGGTGTGCAGATAGCGCGAACCCTTGAAGTTCTCGGGGTCGCGATACTTGATGTTGGCGCGACGGGCCTGGAAGTCACCGCAGTTGGAGCAGGAGCTGATCTCCTTGTAGGCGTTGTAGCTCGGCAGCCAGACCTCGACGTCGTAGGTCTGACGGGCAGAGAAGCCCAGGTCGCCGGTGCACAGGCTAATCACGCGATACGGAAGACCCAGCTGCTGCAGCAGGAACTCGGCCTCGGCGGTCATGCTCTCGAGCTCCTCGTCGGACTCCTCCGGCTTGGCAAACTTTACCATCTCGACCTTGTCGAACTCGTGCTGGCGAATGATGCCGCGGGTATCGCGACCAGCGGAGCCGGCCTCCTCGCGGAAGCAGGGGGTGAAGGCGGTGTAGCGGCGCGGCAGGGTATCGGCGTCGAGGACCTCACCGGCGTGCAGGTTGGTGAGCACGACCTCGGCGGTGGGGATCAGGAAGTTGTCGCCCGAGACGTGATAGGCGTCGTCCTCGAACTTGGGCAGCTGGCCCGTGCCGAACATGGTCTGACGCTTGACGACGATGGGCGGCCACCACTCCTTAAAACCACGGCTGGTGTGCGTATCGAGGAAGAAGTTGATGAGGGCGCGCTCAAGACGGGCGCCGGCGCCACCGAGAACGGTGAAGCGGCTGCCGGAGAGCTTGTTGCCGCGCTCGAAGTCAAGGATGTCGAGGTCGGTGCCCAGATCCCAATGCGGCTTAAAGTCGAAGTCGAACTCGCGCGGGGTGCCCCAACGACGGCGCTCGATGTTCTCGTCCTCGTCCTTGCCGTACGGCGTGGCCTCGCAAGGAATGTTGGGCAGGTGAGCCATGAAGTCGTACTGCTCCTGCTCGAGGGCGGTGCGGCGCTCGGCCAGACCGTCAATCTTCTCGTTGACGGCGCGCACGGCCTCTTTGGCGGCCTCGGCCTCGTCCTTCTTGCCCTCCTTCATCAGGGCGCCGATCTTCTTGGACTCGGCATTGCGCGTGGCTTGAAGTTCCTCAACCTCAGTGATGACGGCACGACGCTCGTCGTCGAGCTCAAAGAACTTCTCGCGATCCCAAGACGTCTGGCGGTTAGCCATGGCGACATCGATGGCATCGGGGTTCTCGCGAACAAACTTGATATCAAGCATTAGATCCTCCGGCGATATACATTCCATTTAGGTTGCAACCTTGTACATGTATGGGCAAGTATATACTTATGAGCGTTTACGACCCAACTCAACTACGCAAGAAGGCACCCAATGGACGCAGTTTTTTCCTTTTTGTTTGGCACCCGCACCGGTTTTGCCATCCTTTTCGCCGGCGGCATCCTGCTGTTTGCGATTATTGCCTTTGTAATGGAGAAGCGCACCCATAAGATGTATGTCGACCGCGGCCCCAAGTCCGAGGACGAAGAAGACAGCTTCTGGGACTAACCTGCCAAAAAGGGACAGGTTTGTTTTGGTCGGTTTTATCTGGGCAAACGCAAGTGCCCCGCAACTGGAATTGAGCCAGTTGCGGGGCACTTTTCGCTAAAAGGACAAAACCGCAGGAAAAACCTGCCAACATAAACCTGTCCCTTTTTTGGTCGGTTTTACTGGAGGGTTGCGTCGATTGCCTTGACCAGGGCGCTGCGCATGCCGGCGTCCTCGAGCGCAACGACGCCCTTGATGGTGGCACCACCGGGCGAGCATACGGCATCCTTCATCGCCGCAGGATGCTGGCCAGTTGCAAGCTGCAGCTTTGCCGTACCCAGCACCATCTGGCTCACAATGCGATAAGCATCCGCACGCGGGATACCGTGCTTGACCGCCGCATCGCCCAGGGCCTCGATTGCCATGGCGACAAACGCCGGAGCGCAACCACCCACCGTGCCGCCCACAAACAGCAGGCTTGTGTCGAGCTCGACGACAGCGCCAAGCTTACCGAGCAGGTCGAGCACCACAGCACGCTGCTCGTCGTTAAGCGTCGAAGCCTTCTCGCAGGCGATGACGCCCTCGCCTACCGAAACCGGCGTGTTGGGCACCGTCGAGATATGCGCGACGCCCGGCAGGACCTGCTCCCACTTGGCACTGTCCCAGGTCCAGGCAACCGACAGAACGACCTTTTTGGCAAGAGCATCCTTGATCGGGGCGAATACCTTCTCGATCATGTACGGTTTGACCGCAGCGACCACGATATCGGATGCGGCGACAACCTCGGCGGCATCGTGGCAGGCGACCATGCCGCGCGCCTCGCAGCGCTCAACCAGCGCGTCGTAGCGACCCGCGCAGGCGCACATGTCGCTCGCAGCTACACCGGCAGCGATCCAGCCATCGGCCATAGCGCTCGCCATATTGCCAAAACCGACAAATCCAATCTTCATATCTCATAGTCCTTTCAGACACATTCCTCAAAACGAAAGGTATTGTCCCACGCCATTGTTTCGTATTGCCGACCTATTTGTGATACGGCTCGCCACGACTGATCTTGCAGGCACGGTAAATCTGCTCTAGCAGCACCACACGCGCCAGGTTATGCGGCAAGGTAATGCGTCCAAAGCTGAGCATCTCGTCGGCGCGGGCGCGCACCTCATCACTCACGCCGTCCGAACCGCCGATTACAAAGGCAATGTCGCTGCTGCCTCGCAGCATAAGATCGTCGAGCCTCGCCGAAAACTCCTCGCTCGAGCGCTCCTTGCCCTCGATAGCCAGCAGGATCAAATGCGCTCGAGATGGCAAGGCGGCAAGAATCGCCGCCCCCTCCTTGTCGCGCGCGGCATCCACGCCGCCCGCCTTAGCCGGGTCGATATCGGCCACCTCGCGGATATCCACCTTGGCATAGGCACCTAGGCGCTTGGTGTACTCAGCGCACGCGTCCTTCCAAAAGCGCTCCTTGAGCTTACCGACGCAAACGACGGTGTATTTCACGCGCGTCTACTCCTTCGAATCGTTTTGAACTTTGCCGGCGGCCAGCATCTGCTCGAACATCGAGGCCGACTGCGAAAAGTCGCTCGGCAGCACGACCGTCGAGGTTTTACCCGTGCGAGCGAACTCCGTCATCATCTCGGACCACTGCGTAAACATGAACAGTTGGTTGGCCTCGTCATTGCCGACACCCGTCTCCTGGATGATCTCGAGCGAATCTTTGATACCCAGTGCGATGGCCTTGCGCTGGTTGGCGATGCCCTCGCCCGCCTTTTCCATTGCCTCGGCCTCGGCGGTCGCCTCGGTGACGCGCTTGATGCGGTCTGCCTCGGCGAGCTCCTGTGCCGCAGCGCGCTTGCGCTGGGCGGCGTTGATGTCGTTCATGGAGTTCTCAACCTCGGTCGGCAGTGCGATTTTGGTGATGAGCGTCGACACGAGGGTGAAGCCGTAGGCGGCCATCTGCTCGGAAACGGTAGCGTTGACATCCTTGGCGATGTCATCCTTCTTGGCAAAGACCTCATCGAGTGTGTAGACAGGAATCGAAGAGCGCAGGGCGTCGGTGATGAAGTCACGCATCTGGTCGACGGGCTCCTGCAGCATGTAGTAGCTCTTGTAGATGCCCGAATCTGCCGGGCCGGCGCCCATGTCGTAGCTCACGTGGTACTGAGCAGAGACCTCAAGGCCGATGGTCACGTTGTCCTGGGTCTTAACGTCGATGCCAAAACCATTTTTCATGGTGCGCAGGCTCACCGTGGCGGCCTTGCGGTCGATCACGGGCACCTTCACGTGGAAGCCCGCGTTGACGATACGGTTGAACTTACCCAAGCGCTCGATGATTACGGCGTGCTGCTGTTCAACGACATAACAGGCGTTGGGGAGCAGCAGCAACAGGATGATGATGGGAATCAAAAGGCTGGTAAGGGCGGCGATGATACCGGAAAACAGCATGGTCTCTCCTCTGATAGGCACACGTTGGTACTAGGATACCCGTCCAAGGAGATCGTGCATAACAAAAAGAGCTCCCATTGCTGGGAGCTCTTTCAATCAATGGTGCGGGCGAAAGGACGTCCGCGTATCCGCTTCGCGGATCCGCATCGGCTTCGCCCGCCTGCCGGCGGACTCGCCAGCTCGCTAAAAACGCTCCGCGTTTTCTTTACGCTCGCTCCTTCGCAGGTTCAAGTCCCCGCGGTGGGCCCATAACAAAAAAGCCCCCATTGCTGGGAGCTCTTTCAATCAATGGTGCGGGCGAAAGGACTTGAACCTTCATGGGGTTGCCCCCATACGGACCTGAACCGTACGCGTCTGCCAATTCCGCCACGCCCGCGTGCAGGAATTAGAATAACGGAGCGCCATCGCGAACGCAAGAACTATTTTTGAAAAAGTTTGCAGGCATTTTCCCAAGCGGCTTGCGCGATTGTTTCGGCGTCCTCACCAGTGCGATCGACACGGTCGTTAACCAGCGCGTTTGCCGTAATGGAGATCATTGCGGGCTCGCATTCAAGACCGCGGATGGGCTCCGGAGCCATATACGGGCAATCCGTCTCGAACAAAATGCGGTCGAGCGGGGTCGCCGCAAATGCCTCGCGCACGTCGTCGTTGCGCTTAAAGGTGGCCGCACCACCATAGGCGATATAGCAGCCCAGCTTCACAAAGCGCTCCATCGTGGCGCGGTCCTCGCCAAAGCAGTGCAGCACACAACCGGCCTGGGGCACGCCCACCTCACGAAGCACGTTGTACGCATCCATATGCGAGGTGCGCTCCCCATCCGAGTCCTCGTGCCGCAGGTGCAACTCCACCGGCACGTTACGGCACACGGCAAGCTCGAGCTGGCGCGCCATGCAGTCAATCTGCACGTTATGAGGTGCCGGCGCGATATCGTCATCATAGTCCATGTGGTAGTCCAGGCCGATTTCGCCAATACCGGCGCATAAGGGGTCATCGAGTGCGGCAACGACCTGTGCGTGAACGTCGTCGGTATAGTCCGGCGCGCCATACGGATGCACGCCGGCAAGATACTTGATCTGCGGGATATCCTGCATCGGCAGAATCTCGCGCGTCAGCCAGTCGCTATAGTCCGTCACGCTGCGCTTATCGGCAATGGGATCGAAGACCGTCACCAACAGGTCGATGCCCGCGGCTTTGGCGCGCACGAGTGTCTCGGGCACTTCTTTGCCCCAAAACGAAAGCAGATGCGCATGCGTGTCAGCAAGCGGTGCCAAGGGCACGGGACAAGCAACCGTCTTCTTTTTCTTGGTAAACGTCACGCGTTCGGCATTAGGCATCATGGATTAGCTCCTGGGCCAGACGGACAAAGTCGGCAACATCAAGCGTCTCGGCGCGCGTGGTGGGTGCGATACCGCAAGCCTCAAAGGCGGCATCGAGCACGTCCTTGGCAAAACCGTTGGCGCTCATGGAATTGCGGATGGTCTTGCGACGCTGAGCAAATGCAGCGTCAATCACGCGGGCCACAAATTCGCGATCGAGTTCTTCGGGCACCACACCGTCAACACGGTCGATACGCACGACGGCCGAGTCCACGTGCGGCGCCGGCATAAAGCAACGCGGCGGCACCTCAAAGCGACCCGTCACCTGCGCATACAGGCCGAGCTTTGCCGTATAGCCGCCATAGGTCTTGTTGCCCGGCACTGCGGCAATGCGATCGGCAACCTCCTTTTGCACCATGACGACAGCGCGCTTAAGCGTGGGCATCGTCTGGAAGAACTGAAGAATGATCGTCGCCGCCACGTTATAGGGCAGATTCGCGACAAACACCGTGGGTTCACCACCGGCGGCCTGCTCAATCTGCTCCGGCGTCACCTTGAGCGCATCGCCCATGATAAAGCGGAAGTTGGCATAGTCGGCGGCGTGGGCATCGAGCACCGGCTCAAGCTCGGGATCGGCCTCAATGGACGTAACGCACGCCGCTTCCTGCAGCAACGCAAGTGTCAACGTTCCACAACCCGGACCCACCTCGAGTACGCGCTCGTCACCTGCAAGCTCGGCAAGCTCGCAGATACGCTCGATCACATGATTGTCGATTAGAAAGTTCTGGCCCAGGCGATGCTTGGTCGCAAGGCCAAACTCCTCCAGCAGCTCCCTTGTTGCCGTGGGGTTTGCCAAAGGCGAAGTTGTCATGGTTGCCTCCTTAGCATGATGGCGGCGTCTTGAAACAAAAGGGCATGGACCGTTGCGGCCATGCCCTTACATCTAAACAGCAAATTGCCGATATGGCGCTCGCGAAGTCTCTACGCCAGACGCGGGAACAGCGGATCGCCCTTCTCGACGGGCTGACCACCAGCAAGCAGGCCCCAAGCGCAAATGCCCTTGAGGTCGTCGCTCGCGGCCTCGCCCTCACAGGACAGGCGGCGCAGAGCCTCGACAGAAGTCTGGGGCATGAGCGGCATCAGCAGGTGGGCGGCGATGCGGATGGCCTCGAGCAGGTTGTAAATCACAAATGCCAGCTCGTCAGCCTTGGCCTCGTCCTTGGCAAGCGCCCAGGGCTCGGAGTCCTCGATGTAGTGGTTGGCGGCATGGATGAGCTCCATGACCTCATCCTTGGCTCCGCCGTAATCGAGCATGTCCATCTTGGCCATGTAGCGCTCGACCAAACCGTCGGCAATCTTTGCCAGCGGGTTATCGAACGCGTCGGCAGACGCCGGTTTAGCCGGGGCGCAGCCGTCAAAGTACTTTGCGCTCATGTTGAGCGAGCGCGAAATGAGGTTGCCCCAGCTGTTGGCCAGATCGGCGTTGTAGACCTGCTCCATGCGATCGAAGCTGATGGCGCCGTCGGTACCGGGAACGACGTCGGTCATGAAGTAGTAGCGATAGCCCTCGACGCCCAGCATGTCGATAACGTCCTGCGGAGCGATGGCGTTACCGCGGCTCTTGGACATCTTCTCGGCCTTGCCTGTCTCGGCATTGCGCACGGTCAGGAAGCCGTGTGCAAAGACGTGCTCGGGCAGGGCCTCGCCGATGGCCATGAGCATGGCGGGCCAAATGACGCAGTGGAAGCGGATGATGTCCTTACCCACGATGTGGAACTGCGCGGGCCAGCGATAGGCCAGCTCGGCACGCGCCTCGTCGGTGTCGACACCGTAGCCGACGGCCGTCATATAGTTGAGCAGCGCATCGAACCACACGTAGGTCACGTGACCCTCGTCAAACGGGACCTGAATGCCCCAGTCAAAGCTCGTGCGGCTCACGGAAAGGTCGTTAAGGCCGCCCTCGACAAAGCTACGTACCTCGTTCATGCGGAACGCAGGCTCGACAAAGTCGGGGTGCTCGTCATAGAGCTTGAGCAGCTTGTCCTGGAAGGCGGAGAGCTTAAAGAAGTAGGACTCCTCCTGCACGCGCTCAAGCGGACGGTGGCAGTCGGGGCATAGATGCTGGCCGACGCTGCCGTACTCCTCGTCGCCCTTCTGGACCTGCGTATCGGTAAAGTAGGTCTCGTCGGGCACGCAGTACCAGCCGTCATAGCTGCCCTTATACAGGTAGCCGGACTCCTTCATGCGCTCCCACAGATACTGCACGGCGTGATGCTGGCGCGGCTCGGTGGTGCGAATGAAGTCGTCGTTGGAGATCTCGAGCTTGCTCCAAAGCTCCTTGAAGTGCGGAGCCTGGCTGTCGGTCCACTCCTGCGGCGTCATGTTGTGCTTGGCAGCGGCCTCGGCGACCTTCTCGCCGTGCTCGTCCATGCCAGTCAGGAACTTGACGTTATAGCCGGCGGAGCGGCGATAGCGAGCCTGAACGTCGGCGATGATGGTGGAATAAGCCGTGCCCAGGTGCGGATCGGCGTTGACGTAGTAGATGGGCGTCGTGATAAAGAACGAAGGCTTGCTTTGATCCATGGGGTTTGTCCTCCAGAAAAACGTTGCATACAGGGGATGATTCTAGCGCAAGGGCTGGATATCCTCCATCTATTGCATATCGAGCACCATGGCATAGACATCGCGCTTGCGGCGCGAATACTTCTGAGACAGGCGCTTGGCCACCGCAGAGGCGGGCTCCCCCTCCTCGAGCGCGGTGCGGATATCCTCGCGCAGGGCCTCGTCGGGATCCGCTACCGCAGCGCCAACCGGCGCGATGCCGGCCTCCTCATCCTCGCTCGGCGGCGCGATGACCAGCGCAATCTCGCCCTTTACCTCGCCGCGAGCACGCAGCTCCTCGGCAAGCTGGTCAGCGGGCCCGCGCAAGACCTCCTCGTGCAGCTTGGTGAGTTCGCGGCAGACGGCAACCTCACGCTGGGGAAAGACCTCCGCCACGGCCTCGAGCGTCGCCACGATGCGATGTGGAGACTCGTAGAAGATGAGTGCGCCGGGCACCACGGCAAGGCGCTGCAAACGGCGCACACGGTCGCCGTGCTTTCGGCCCAAAAAGCCCTCGAAGAAAAAATGCTCGCAGGGAATGCCGGACGAAACAAGCGCCGTGACGCAAGCAGAGGGCCCGGGAATAACTTCGACGGGCAAATCGGCCTCACGCGCCGCCTCGACCAGCGCTTGGCCGGGATCGGACACGCTCGGCATGCCGGCGTCCGAGGCAAAGGCGAGGGTCTCCCCCGCCAGCAGACGGTCGACCAGGCCGGCAGCGCGGCTAGCGATCACATTCTCGTCGCAACGGACAAGCGGCTTGGAAATGCCCAGGTGCATCAGCAGCTTTGACGTCACACGCGTGTCTTCGCAGCAGATGACATCGGCAGCGGCAAAGGCCTCGCCAACGCGCGGGGACAGGTCACCCAGGTTGCCGATGGGCGTGCCGACCACATAGAGTTTGCCCGTATGGGCGCTGTTTTGCGTCATATCAACCTATTCAATCATGCCGCGCTCGAGCGTACCGAGCGCCGCGCGGGCGTCCCATGCTGCAATGCGCTTCTCGGTCTTCCACGTTTGGAAGAACCAACCGGCAGCCGGCGCAAACGAAGCCAGCTGGTTGGCGATAAACACGCGCTCGTAGGCATTGCGGCCCTCGGGCGTAACCGACGAGTTGGCAAAGATCGCCGCGCCCGACCATTCGCCCACCAGCACGGGGAACCCAGTCGAAATCGCTTCTTTAAGCTCGCGCTTGTTACGCGAAATCGCCGTCGTCAGCCCGCGAGGGCTCGTGATGTCGAGCGCATACTCGTCGCGGTAATGGTACAGGTGAAGGTCCATGTAGACGTTCTTGTACTTGGCGCCGCGCATAAAATGCTTCCACTCGCTGGGATGCCCCGACGACGAGAAGACGACGATCTTATCCTCGGGCATATACGAACGGACGAGCTCGTAGGCATCGCGATAGAAATTGCGCAGGTAGTGAGCGGGAATGCCATCCGTCATGGTGAAGAGGCTCTTGCGAACGCTCATCTGCGGCGTGTCCAGCAGCTCAATGCCCAGCAGGCTCTCGGCCTCGCCATAGCGATCGGCCAAGCGCTCGAGCACGTCGAGTGCGACATGGCGGCCGTTAGTGGACGAATGCCACTCGGCAACAGCCTCCGGCGTGGTGGGCGAATCGTTGGAATCGCCCTGGCCACCGGGCACAGTTGCCAGATCGAGCAGCACGCGGATGTCGTACTTGGCAGCCCACTCAATCGCGCGGTCGATGTAATCGACAACCGATATGTAGGAGGCATCGGACTCCTGTGAGCCAAAGGCATACCAAGGCACCGGCAGACGCACGGCATTGAGACCGATCTGCGCCATGCGACGAAAATCGTCCTCGCTCACAAACGTCTCGTAATGGCGGCGCATGCGCTCGTTATAGGCGGCGGTACCCATGGCCTCCTGTAGCTCGGCCGCGTTGGATGCACCGGTCGCCGCGTACAGCGACGGGGTCACCCAAGGCTCGGGAATAAACCAGCCAGAGAGATTAACGCCGAGTATCCTCTCCATCACTGCCCCCTTCGGATCATGCAGGTCGAACCCGCATCGTATTGCATAGGATAAGTATCGTTTTGAGTATACCCGCGTGTGCGGACAGGCGACCGAACGGTCTGTAAAGTGACGCGAAAGTGGGAGGAATGTCTGGGGCGGGCGCGCTCGGAATGGTGCGACGAGGTGTGTACGCGCGCCGGAGGCAGGCACCGGAAAGTGTGTCCCGTTCTGAGCCCTTATTCTGGGACGCAGTTTCCGCAGAACCCTACATAAAAGAAAAGGACCCCTTTGCAGAGGTCCTAGTCAATTCAAGGTGGCGGGGAAGGGAATCGCGTCCGCGCGCTGCGCGGACGGACCGCTGCTGCGCTTACGCGCCTTGCGAGCTGCGCTGGCAAACGCTTACGCGTTTACTCAGCTCCGCGCCCTCACGGGGTTCGATTCCATGTGGGGGCTGCATAAAAGAAAAGGACCCCTTTGCAGAGGTCCTAGTCAATTCAAGGTGGCGGGGAAGGGAATCGAACCCCTGACACGAGGATTTTCAGTCCTCTGCTCTACCAACTGAGCTACCCAGCCATTTGAGGTGTGCCTTGTTTCAAGGCTTGATTAGTATAACCAAGGACGCGTTCCGGTCAACCGAGAATTTCAAAAAAGTTTTTGAGCACAGCCTCGGTTCTATAAATCGGCACGTCAGAGGCATCAGCCGGCAGCAAGAAGTTTTTCGCTCAGAGCCGCACGGGCAAACTCACTTGGCGTCATCCCCTCGGCAGCCGCCCGTCGACGAATGGCCTCCTTCATTCCCAGAGGAATCTTGACCGACAGCGTTGCCGTCCCCTCACCTGAGAGTGGGGGCCGTCCATGCACGATCCCACCAACGGTGTGTTCGCCATCCGGAAACTCTCCGCGCTCGTACGACTCGCACCACGCGTCAATCGTTTCATCCGTTACAACCTGACCATTAGCGGCCGTATACGTCTTGCCCATCATCGACCCCTTTGCCGAGCCCGTTCAATCTCCTGCCAAAATTTCTTCTGGACTGGAGACAAGGCATGAATGATAAGCCACCCACGGACAAGCTCGACCGCGACAAGCTCCACGCTTCGTCCGTCTGGGAGCCATCCAATCGCAAGCCATCTCGGCGGCTCGTCCTTCGACTCGCGACGAATGCACTCAGTAACCGCAAGCCAAACGCTAAGCACCCGCTTTTCTGTCAGGTGCTTTTTAGCGTTGGGATGGATCTCAACATCCATGCATCTTCTCCTCCATCTTACCCAATTTCGTATGACGAAAGTCCGCTGTCGCCAATTCTTAAGCCGGCACGCGTTGGAGAGCAGGGGTCGAAACAATGATTGAAGAGCGCTCTAGTGCGGCCCAGGCGCCGGGGCAGGAGCACATACGCCAGGGACATACGTTTTCGTAGCGCGCGAGGATATTGCCGTCGCGATCGATGAAGGCGATGTCGATGGGATAGGCCATAAAACACGTATGGACCGAAGAGCAGCGTGGAAATGCCATGACGAGCGGCAGACCGTTGGCGGCAACCGGACACCGTCCCAGCATGCCGCGCAGGCGCACGGCAAACGACTCCGCCACCGCAAACTCGGCCGGCGTCCAGCCCAGCCTATTGAGTGCCCGCGCGTAGGCGATGTAGGACGAGACCGCGGTCACATGACCACCCCCGGACGCCATGGATCGACCGTCACCGCGCGCTCGTGCGACAACGTTGTCGGCGCCCCCAGCGGAACGCCAGCGATGCTGAGAGAAGTCGGCCACGGCTCATAGTGCATGGTGCAGGTGTAGGTCCTAAACGTACCGGATAGGGAGAGCAGGCCACCATCCGATGCCTCCGCGCCTTGCTCGCTCGACACTTCGATCTGCAAGTCATAGCCTTCCATGGCATTCAGAATTTGAGTCCGGACCGTCGCCGAGGCATCGACAGAGCTTTCGTCGCCCTCCCCGCTCGGCGCCACGGCGTGCGCCAACACGATGTCGGGCACCACGCGGTCGAAGCGCGCGACAGCGCTGGCATAGATCATGACGTTGTATACGATGAGTGCCAGCACCAGCAAAACGGGCGTAACCACTGCTATCTCCACCGTCGCTTGGGCGCGCTCCTCGCGCAGACGCATGCGGATACTCATTACGACCCACCGCCCAGAGCGCCAACCAGCGTGGCGACATCGACGGTGAGCGGGATGGAGCCGCCGCCGGGCAGAGGAATCTCCGCAAGCGTGAACACCGTACCGCTGATGGTGCGTTCGACTTGATATTCCAACGCCTCGCAAAGCGCCTTGGGATCGGTCACGCCCAACGGAATACTTCGCAGTTTGTCTTGCGCTTGAGAGAGACCAGCAATGTCAGACCCCGGGCTCTTAATGACGTTGGCGGAATCAGTCAGCACCGGCTTTCGCAGGCGCAAGTCGCACGGTTCCAAACCCAGCGCCGCCACGGACGCCGAAACGGTATCGCCGAGCCACGATGCGATGGAGCCCAACGCGCCGCTGCCCCCTCCTAGGCCTTTAATCATCTCGTCCATAAGTTCGTCGGCCGAACCTTGGATGTCTCCGTATCCCACAAGCAGCCGTCCCCAGACATCCATGACGCCATCGAGTACGCCGGCAACGCCACCCGAGCGTTCCTTCAATGTCGAGAAAAATCGCGAAAGCACGTTGTTTTGCGCCGTCGCCTCATCGGGCGCCAGCACCGCGGCAGAGATGGCACCGCGATCGCCAAGCCTGACTGCCGTGTTAAACGAAGAGTTGAGCTCATCGGGGCTCGAGATGGCACCCGAAACCGCAAAGGCAACCACGCCGTTGCGACCGGGCGGAGCGATACGCGGACGCTCGCCCGAAAGCGCTTTAATTGCCTGGTCAAACGCATTGCTCGCACGGTCGGCCTCATCCTCGGTCTGACGCATGAGCTCAAGCTCTTTGTTCCGACATTTGACGTATTCCTCCAAGGCCTTTTTGAACTCGTCGAAGTGATATTCGAAGCCGTTTTCGATAGAGGTTGAAGGCGCCGCAACAGCACCAAGCGACAAAACGCCAAAATGGCATTTGCTGCATTTATCCTGTCCATCGTAATCGGCAACCGAAGCAAATCCGCTCGGCGTCCCTTTCTTATAGTTAGGGCAGGTCGTCCCGTAATGCAGATACGCCTTGTCATCGTTCACGCTAGTCGGCCACACCGCATCGGTATAGAGTTCCGTCGCCCGAACCTCATCAGAGTTGCGCGGCAGCAGCGGAATATAGGAGGAAACCCTGTCTCCGTTCTCGGTTATATGCGCCCGATCGACCTCCGCGCTCGCATAGGTATAAAACGCCTTACGCGCCGCAGACTCTGCCTTCATCTCGACACTCGAGCCGTGGGGCTTCTCATTTGTCAGACGCCAATGGTAGTAGTCCTTCGCGCGATCAAGGGCAACTTGGGGCTCCCACGTAACGCTCGATGAGTAATGCGGATTTTGAACACCGGAGAGATCCGTTAGGCTTTTCGCACGCTCCCACATGCAAGAACAGCTGCCGACCGAGCCCTTGTCAGACCCACCACAATCCGCCAGCCAAGCACGCTCTTTAGCCTTCGCCGTGTCCTCAGAAGCCTTCCGCAGCTCCTCGGCCGCACACTCTAAATCATCTGATGTGTCTTTAATGGCATCGGTCGAGATCTCGGACCCCTCGAGCGCAGCGAAGTCAGACTCGGATGTCCTGGGCACGGCAAGCGCCGTACCGGTATAGGTCACACTATCGGTATCCTGCGCCGACACCGCCTGCGTGGCACGCGCGGCGATCAGATACGGCAGAGCCGTCTCGATTTTCTGTAAGCCTTCCGATGCGCTTTTGGCAAACTTGTTGCGCGTTTTAATGATCTCAATCCCGGTGTCGACCATATTGCCGGCAACCGGCTCGGCACCCGGGATGAGGATGGCGACCAGGCCCGTCCCGATCGTGGCAAACCCCGCCAGCCCCAGACTCAAGATGCTCGCATCAACCACCGTGGCAGCCGTGTGATAGGACGACACTACGTTGGCACCCGCCAGCGCGCCACTATCAGCCGCCACCTGAGTATCCCCGGCACGCGACATGCTCCATATCGCCGCGGTCGACGAAAACAACAATGTGAGCACCACTAGGATGACCACGGCAGAAGAAAGCGTGGTATAGGCGCCGTCTTCGATAAACAGATCGACACCGGCTCGACCCATAAAGCCGCCTCGTTTGCGGAGAGCGCCTGGTCGACGGCGGGCCGCAAACCCTTGCGTCACCCGCAACAGGCAGCGCCTAATCCCATGCAGCAATCCACGAATCATAATCTCCCTCCAGCCATTCGGGACGCGATTGATACGAGACATCGACCTTGAGCTCAACGTAGCCGCCCTCGGCGGTACCACCCATAGCCTGCGCAAACGCACCGATCACAGGCAACGGCTTGACCTCGCCGGAAACGGACACGGACGAGACGCCACCCGCACCGGCCCGGCCAAGCTCGATATCCCACGACAACGGCCCGCCGGCATGAAAGATCGAAACGTTGGGCACTGCGGCAAGTCGGCGGCGGGTGAACTCCTTAAGATCGTCGTCCTCCGCCGTCGTCGTGGTCATGAGCCGCGCGGTCTCGGCGGCGGCAGACTCCATGACCGCGCGCGTATAGAGCAGGCACACCGGTTGCAGCGCGAGAAGGATGAGTGTCAGAAACGTCGGCAGCAAAAAAGCGGCCTCGACCGTAGACTGCGCCCGGTCCTCGCGCGCGGCATCAATACAACGCGATGTCCTTAGCGGCCGCAGCGGCGTCGATAACCGACGTCGAGGCAACGCCATGGGATGCCGCCCGCTCAACCAGCGCCGCCAAGCGCCCATCGGTGCCGGCACGCCAAAGTCCCGCGATCGCCAGCACGATCGATAACAGCGCCACCGTGACGATGGCGTATTCGACCGTCGCCTGGGCAGATTCCTCACGCAGGACATCATGCATTTCACGATCCCTCCTTTGAGTCCGTTGCCTGCGGGCTCAGGCGCACGGCGCGCAGACGACACGAAGCATCGCCAGCATCCGCGGCAATTGTCACCATATCGACCCAGCCGCGTTCGTCGCGCACGATGGCGCCCCACACGTTTCCCTTGATGTCGAGATAGCCGCTCAGAGCAAGTTGCGCCGTGGGTACCTCGCGATAGGCACGCAGCATATCCGCCGCCGCTTCGGTCATCGGTCGGTCCTCGGACCATGCAAGCCGGACCGCAATCGCGTTGCCCTCAGGCGAATCCGTCGCAGTGCCAGACCGCTTGTCGAGCGTCCGCAGAAAGGTTTGCGCCGTGACAGCGACATCCGAATCGTCCGCATCTCGCATCTCATCTTTTTGAGACGCCACCGCCGAATCTGAGCCCAAATCGGAGGCGGTCCCAGGACGCTGCTGCCGCGCGGCGTTAAGCCCCCAAAGCACCGCCGCTATCGCCACGGTCAGGCAAGCAAACACCAGCAGCACCCCGATGGGGCGCTCGCCCTCTACAGGCTGTTGATGCCCTCGCTGATAGCGTTCCATAGATCTTGGACCTTGCCCTTAAATGCGACGATGGCGATAATCGCGATCACCACGAGCACGCCGACCAAGATGGCATACTCGGTGGTACCCTGTGCACTCTCCTCCTGCAATAGTTCCTTGGCGCGCTGACGAACATGTGCCGCCCGGCAAAACGCCCAGCCCTGGACCTTGCCAGCAGCGTCAGTCATCGTGTTCATGTATTCCTCCCTACATCATCCCGCCTGCTCCCAGCAGCGGGCCCAATATGGACAGAAGCAACGCCGGCAAGATGAGCGTGCCGGTGGGAATCAGCAGCTTGACGGGTGCACGCTCGATCTCGCGCTCGACCGCGGCGCGATGAGCCGCACGGATCTCGCGACTTTGAGCGGCCAGCGTCTCGGCAAGTGGGGCACCCAGGGCGAGCGTCTGCCCCACCGTGATGGCAAAGGTCTCGAGCGCTCGCACGTCCAGGTCGCGCGCGGCGGCCAACAACTCGTCCTCACGCGTGCCCACGCCCACCTGCCACGCCATGCAGGCGCGCTCAAGGCGAAGAGCCAGCACTGACCGGCGGTTGGCGCAGAAAATCTCAAGCGCCGCATCAAACGAAAGACCGGCCGAAAGACCCAAGCGCACAACATCGATCATCTCGGACACTTCGCCGAGCGACACTCGCGCCGGGCCGCCCGCTCCAACCGCGCCCTTCACTCGCGCGGTCAGAGCATCGACCACCGAGCGACCCGCGGCAGCGACCAGCACCGCCTCGCGCTTGCAGGCCCCTGCGATCTTGCGTGCATCCGCCCGATCCAAACCCGTCGCGACAAATACACTCAGGGCGCACAGGCAAGCCGCAACTGCAACCGGGGCGCTCATAGCTCCACCCGCATAATGCGCCGGATAACCACCAGGGCAACGGCGTTGAGGGCAAGACCCAGCACCACAGCGCCCGCGCCGGCAGGCGTCGCAAGACCGCGACGAAAATCTGCCGAAAGCAGCGCCAACACCGCGCACATGCCCGCCGGCATCGCCGCGACCATATGCGCAGACATGCGAGCCTGCGACGTCTTAACATCCAGGCGGCGCTTGAGCTCAATGCGCTCCCCCACCATGCTCGACGCCTCGGACAGTAAGTCGGCAAGCGGAGCGCCGGTGCGCTGAGACACCTTAAGCGCCAAGGTCACAAGCGAAAGACCGGGGGCGTCGATACGCACGAGCAAGTCATCGAGCGCGTCGGTCGCCGAGATGCCGCAATCGATCGCCGCCGCCACCCGCAAAAACTCGGTATGCACTGGCTCTTGCGCATGAGCGCCCACAAAGCGCATGCCCTGGGCCAGCGAATGTCCCGAGGCAAGCGACATGGAAAGTGCGGTAAACGCCTCGGGCATTGCCTCTTCTGCATCGTGTTGCTCGCGCCGGCTCTCAAAGCCATCCCGAGCGGCACCAACGGCAAACGGAGCAACAAGTCCCAAGGCAAATCCGAGGGGCGATAACGACACCATCGTTAGTAAAACGCAGCAGACACCGCTCGATAGCAGCAGAAACGCCAAACGTCCCGAAGCATCTTCGATCACGAGGCCAAGGCGATGCGCCGGAGCCAGCGATGCCCACGAACGGGCGATCTTTTTCAGCAGATCGTTTTCCACCAGCTCACGCGGCAGCTTCTCTGCCACCGTCTCGAGCGCCTGACGTGCCAGCTCCGCCGGCGGTACCTGCGGCACACGAGGTTCCGCCCCGCACGCCGTCGCGACAGAAAGCCCTGCCAAGCCCCCTACGACGAGGGGCACAGTGATCTCCATTCGTCCACCTCCTCTTGTGTGAGCGTCCCCGACCGCAGGCCTTCTGCGATAAACGGCGGCTCGCGGTCAAGCGTCCAGGTGCGCTCGGCGGCATCGAACGTCACATAGCGCTCGAGCTCTACGCCGCCCGATGCGGCGCGTCGCACCCCCGAATACGAGGAGACGAAGCGCCTGCCATCGGCGTGGCGCTCGGACATCACGATACCGTCGAGTGCCATGGCAATCTGCTCCTCGATGAGCTCGCTCGGCAGATCGATGCCATAACGTGCAAGCAACGTCAGACGCACCACGGTCTCCTGTTCTGAACCCGCATGAAGCGTGGTGAGCGACCCGTCGTGGCCCGTGTTCATGGCCTGCAACATGTCGCAGCACTCGGCACCGCGCACCTCGCCCACCACGATGCGGTCGGGGCGCATGCGCAGGGCATTAGTCACCAGGTCGCGGATCGTCACCGCGCCCTCGCCCTCAATTGAAGCCTCGCGCGCCTCTAGGCGCACCACGTGCGGATGATGCGCAAACTTGAGCTCGGCAGAGTCCTCGATCGTCACGATGCGCTCGCCGGTGGAAATCTCACATGACAACGCGTTGAGCAGGGTGGTCTTACCAGATCCCGTGCCTCCCGCAACCGCCAGGTCCTGTCGCAGCGACACCGCACACGACAGCAGCTGCGCATACCAAAGCGGCAGCGATCCCAACCCCACGAGCTCGTCCAGCGAGCAGATACGGTCCGAGAACTTTCGGATGGTGAGAATCGGTCCGTCAATCGCCACAGGCGGAATCACCGCGTTGACGCGATAGCCCGTTTTGAGGCGGGCGTTGACGATGGGGCTGCGCTCGTCGATACGGCGGCCAAGTGGCGAGATAATGCGGTCGATAAGCACACGGATCTGCTCATCATCCTCAAACGCATGCTCGATGGGGTACAAGACGCCGCCGCGTTCAAAGAAAGCCGAGCGGCAGCCGTTGATCATGATCTCGGTAACGGTGTCGTCCTCGATGAGCGGCTGCAACGGCCCCAAGCCCACCACGTCATCCAAAATCTCGTCGATGATGGTCTCGCGCTCGGGCGTCGCGAGATCGGTCGGCTCCTCAACATTGAGCGCCGCCTCCACCGCAGGACGCAATTCCGAGCGGGCAAGTGCCGGGTCGATATAGGCGCTGATACGCGCCACTTCGTCGTAACCCATGCGGTCCATCACGGCGCGCTTGGTGCGTCGTTTCACGGCGCGGCGACGCCCCACATCTACAGGCGCTGCCGCCGCCGCAGCGCCGGCAGCCTTAATCCTCGTTTGCAGGCTCATCGCTGATCACCCTCGCGCGACCAGGGAAGGCGGATACGCGGGCGTTCGGTGCGCGTTGCACGGTCGGCGACCATATCGCTCCAAGGGCCGACGGCGCACCCCAGTTCCACGAGCATCTCGCGCGTGGCCTCGCGCACGCTAGTCGCAAAAGCGCTGGTCTGCCCCACTGCCTCGTCAGCGCGCCCAAACGCCATGAGCGCGGCGAGATCCTGCCCGCCATCGGCGATACGAATCTTGGAGCTTAACGCACAGGCAATCTCAAAGCGCATGGCGACGTCCTCGTCTGCCCCGCGCGCACCGAACCGGTTGAACACGGCGCTCATGCGCGTGCGCGGCACACCTACTCGACCTGCCAGTTCAATGACGCGCGATGCCGATGCCGCGGACGACACCGCCGCATCGCCAACGACCAGGCAACGGTCGCTCGCCGCCACCGCAGCCGCCACGGCGTCGCCCCAAAAGACCGAGGTATCGATAAAGACCACGTCGGATTCGCGACGCAGAACATCAAGCAGTAGCTCCACCGGACGTGCCATGAGCTCGGCTTGCTCGGGCGCCGCGACGGGACCCCAGAGCGTAACGCCCGGCGCCACGCGCATCGAAGCGGCTACGATATCCGGCTCGGTGAGCATGCCCGCCGCCGACGGCTCGATAAGTGCCGCCATATCGCGCGGAGCATCGACGCCTAACAAGTCGTAAAGGTTTCCAAACATCAGGTCCAGGTCGAGCACGGCGGCACGCAAGCCCAACAGCGACGATGTGTGTGCCATGGTGGCAACGATCGTCGACTTGCCGCAACCGCCCGAACCCGAAATAGCGCAGATGACTGGAGCTCGATGCGGCGGAGCGGTAGCGTCTGCCGGCGACATCGGAGGCGGCGGGGCGGGCGTCGGTGACAGCGTCCCCGTCTCCCCCGCCGCAACCACGTGCTGCGTCCAAGCCGGCATGGCTGCTTGTTCGGTCTGCGAGGCAGGCTCGTTCTGCGCAATCTGCTCATGCTGCATCAGCGACAACTCGCCGCACCCGGCAAGGCCCTCAACTTCGTCGAGTTCATCCGCCAGATTCACGCCGTGCACGTATCCCATATCTACTGCCGGGGAGTCGCCAGCATGCTGCGCCGGCCCTCCAGCGTCATCGTATACAAGGGGGTTCCGGGGGCGCCGACCATGCTCGGCTTCCGCTTTTCCATAATCATCAACACGCGGGCCTCTTGTAGCGCGAGGCGCCCCGGGTTCCCTATCAACAAAAGCATCGGGCTCAATCGTCATGCGCCGATCGGAATCAACCGCTCCCTCGCCCGCGCGCCCGTTGCCGCATATACTGTGTGCAGCGATGACCTCGGTCGCCCCCGCGCGAAAAAGCCCCTCGATATCCGACGGATCGAGCGCTTCTATCAACACGACCACGCGACTCACGCGGCCTTCGGCCGTCAGGCGCGCAACAGTCTTGCGCACATCTTCGGTATCAAACAGAGACGCCGCGATGATGGCAGCCCCGCGGCGCGACGGAAACGCCCGCGCCATGGAAACCAGCCCGTCCAGGTCACCCACGCGAAGCACCTGTGCACCCGCATCACGGCCCTCGACTTCCCGCTGCAACAGCCCGTAATCGCCGCATGCGCAGCACGCAAGCCAGATCGCCTTCATCACTCGTCGCCTCCGCTCTTTTTGCCGCGCGCCGTGGCGGGAATCGTCAAGCTGACCGTTCCCTTGCCCGAGGCTCCCAGCAGTTCCTTGACGTCTTCGGGGTCAGCCGCCAGCGTCACCCATTCGATCTTGCCCTCGCGCGTGGCACCGGAATCCTCACTGGTATCGATCACGTACGCGCCGCACAGCCGATCGGTCACGCCGTCTTTTTGCACATACACATCCACGTAGCTGCCCACGCCCGTAGCACCGCCGACCGAGTGCTCGGCATCGACCGCCACCGAAACGGCGACCTTGCCCTTAGGCACCTCGAGCTTGCGGCTCTCGACCTTGGTGTAGACATTGCAGATCACGGCGTTTTTGGGAATACGCGAAGTCGTCACGTCGCCGCGCACCTGGCGCAGCTCGGTCGCCGCGTCACGCGGCAGCAGACTCGTCAGCCACTCCTGGGTTATGACATTGGTCTCATCGAGGGTCTCGCCCACATCGATATCGCGCGCCGCGACGCATACCTCGACGCGATCGCCACCGTACTTGGCCAAGGTCTCAGCCTGGACCTGTTCGGCTTGTGAGCGGATCGATGAGCCGTAAACCATGCAGAGCAGAGCAGCGAGCACGCCCGCGACCAGACTGATGGCGATGCGCTTGCTCTTGTTCACGGCCGCTCCTCTCATGGCAGTGCCGGGCGAATGCCCGTACCACCATTGTCTGGGCGGTCAGAGTGCAAAGCGGCGCAATCGCAATCTTGGTTTTCGATGTCAAACCAATCGCTGACCAAAAGCTGACCAGCCCGTCAAGCTCGTGGCAAGGTTTTGGTCAGCACGTCAGCAAACTGCATGTTTCGAGGCTTTTCCGCAGCAAAAAGCCGTCTCCCGAACAGTTGGGAAACGGCTGTCATAGGAAAAATCAATTACGGATGGACATCGGGATCGAGCATTTGAGCACTCACGCGCATGGATAACGCCAGGTTTTGGAACGTTTCCAGACGCAGGCTATCGATCTGCCCGGCGTCCTCGGCCTCGCGAACGGCGCAACCCGGCTCATGGGTATGCGTGCAATCGCCAAACCGGCACGCGCGCGATGCCTCGACAATCTCGGGGAAGGCGCGGGCCAGTCCCCGCTCGTGACCCACGAGCGGTAGGCTGCGCAGGCCCGGGGCATCGGCGATCACGCCGGCGTCGCCCGGCAGCGTCACCATCACGCGCGCGACGGTAGTGTGACGGCCCTGGTCGTCGCGTTCGCGCACACCGCCGGTCGCCAACGTATCGTGGCCCAGCAGCGCATTGAGCAGCGTCGACTTGCCGGCACCCGACTCGCCCAGAATCATGGCGCAGCTCCCGGCAGGCACGCAGGCACGGACCTCGTCCAGGCCGCGGCCCTCGGCAGAGGACGTCACGATCACGCGCACGTCCGGACCCACCAGGCGGCGCACGCGGTCCAGATCGCGCTCGAGTTCCTCGGCATCGCAGCGGTCAGCCTTGGTGAGCACCACCACCGGCTCGGCATCGCAGTCGAGCGCCAACACCAGCGAGCGCGCCACACGGTCGAGCAGCACCTCGCCGGCACCGAGCGCCTGCACGATTAGCACGCTATCCACGTTGGAGCAGAGCACCTGGCGCTCTCCGCGGGCACGGCCGCGCCAACGCTCAAAGCTCGTACGGCGCGGCAGTACGCATTCAATCACGCCCATATCGTGCCCGGGAGCGCGGCGCACCGCCACACGATCGCCCACGGCAGGCAGCAGGACCTCGTCCCCACCGCGCGACTTGGCAAATCCCACGGCATGCTCGGCACGAAACGTGTCATCGGCAGTCGCCACCAGCGGAAACCCACGATCCAAGCGCACCACGGCGCCAAGCTGCATCTGCTCGGGCTCCTCGGCATGTGCGCAGAAATCATCAAAGGCAGCCTGCTGAGCTTCATCGACCGGCAGGTCATCGAACGCCGGAACGTCCTGCAGCGCGTCGAGTCCCGGCACGCTCGCCAGCAGCTCCTCGGCAGACGCGGGAGCCTCGGTCGCGAGCTTCCGACGACGATCACGCTTAGCCCGCGCCCCCGTCGTCTTTTTCTTCGCCTTAGCCTTAGCCTTGCCCACAAGCGCCTCCCAGCACCATAAATCACAACTGAGCAGGTATTTTCCCACAAAAAAGAGTCGGCCGAGCAAATGCTCGACCGACTCACACACTTTCCCTCAGCCCTTTATCATCCGCGCGGGAGAAAAGCCAGCAACGCCACCGCAGGGCCCGCCCGCCGAGAGGGGTTTCCAAAGGGCACATCCTTTATTCAAAACGAGCGACCGAGCAATTGCTCGGCCGCTCACCTTCTTTCCCTCAGCCCTTTTTCATCCGCGCGGGAGAAAAGCCAGTAAGGATACCGTAGGGCCCACCCCGGGAGTGTTTTCTTCTGAGCGATCCCGCAGCGCGAAGCACGAGGACCAGCGAAGAAGAAAACACGCAGGGGCGGGCCCGGACAGGTTAACTTACTCCTTCTCGACCGCGCGCATGATCGCCTTGTAGATCTCCATCAGCGGGATGATCAGGAAGGCCAGGCCCAGGGCAGCGACAACGCCCTTGAGCTCAAGCGTCACGGGGCCAAAGAACATCTCGGCAAGCGTCGGCTGCACGGTTACGATCACCGTCAGCACCAGTGCCAGCGCGGCGGAAGCCCACAGCCACTTGTTCTGCTTCTTCATGGTGAACAGCGACGCACGACGGCTGCGCATATTGAAGCAGTGGAAAATCTCGACCATGTTGAGCGTGATGAACGCCATCATCACGCCTTCCTCGTCGGCATTGCCGGCGATCATATCGGCGATGTGGATGTAGCCCATGTCAAAGTACACGCCCACAAAGAAGCTCGCCAGCACCAGCACGGTGATGATAAGGCCCTGGACCACACAGTCCAGGCCCATATGTCCGGCAAAGACACCGTCCTTGGCGTTGCGCGGCTTGCGCTTCATGATGTCGCCCTCGGCGTCCTCCATGCCCAACGCGAGCGCGGGGAAGCAGTCGGTGACCAGGTTCACCCACAGCAGCTGCACCGGCTGGAAGATGGTAAAGCCGATGAGCGTGGCGATAAACACCGAGAAGACCTCGGCAAGGTTAGCCGAAAGCAGGAACTGGATGACCTTGCGGATGTTGTCGTAGATGCGACGGCCCTCTTCGCAGGCACCGATGATGGTGGCGAAATTGTCGTCGGCAAGCACCATGTCGGCGACGTTCTTGGTGACATCGGTACCGGTGATGCCCATACCAACGCCGATGTCGGCGCGCTTGATGGACGGGGCGTCGTTGACGCCATCGCCCGTCATGGCCACGATCTGGTCGCGCGACTTCCAAGCCTCGACGATGCGTGTCTTGTGCTCGGGCTGGACGCGGGCGTACACGCCGTAGTCCTCGATGTGCGCGTCGAGTTCCTCGTCGCTCATGCGATCGAGGTCGGCACCGGTGATGGCATGGCTGCGATCAGTGACGATGCCCAGCTGCTTGGCGATGGCCACGGCGGTGTCGATGTGGTCGCCCGTGATCATGACGGTGCGAATGCCAGCGTCGTGGGCCTCGCGGATGGCTTCGGCGACCTCGGGACGAACCGGGTCAATCATGCCGGACAGGCCGCAGAAGACCAGGTCGTGCTCGAGCGCAGCGGGGCTGCAGTCGCTCGGGACCTCGGTGTAGGTGCGGCTTGCCAGCGCCAGCACGCGCAGGGCCTCGTCGGCCATGGCCTTGTTGGCGGCCACGAGCTCGGCACGACGCTCCTCGGTCAGGGGGACGACCTTATCGCCCTCGTAGATATGGGTGCACAGGCCGATCACCACGTCGGGCGCGCCCTTGGTGTACTGCTCATACTCGCCGTCAAGGGTCTCGACGACCACGGACATCATCTTGCGGCCCGAGTCAAACGGGGCCTCGCCCACGCGCGGATGCTCGGCAGTCAGGCCAGTGAGGCCCGCCTTGCCGGCGTCGTTGACAAGCGCGCACTCAGTCGGCTCACCCACGGCCTCGCCCAGCTCCTCGTCCCACTGAGCATCGGAGCACAGCGCCATGCCGGCCAGGAACTTCTCCTTGGGCGCAGCGAGCTCGTGCTTGACGACGGTCATCTTGTTCTGGGTAAGGGTACCGGTCTTGTCGGAGCAGATGGTCTGTGTGCAGCCAAGGGTCTCGACAGCAGAGAGCTTGCGGATAATCGCCTGGCGCTTAGCCATCTTGGTCACGCCAAGCGAAAGGACGATGGTCACGACGGCAACCAGGCCCTCGGGGATGGCGGCGACGGCGAGCGAGACGGCAACCATAAAGGTGTCGAGCAGGGCAGTCGGATCGGTAAGGACGTTGCCCACGCCGTGGCGGAGGATGTCAACGCCAAAGATCACGACGCAGATGACGATCACCATGATGGTGAGGATGCGGCTGAGCTCGGCGAGCTTCACCTGCAGCGGCGTGAGCTCTTCCTTGGCCTCGGCCAGGGCGCCGGCGATCTTGCCCATCTCGGTGTTCATGCCGGTGCCGACCACGACGGCGCGACCACGGCCGTACACGACGGTGGAGCCCATATAGCACATGTTCTTACGGTCGCCGAGCGGCACGTCATCGGTGCCCGCGGCGAGCTCGATCACGTTGGCGTGCTTCTCTACGGGCACGGACTCGCCGGTGAGCGCGGCCTCTTCGATCTTCATCGTGGCGCTCTCGAGCACGCGGCAGTCGGCCGGGACGGAGTCGCCCGCCTCGAGCATGATCACGTCGCCGGGCACGAGCTCGGCGCTCGGCAGGTGCACGAGCTTGCCGTCGCGCAGCACCTTGGACTGCGCCGCACTCATCTCCTGCAGGGCCTCGAGGGCCTCCTCGCTCTTGGCTTCCTGGACCACGCCCAGCACCGAGTTGACGATAACGACGAACATGATGATGGCAACATCGGCAAAGTCGGGCTCGCCCTTGACCATGCCCGTGAGCGCACTGATGACGGCGGCAACGATCAGCATGATGACCATGGGGTCGGCCATCTGCTCAAAGAAACGCTTCCACAGCGGTGTCTTCTCGGCTTCCTCGAGCTTGTTAGGGCCTGTCTTGGCGAGGCGCGAAGACGCCTCGTCGTTGCTCAGGCCGAGGTTCTCATCGACACCTTGGTCGCTGAGCACCTCCGCCGCGGCGGACAGGTATTCCTTTTGCATATAGAGTCCCCTCCTGGGATTCGGGCCACTCAGCAGATTGATGCCCGATCATAATTCCCAGGAGAAGGGCAAGGGCTCATCAAGGCTGCCGTGCTGAGCGGCAGTTGATAGTGGAGCTATGGTACCCCAAAGCGACGCGTCTAGCCAAAACAATCGGTTTGGAAATATGGTCCGCACGCAACGGTGCAGACCGTGTGATGCTCAACATTGGTAAAACGTTTTTTCTTCGGCACATCGCCAAACTGACATATCTCCCAGATAGCAGCGGTTGGAGTGGTTGGTAAAGATTTTTCATATACCGTTTTTCCCGCAAAAAATGAACTTCCATTTCGGCATACGGTCGATTTTTTGGGGTATTCGGTCGGCATTTCGTTATAATCATCTCGGTTTTATTTCTTATGGTTTATCTATCAGCGCAAGACGATGTCAGATGGAGGTCTGAATGTACAAGCGCACTAAGATTGTATGCACCATGGGTCCCGCCTGCGATAGCGACGAGACCATCCGCGAGATGATCAAGGCGGGCATGAACGTCGCCCGTTTTAACTTCTCGCACGGCTCCTACGACGAGCACCACGGTCGCATCGAGCGCGTCCGCCGTATTTCCAAGGAGCTCGGTCTGCCTGTCGGCATCCTGCTCGACACCAAGGGCCCCGAGGTCCGCACCGGCCTTCTGGTCGACGGCAAGAAGGTTGCCGTCAAGACCGGCGATAAGATCGTCGTCACCGCTCAGCCCACGTCCGAGGATTTCCACGGCACCGCTGAGCACATCTCCCTCGACTACCTGGCTCTGCCTTCCGAGGTCGAGAAGGGCTCCCTCATCCTGATCGATGACGGCCTGGTTGCCCTCGAGGTCGAGTCCGTCAGCGGCCAGGACATGACCTGCGTCGTTAAGAACGACGGCCTGATCGGCGAGCGCAAGGGCGTCAACATGCCCAACGTCAACATCTCGCTGCCCGCCATCACCGAGCGCGATCGTCAGGACATCCTCTTTGGCCTGACCGAGAACATCGACTACATCGCCGCTTCCTTCATCCGTGACGGCGAGTCCGTCCGCGGCATCCGCAAGCTTTGCCGCGAGAACGGTGGCGAGCACGTGACGATCTTCCCGAAGATCGAGTGCGCCCTGGGCGTCGAGAACTTCGACGAGATCCTCGAGGCTTCCGACGGCATCATGGTCGCCCGTGGCGACCTGGGTATCGAGATCAAGCCCGAGCTCGTTCCGCACATCCAGAAGGAGATCATCGCCAAGTGCAACGCGGCCTACAAGCCCGTTATCACCGCTACGCAGATGCTCGACTCCATGCAGCAGAACCCGCGCCCGACGCGCGCCGAGGTTGCCGACGTTGCTAACGCCATCTACGACGGCACCGACGCCGTTATGCTCTCTGGCGAGTCCGCTGCCGGTAAGTACCCGGTCGAGGCCGTTAAGATGCAGGCCAGCATTGCTCTCGAGACCGAGAAGTACCTCCCGGCCCACGCTCCGCTCGAGGTTCCGGCCGACGCTCACGGCACCCGCGTCGTCAACAACGTTGTGGGTATGTCCGCTGTGAACATGGCCACCACCGTTGGCGCCAAGTGCATCACCGTGCCGACGACCACCGGTCGTACCGCACGCCTGATCTCGCACTTCCGTCCCAACATGCCGATCTGCGCGTTCTCCCGCCACGAGTGGGCCGTCCAGCAGATGATCATGTACTGGGGCGTTATCCCGCACCAGGCCGAGATTACCCAGGGCACCGTCAACGGCACGATCGTCAAGGCGATCGAGACCGCTAAGGAGCTCGGCTACGTCGAGGCCGGCGATCTGACCGTCGCTACCGCCGGCGATCCCCGCATGAGTGTTCAGCTCGAGGACAAGGTCTCCTCGACCAACGTCGCTTACGTCGCTCAGGTGCGCTAAATCGCACTTGCAAGCATGCTTGCATTGCAAAGGGCCCGGAAGGCTTCGCCTTCCGGGCCCTTTTTCTGTGCGTCGATGCCTCCCGCACGACATGACACGCAACCAGCTACTTATGGCATGCTATGAAATGTGCAGCTCGTTTGCCGTGTTTACGCCCTGCGACGGGAGCTGTTGGTCGATTGGGATGAGCTGTTCACTGCCGGGCCGGCCAGCTAGCAGCTAGCGATCAGGGGCAGAGCAGGAACACCGGGTGATGCGACGCGGGCGGCAAATCCCGCCTCGGTTAGCTCGATGACCTCGGTAAACGTTGCATCGAAAAACTCCTCGGTTAGCAGGCGATACGGCGGATGATCGGGCTCGCCGGGGTTTTCGCGTACAATCTCGTGCATAACGCCAATGGTCTTGAGCACATACTCCTTATGGATGGGATACTGCCCAAAACGCGTCGCCGCAGTATACAGGCGATCGGTCGCGCGCGGAATCGAAACAATGCCGAGCGTCTTGCCAAACCAGTCAAAGTCGCCTTGCTTTTTAATGCGGAATTCCTCGCACGGCTTGCCGCCGTGCGCCTCCAGGTACTGATTCACGCGCGTATTCCATACGGTATCCGCCACCAGATGCGACCAGACGCCCAGCGTCAAATCGAGCAGCGACTGCGCCACGTCACCGGGCGCGAGCGAAAGCTCGCTAGCACCGGGACCGGCAACCGGCTCGGCGTCCTTGTAGCGTTGGGGATAATGCACCCGATTGAGTCGCTCGCGCTCCTCGGCGATCGAGGTCGCGGCAGCCGGCGTACCAACAGACGCCCCTTTGAGCAGCGGCGCCACATAGGTATCCCAGAACTCGTGCTCGCGCGGCTTAGGGATAGGCTCGGGGTTTGCAAAGTGCGTAATGCGATACGGAATGGGATCAGCGATACCAGGGACCATATAGCCCACGAAGATATCCGGAACCACGCAGCCAAACAAAAAGGCATTGCGGTCGCGCACGCTATTGGCAAGCGCGCCGGTGCGCTCCAGCAAACGCTCCGTCTGAGCGATATGAATGTTCCAGCTTGGCATAGCCACCCCCATAAAAACCTGGATAACTATACCATCACGGCAAAGCCGCGCGGGCCGCTACGCACGCTCTACGCAGCAACTATTCCGCAGCGCCGCTCTCGGTTCCATACGACGACACCGGCACCTCGACCACATGGTGATATCGATCGATATAGATGGCGCGGGCACCCAGGCGTCGTACCAAATCCTGATGGTGCGTGCTCATCAAGACCGTCTTACCGGCAGCAACATAGGCCAGTAGAAAGTTGACCACGATGTCGCACGAGTCCTCGTCAAGTCCGTTGGTAGGCTCGTCGAGCACCAGGATATCGGGGTTCATCGACACGACGGCAGCAAGCGCCACGCGCTTCTTTTGCCCGCCCGAAAGCTGATAGGGCGAGGCATCGACCAGATCGGCAACCTGGAACAGCTCCATGGCATCGCGCACGCGGCGCTCGAGCTCGTCTGCCGGCAGCCCCATCTGCGCGGGACCAAAAGCAACTTCCTCGCCCACCGTAGCGCAGAACAGCTGGGCGTCGGCATTCTGAAACACAAAGCCCACGCGCTGATGAAAACGCTGAGCGGCTGCGGAATCCTTGAGATATGCCGCATCGATCACGTGCCCGTCAAACAGGTACGCACCCGCGTCCGCTAGTTCAAGACCGTTGATAAGGCGCATAATCGTCGTCTTACCGCAGCCGTTGGGACCGAGTAGGGCAACGAGTTCACCACGATCGACCTGCAGCGACACACCATCGACAACCGTATGCCCCGCATAGGAGAACAGCACGTCGCGAAACTCGATGAGCGGCACGCTCTTGGCGCCAGTAGCACCGCTCGCGCCCATCACGCCATTCGTATCGTTTGCCAAAACGTCGCCCTTCCCTATCCACATCGACGGCTCGGCCGCCCGCGCTACAGCACCGCGCACAACACGGCGAGCAGCACCACGACGACCGCATAGACCGCATCGCGCCAGCCAAAGCCGCTCCGCGCGGGAGTCGGATACGCACCGGCAAAGCCACGGCAAAGCATAGCCTCGTCCATCGCGCGGCTGCATTCCATCGCCTTGATAAAGGTCATGCCCATGATACCCGCGATCGAATCGGTACGCGAAAAACCCGCAGGCGCACGACCCACACTGCGCAGCATGACCGATTCGGTCAGATCGTGCGCCGTGCGTCCCAGCACCTCGATGTGCTTGAGCGCCATATCAAACGTAAAGATGACCTCGTCGGGCAGCTGTAGCGTCTTGAGCGCCGCCGACATGCGGCTCCAGGTGAGCGTCCACGAAACGCCCAGCACGAACGACACGTTAATGAACGTCTTGAGCGCGATCTTGAGCATGGCGCCCGCGGCAGAAGCGCCCAGCAGCAGGGCAGGCAGTGCCAGAACCACCGCAAGCCCCGTGGCGCCGAGCGCCGGTACAAAGGTCGCACGCAGCCCGCGTACGGGGCGCACGGCAACGAGCACCAGCGCGATGGCCGCCATCAACATGAGGTACAGCGGGCTCTGCGTCAGACACACGCACAGGACGCAAACGAACATCCCCACCAGGCGCACCGGAGCCGAAACGCAAGAAAGGGCGCGGTCGACCATCGACCCGCCCTCGTGCGCGCCTCCACCCAGGCGAACCCGCTCAAGCAGGCTCGCCAGGTGCAGGACATTCTTTTGCATCACACGATGCCGAGCCCCCGCGGGCTCGTAACGCTCCTCGGCCGCAAGCCAACTAGGCAGCTCGGCTATTGCCATGAGCACCGCTTTCCTTGACCGTCAGCGAGACCAGGCGGAATGTGATGGTGAGCACCGCCACGCCAATCACGCCCGAAAGAATATACATCGCAGCCTGGCCGGCAAAGCCAAGGCCCTGCTCCTCGGAATAGGCCTGCAGATAATCGCCCGTGGGCAGGGCGTCGGCAAAGGTCGGGGTGTCGAGGCCGACCGAAGCCTGCAGGCTGTCGTCGCCAGCCTCCTGAACGGCGGTCGCGGCGCCCTCGGCGTCCCACTCACCCCAGGCGTCACCGGTGGCGAGCAAGCCGAGCGGCGTAGCCACGACAAGCACGGCGACCAGAATGAGCGTGGGAATCAGGGAAGTCTTCTTGGCGGTACCATCGGCGGCAAGCTGGCCATCGGCGGCTTCGGGGCCGACGATAATGCTCGGCGCCGTCTTCTTAATGAAGCCGTAGATGGCGGCCGTCGCCACGCCCTCGATCACGCCGGCAACCAGCATATGCGGGATCAACATGGCCGGAATAGCCACGGACAGCGGGAAGGGGCAGTACAGAGGGGCGCCCGAAGCGTTGGTGAAGAGCATCGGCTGAATACCAAACTCGATTGCCGCGCACAGGGCCGCCAGGCACAGGCCGACCCAACCGCTCACGATGGCAGAAACCGAGGTGCCCCAGCTCTTGTCGTGCAGACGGCTGTTGAGCGCACGGAACACGATAGCAGCGACAAACGGCAGCACAAAGGCCATGTTAAAGCAGTTGGCGCCAAACGACAGAACGCCGCCGTCGCCAAACAGCAGCGCCTGCAGCGCCAGAGCGACCGAGACAGCGATAGCCGCGGCCTCGGGGCCCAGCAGCAGCGCGATGAGTGCGCCGCCGACGGCGTGACCAGTGGTACCGCCGGGCAGCGGAACGTTGAACATCATGAGCAAGAAGGAGAATGCGGCGCAGATGCCCAGGAACGCCATATGCTCGCGATCGAGCGTGGCGCGCACCTTTTTGATGCAGTGAACCCATACGGGCACCATCGCCACCGCCATAACGGCATCGGTCTGCGGGGACAGATAATTATCGGGAATATGCATGAGCCCTCTCAATCAGAACGTTGTGTGTTACGTTTCCAACAATCCGTAACACCGACTCTGCATACTAACAAAAAGGCGCACCGCCCACAACGCAGCACGCCCTTGCAATACGTACGTTATTAGCCCAGGTCCACGCACCGCCCAATAAAGGGCCCATGCACTCCCAACTTTCCGGTCACCCGGAAGAAGGTGCGATCCGCTCGCAACAAGGTTAACGCAGGAACCCGCCCCCGAGAGGGGTTTTCTAAGGCAACATCCCGCAGCCGCGAAGTGGCGAGGACGTTGCCGTGAAAACCCCGCAGGGGGCGGGTTCCGAACAGCAAAGATTACGAGCGGACTTCGCCGTTTACGCCCTTGCACACCTTGGTGACGATCTTCTGGTGCGCCTTCTCGACCTCTTCGCTAGTAAGCGTGTGGTCGTCCGAGCGATACGTGAGCGCAAAGGCCATGGACTTCTTGCCCTTGCCGATACGAACCGGATCGCGGTAGACATCGAACAGGCGCACGCCCTCGAGCAGCTTGCCGCCGGCGCTGGTAATACGGCGCTCAAGATCCTCGCAGGTCACGGCATTGTCGACCACAATGGCAAGGTCGTGCTCAACGGCCGGGTACTGCGAGAACTCGCGGTAGTTCTCCTGGTTGCGGGCGCCCTTGATCAGCTTGTCCAGGTCGAGCTCAAAGGCAACGACGACCTCATCGATGCCCATCGCCTCGCGCGCCTCGGGGTGAATCTCGCCGACCCAGCCCAGCACGGTTCCGCCGGACAGAACCTCGGCCGCACGACCCGGCTGCAAGAAAGCGTAGCCCTCGCCCTCGACGGGACGGAAGCGAACCTTCTCGATGCGCAGCTGGGCGAGCAGCTCCTCGACAATGCCCTTGCCAAAGAAGAAGCGCAGCTTGCGGTACTTCATGTTCCAGGACTGCTCGCTCCACTGGCCCGAGAGCACGCCCGCCACGGACTTGGTCTCCTTGGGCAGGCTGGCGTTCTCGCGACCGTGGAACAGGTTGCCGACCTCGTACAGGTGCACGTTGGGCGTACCGTGCGCCTCGTTGTAGGCCACGGACTGCAGCAGGCCCGGCAGCAGCGAACGACGCATCTCGGTCTGCTCGGCCACCAGCGGGTTCATGAGCACCACGGGGCAGCCGCGGCCTTCGGTGGACATGCCAATCTTCTCCAGGTCGCCCGGGGCGGCAAAGCCAAAGGTCGTGGTCTCGTTGAGGCCACAGGCGCGCAGGATCTCGCCGACCTTGCGGGTAAGCTTCTGCTCGCGCGTCAGGCCGCCGATGTGGTTCTTGGCAGCCGGAATGGTCGCCGTGACGCGGCCCATGCCCCATAGGCGCAGGACCTCCTCGATCAGGTCGATCTCACGCGGCAGGTCGGGACGGAAGCTCGGCGGCGTGACCATGAAGTCCTCACCGTCGCGCTCGACGGTGCAGCCCAGACGGGTGAGCGAACGCTCGATAAAGTCGGGCTCGATGTCGGCACCGCAGATGGCGTGCACACGGGCCAGGCGCAGCTTAATGCTGTCGATGGTCTTGGGCGCGGGGAAAACGTCGACATAGCCGGGAGCAACCTCGCCGCCGGCGATCTCTTCGATGAGCGCGCAGGTAACGTTGGCGACATCCACGCAGCCGGTCTCGTCAACCTGGCGCTCAAAGCGAATGGAGGCGTCGGAGATCAGCGACAGGTCACGGCTGGTGTGCGAGGTGCGGCCGGCGTTGAAGCAGGCGCTCTCGACCATCACGTCAACGGTATCGTCCTCGATCTCGGAATCCATGCCACCCATAACGCCGGCCAGCGCCACGGGACGCTCGCCGTCGGTGATGAGGCCCATGCCGGCGTCGAGCACACGCTCCTCGCCATCGAGCGTCGTGAACTTCTCGTCCTGCTGGGCGGCGCGAACCACCACGCGACGGTGGCCATCGCGCTCGGCAAAGGTGTCGAGGTCAAAGGCGTGCAGCGGCTGGCCGGTGAGCATCATCACGTAGTTGGTGATGTCGACGATGTTGTTGTGCGGGCGCACGCCCAGGGCGTTGAGGCGCTTGACCATCCAGTCGGGCGACGGGCCGACCTTGACGTTGCGCACGATGCGGGCAACGTAGCGGTCACACAGGCCCTCGTCGGCAATCTCGACCGAAAGCTCGTCGTCGGTCGCACGGCCGGTCTCCGCCTTGATGGCGGGCAGCTCCACATGGAAATCGCGGTCGAAAATGGCACCGGTCTCGCGGGCCATGCCGATCATGGACAGGCAGTCGGGGCGGTTGGGCGTGATCTCACAGTCGAGCACGGTGTCGCTCGAGCCCACATACTCGGCAAACGGCATACCGCAGGGCGTGTCCTCGGGCAGAATCATGATGCCGGAGTGGTCGCCACCCAGCCCGAGCTCGCGCGCGGAGCAGTTCATGCCCATGGACACAACGCCGCGAAGCTTGCTCTTCTTGATCTTGACGTCGCCGGGCAGGACAGCGCCGATCATGGCCGTGACGATGTGGTCGCCGGCCTTGAAGTTCTGCGCGCCGCAGACGATCTGCAGCGGAGCGGGATTGCCGTCAGCGTCAAGGTTCTTGTCACCCACGTCGACCGAGCACACATACATATGGTCGCTATCGGGGTGCGGGGTTTTGGTGAGCACCTGAGCGGTCACCACGTGGTCGAAGGACTCGCCCACGGTGTCGATCGCCTCGACCTCGGTGCCGGTACGGATATATTCGTCCGAAAGGGTCTTGGGATCCTCCGGAATATCGATCATGGTCTTGAGCCAGTCGTAAGAAACGCGCATCTAACTGGTCTCCTTTCATCTGTAACGCCTGCAATAAGCAGACGGAAAACTCCAGCTACGGAGACGGGTTTCCGAGGTGCCGCAGATTGCCTTGAAAGAGGAGGGCCGCGTACTTAGGTACGCAACCGACGATTGAAAGGCAAGGTGCGGTGGCTCGGGAAGCCGCCGGGACAGGTCAACTTAAAATTGGTTCAAGAAGCGCATATCGCCCGTCATGAGCGTTCTGAGGTCCGGCAGGTCGTAGCGCAGGGCCGCGACGCGCTCGGCGCCAATGCCAAAGGCGAAGCCGGTGTACTTCTCGGGATCGATGCCGCAGTTGATCAGGACGTTGGGGTCGACCATGCCGCAGCCCAAGATCTCGATCCAGCCGCTGTGCTTGCAGAAGTTGCAGCCCTTGCCGCCGCACACGTGGCAGCTCACGTCCACCTCGCAGCTGGGCTCGGTGAAGGGGAAGAAGTGCGGGCGGTAACGCGTCTTGCGATCCTCGCCAAACATGCACTTAACAAAGTAGTCGAGCGTGCCCTTCAGGTCGCCAAAGGTGATGCCCTCGTCGACGACCAGGCCCTCGATCTGGTTGAACTGCGGCAGGTGGCAGGCATCGGCCGTGTCGGGACGGTAGACGGTGCCCGGGCAGATCATGTAGATGGGCGGCTTCTGCGACTCCATAGTGTGGATCTGCACGCCCGAAGTCTGGGTGCGCAGCAGCACGTCGGACTCGCCGTGGGCGTGAGCCTCGGGGTGCGCGACGCTGCCGGGGTTGTTGTCGACCACGTAGAAGGTATCGCGGGCCGAGCGGCTCGGGTGATCCATGGGAGCGTTGAGCGCGGTGAAGTTGTAGTAGGAGGTGTCGACCATGGGGCCGGACTCGACGGTGTAGCCGATGCCGCAGAAGATGTCCTCGGCCTCCTCGATGATTTGCTTGATCAGGTGCTGGTGGCCGATCTGCGGACGGATGCCCGGCAGCGTGATGTCGACGGCGTCGTGCTCCAGTGCGCGCTTGAGGGCGGCGGCCTTCATCTCGGTGTTGCGCTCGTCGAGCATGCCCTCAATCAGCTGGCGCATCTCGTTGGCTCGCTTGCCCATCACGGGACGATCCTCGGGGGCGAGCTTGCCCATCATGCGCATCAGGCCGGTGATGCGGCCCTTGCGGCCGAGCAGCTCAACGCGCGCAGCCTCGAGCTTGGCTGCGTCGTCGGCGCCTGCGACGAGCTCCTTGGCCTCTTCCTCGAGTTTGACCAGATCATCAATCAGACTCATGTCTTCCCTTTCGTCTCTCGCGCTCTCCGTTTGCCGAGGCGGCTGCCACCGTCTGGCGTTGTGAAAACGCGGCCCGGTTCGGTAATAAAAAAAACCGCCCTCGGGCATGTGCATTGCCCAAGGACGGTTGAATTCCGCGGTACCACCTTGTTTGACCCGGCGGATGTCTGGCCCGCCGCGCCCACTCTGTGCCCCTTGTCGCGAGGCTCACGGCTTCCCTACTGGGGCTTCGCCACCGCTGGCCGCGTGCCCGTTGAGGTCGCTGCTCGGGAGTGAACGCTTGGCCCTTGTCACCGCAGGAAGGCTCGCAGCCCATGACCTTCCCTCTCTTGCCGGCGACGCGGCGGGCAAAACCCTCTCCGTCAACGCATTGGGCTATAGGATAACACATTCTGCGTGTGCATCGCCGCGTTCCGTTTTGTTCGCACTGGGTACAAGGCAGGTAGCTGTGCAAACTGGCCGCACGCCCACCCGTGGCGTCCGGTCTGCGAGATCAAGGATATAAGTATGGGAAAGAAGTACGATAAGAAGGCCAAGCCCGCGGCGGGCAAGACGCCCAAAGGTATCAAGGTCGATAAGGCCGTCAAAAAATTCCGCAAGCTCGAAGGCAAACTGTGGACCCGCGAGTACCTGCTCAAGATTGCCGAGTTCGATGGAGCGACGATTGCTCCTGCCAACGGCGCAGCAGCGCGTGCCGACGCCATGGGCACGCTTGCCGGCGAGCATCACAAGCTGCTGACCAGCGAGAAGTCCGTTGAGCTCGTACGCTCGTTAGCACGCGAGACCGTCGCCGGCGGCAAAATCGACGACCCTCAGCTGCTCGACGAGATCCGTGTGCTCGGCCGCGATCAACGTGAGGCCGGTGCCATCCCCACCGAAGAAGCCGAGGCCTGGACCAGGCTCACCTGCGAGGCGGACGCCGTGTGGCACAAGGCCAAGGCAGCCAACGACTGGGCGAGCTTTGAGACCTATGTGGATAGAATCGTCGCCCAACTTAAGCATCAGGCCGAGCTCATGGACCCCAAGCGCGATCCATACGACGTTTGGCTCGACCAGTACGAGCGCGGCCTTTCCGCCAAGAGCTTCGATGCTTTTTGCGATGAGGTCAAGGCCACGGTCGTGCCGCTCGTGCACGCCATCGGCGAGCGCGGCCAGCAGCCGGCTGCCGACTTTTTGCACGCCCACGTGCCCGAGGCTGCCCAGCGCGCCATGAGCTTCGACCTTATGAAGCTTGTCGGCCTGGACCTGGACGACACCACGCTTGCCTTTACCGAGCATCCGTTTAGCGAGGGCTTTGCCGTGGGTGATGCGCGCATCGCGACGCACATCTACGAGGACGACTGCATCTCCAACGTCTACAGCATCATCCACGAGGCGGGGCACACCATGTACGAGCTGGGCGTCAATCCCGCCTATGCGCGCACATGCTTGGAGGGCGGCACCTCCATGGGCATCCACGAGAGCCAGAGCCGCTTCTTCGAGAACACCGTCGGCCGCAGCCGCGCGTTCATGACCCCGCTGCTCGGGCTGCTCCGCCGCCATGTCCCCGAGGTCTACAACGGCGTAACCGAAGACGAGCTGTACCGCGCGGTCAACATCGCAACCCCGTCCCTCATCCGCACCGAGGCCGACGAGCTCACCTACCCGCTGCACATCATGATCCGCTACGAGATCGAGCGCCTGCTGTTCTCCGGCGAGGCGACCGCCAAGGACGTGCCCGGCCTGTGGGCCGACCTCACCCGCAAGTACCTCGGCCTCGAAGTTCCCAACAACGCCATGGGCGCACTGCAGGACACGCACTGGAGCGGCGGCAGCTTTGGCTACTTCCCCACGTACGCACTCGGCTCCGCCTACGATGCGCAGTACGTGCCGGCCATGGAGCGCGATGGCATCGACCTCGAGGCGGCGTGCGCAAGCGGCGATCTCGCCCCGGTGCGCGCCTGGCTGGGTGACAAGGTCTGGCGCTGGGGCCGCGGCAAGGACGCC